>JAIERK010000046.1 GCA_019746975.1 Candidatus Obscuribacterales bacterium
CGCGCCAACCTGTCACACATGGGCACTGCTGCGGAAGTATCAGCCTGGATCGACAACGCTGTTGCCGGCGATCGTTTGAATTATTGGTTCGGAAACAAGGATAAAGCCTGGTTGCAAGAAATTCAGAAGGGTCTTAAATCTGACCCAGATGCATACAGACTGTCGCTTTTGAAAATTACAGAGCGCATGAATCAGCACGCAAAAGCGCTGGGCAGTGCCTACCACACACGATATCATACGAGTCTTCATGAGGTGCTTGCGCGCACGGCATCAGGCGAAGATGCGCCAGGAAGTCGCAAAGCTGGCGGTTCGCCCGGTGGAAGAATGCCGCTCAGACCGCTTGAGAGCCATGAAGGTCAGCCCGCGGAAGGTGAAGCCCCGAAAACATACGACCATAACTGGGATGGCCGAATGCGCAGTTTTATCAATACGCTAAAAACTCGTGGCGCCATCGACGATACCATGGTCGAACGAATCAACAAGGCACGTGCAGCAAGCGATGATCCGAGGCCTCGTGAGTTAGTGACTAGCGCCCTGCATAAAATGCGTGCCGGCAACGTGAAAGGCTCGCAGGAAGATGTAGTCAAACAAGTGCTAAAGCCTGCGGTCGAGTTAGCCGAGACATACGTCAGATTGCGTGACAATGGAGCACCGCCCGAGGTTCTCAAATATCTGGGAGAGCCCGTCAGTGGTACACGACGGACGAAAGGCAGTATAGAAGGCGATGTCGATAAGTTATGGCAAGCTGTTGGAAACAACGAAAAACTATCCGCCGAAGATAAAACGCAACTCTGGTCAACAATTGTCAAACATGGATCGCGAGATGCTTTAGAGAAACTTGTTCCCAAGCTCGATGCCGATGGACTGAGAAATCTACACGAAGTATTGTACAAGTCCGCCCAAGAGATATCTCCGGAATTCGGAACGAATCTGCGCGTACTTTGCGAGAGATTAGGACGAGAGCTTTATCCTCGCTCGGTTCTTCCTATAGCACTGGAAAACCTGACCGCAGGATTAAACCAGGCGCAGAGAGAAGCCATGCTTGATGCAATGGCCAAGCGCAAAGATTTCTTGAGCGAAGAAGGAATGAAAAAGCATCTCCGTTCTCTTGGAGAAGAGTTAAAAGAAGCTGGTGCAACCAGGCGGAGACATGTCGTCGATGAGATTTTCCTTGTCGTTAACAGCCCAGAAGGCGAAGCCATGGCGCAAATGTTCCGCAAGGCAACAGGACTAGAGGTTAGCATCCACCGGCTCAATGAAGGCGGCTCGCCCCCGACGAAAGGAAAAGCGGTTCTCTTCCTTGATGGAAAAAATCAGGCCGCGGTTGATAAAGCAAAAACAATCTATGGCGACAATCTGGTTACCTCTGGGAAGGTTCAGGCGCTGTTTGAAGGTGCAACCATGCACGACCTTCACTTAGCGACGCAGTTGCCGACCGCAGAAAATATTCTGCGATTGAGAGAACGCCTTGGTCTGCGCACCGACAAAGACTACGACCCAGGGGCTCCCGCGCCCAAGCTTACCAGGGGCGAATACGATACATTCATGAAAGTGTTCGAAAAAGATGTAGAGCTCGCCAGACTTCGGGGAATCGCGGAGGCGCTTATCTCGCCTCTCAAGAGCAGTTCAGAATCGAAGGCGACAGAAGGGCTTGCTGCGTTGATGGCGACTGCCGCAGGCGTCCGCCATTACGACACGAGAAGAGCAATTTCATTCGCGGCTACTCTTCACAAGAAGCTTTTTGGTGATGCCAAAACCATTCCGGATGATACGTTATTTGTCTCCTTTAGTAGCAAGCAAAAAACTAGAGTAGACAGCCTCGAGCATAGTTCATACCTATATCGGCTTGCCAATGGAATGACCGACAGTAAGTACGATGGCAAATTCCTGTCCGAGAGCCAGTTCCTCGATAGACTGAGCAAAGGTGAGCTGAATGGAGTCAAGAGAATCGTCATAGTAGACGATATGGCTACGACCGGCAAACAAGTGATAGATCGATCCACTCGATTGCACGAGGCCTGCAAGTCGCAAGGAAGATCAGACATGGGAGTGGTATTTTCTACATTCGTGGCATCGCACGATGCTCAAGTGAATATCGGCAAGCAGTTAAGGGCCACTGGTGGAAAAGTAGAGTTCTTACCAGTACGCGTTGTAAACAAACCCTTTGACCGGGCTGGCTCAGAGGCCTCGGAAAAGGCGGTCTACCCGAATGGTTGGGGAACGAACAGCGTTCACAGAGAGCGCGTGGAGCAAGTCTTAAAAGGAATATCCGCACTCAACGAGCAACAAAGAAAAGCAATTCTCGAGAGTTTCAGCAAGCCACATGAGTTCCCATTTCGGGTAGAGACCGGCGCTGATCGTCCAAAGGAAATAGACCTAATATCGCCGGTGATGCTATTCATGGTCCACAATAGCGTGCCGAAGCTGTTCGCCGAGGTACTAAAGATATTCGATGCATCACTTGCCCGAACTCAAATTCAATACAAAACAAGGGCTGAGCGAACCACTCCGAAACCTGAAGGTGTACCGGTAAAGAAAAGTCGATATGAGGGACAAAAACCAAGAGAGTTTGAAGGATTCAATCTTAAGAACTACGGCGATGTAGACGGTGCCCCAATTATTCGAGCCGGAGCGCTCACGCAGAAAGAACTGACGCCGGCGACAGCGACAAAACTGAAAGAGCAAGGGGTCAAACTAATTGTTGATCTCCGCTATCACCATGACGAGCTGAAAGGAGTGGAGAAAGAAAAAACCTGGGCCCAAGAAAATGGCTTGAAGCATGTTACATGGACAGACATCTGCAAAGGAAGCGATCTTCGCCCGCCGCTCAACGTTGGTGATGTCAGTCAGGCACATTTGAAGCTGGCAGCCGACTACCTCCAGCAGCAACGCGCTGTACTGGGTGAGGGTGGGAAGATGTATGTGCACTGTCGCCATGGAAGAGACAGAGCCGGAGCAGTTGTCAGAGCATTTGAAGTACTTCACGGTGGAGTTACACCGCAGAAGGCCGACGAAAACATGAAAAAATTTGGTGGCAAACCAAATCAATGGAAGTTTCCATAAGTCGCCTCTCACCGAGCATGAGAGAAAGCATCAAAGTTAGCGCTTAGGCCCTCTATCAACGACTATTGATTTGGCTGCATCAACGCTTCCTGAAGCAGAAGCAATCGCAGATTGACTCCCCTTATGTCAAAGCTGTCAGCATCAAATGATCCACCAGCCCAGGCCAACATTTCATCGCGTTGTTCGTGCTCTGGATCTTCGACGACATTCAAGAAATGCATATATCCAGGGACGCCACCGACATCCTCAGGAGGACATGCTCGGCGCCCGCCCAGACAAAGGACGAAACCATCGCCGTCAGCTTCCAGCACAGACTCAAGAACGGCTTCGTGCATCCAGCCATCTCCGAAATCATACACATACTTGAACGAGTCGCCTGGCGCATTTATCAAATCCGCCAGTACAAATTTTGTCTCGTCGTTAAAACTGAGGTCACCATCGGCGGTCCTAAGGTTTCCGTATCGCTTGTCGCCTGCGTGGAAGTCGTGAAGATGAGTTTCCCACCATCCCATGGTGATCTGGAAGATGTCGTGCACTACGTTTAGCGCAGTATCTCCCCGAATCACAACCCGCCGCCAGATAGGCACTGGAGCCCCGACCAAAGTGAGTTTCAGCTTATACATTGACTTCTGTTTGCGCTTCGAGCGCGTTTTGCCGATTATCCGTTTTGCTAATTTGCTCGTCACTTTGGTATTCTCCAGGGCTGCCGGCTGCATCGATCTGCAACCAAAGCAGAGATCTTAGCGCAAACGTCAATTCTGCAGGTCAAAAAAATTATGTATTATCTTTTGACAACAGGATCTTCTGCAAAGGCAGCCTGACACGAGTTGGCGCACGGCGCCGCGTTTGAGCAGCGTTCCAAAAATCGAATATAGGATTTTAGATCGACAAAAGATGTCCACCTTCTTGCCGGCTAGACGCTAGCGATCGGGTGTCGGAATCCCAACGTGAATGTGACCGGGCACGCTAGACGCCGGCGCTCCGGATTGCGGATGTAGAAATACCCGAACGTCTAGGATTGCCCAGAGATCCCCAGACGCGTGATTAACCACTTCTTCACGCGCGGGAAATATTTGTATAAGTTATCCGTGTTTTCGTTGCGGCCGCCCATCATCGATCCGAACATTTCGGCACAGGTCTCGCGCGGTCCCCAATCATCGAGTTTCATAAAGTTGGCCACTTTAGGCTGTGCATCAGGAGGAATGTTCTTTTTGTCTTCATTCCATTCTTGCCGCAGAGTCGGATCTTTCGACAGAGTCTCCATGTCGTCGAGCACCTGAAAGCACATATCGCCCACATGGAGCTGCAAGAATTCCGGTGCTCGCGCTGGTCCCAGGTCTGTGGTGCCTCGCTTCTTCGGACGCTCATAGACACACATGTCGCGACCATAGATACGGCCGGGTTGTTCTGCCAGCGTCGGCGCTGGATTGCTTTCGGGCAGGTCTCTTACGGAGTCCGGCCATCTGTCGATCATGTTAGGTGAAATAATGACGCGGGCATCACTTTGATCGAGCTTCGTCCGGAAAGCTTCAGGTAATGCCTGAATTGTTTTCTTGATCGCTTCGATGGTGACTTCAGAGACCGGCGGGTGGTTAAATGCAGGAGGATTGATGACGATCCGACTCAAAAGTGTGGTGGCAGGAGCGGTGGCTGCCGGCGCCACCGTAGACGGTGCCGAGCTTGACGGAGTTGTGCTTGACGGAGCAACCGCGGACGATGCCGCGCCGGCAGGAGTACTGGGGGCAGGCAAGTCGGCTGGTGCGGCTGTTGCAGTCTGAGTCAGTGTTGTCGAGGTGGACTTATCTTCACTCGCCCCGCAGCCACTAAGTACTACAAGGCTCAGAGTTGCAATACACCCGGCAACCTGAAAGCTCACCGACTTTTTTGATTGCATAAATTCCTCCGCAAACAATCCAACACGGAACTCGAACCAACCGAGAATCCAAACAATGAACCAGAGTCTACATCATTCGCCTTTAACGGACAAGGACGAACACACTCTGGTATCAATGTTTAGACAACGAGTCTAGATTTCGACGAGAACTATTTGGTACCGCGCCAGCCATCAATTTTCTGCGAACCATGCTTCACGGTTTTCGATAGCAGAACTTTTGAGACATCTGTTTGTGCGCCGGTCACCGGATCATAAGTGGGGAACTGAATTCGTGCGGTACGATAGTTCTCCGGAACACCCGGCTTGCCAATCTCAATAGGAATTGCACCACCCGCTCCGCCAACCTCCTTCGCCTCATAGTCTCCCAGTCCCTGCGCCCGCAGTTCACGATTGATGAGTTGCGTGGCAAGAGCACTTCTATCGGCTTCCGACAACGGCTTTCCATCGGGACCTTTGATCCCTCGAAGTGAACGATCGAGTTCCTCAATGGCATTTAGACCTTTCTTTCGCGAATTGTCATCAGCCTCTTTTTCAGGTCCTTTCAGACCATCTGTCATGCTTCTAACGACGTCCGCGGTTTTCGCTCCGACTTCCTTCGCTTGTCCAGATCGTTCAACGTAATCCAAAAGCGTGTCCGGCTTTGGTTGTGGTGGTTTTAGCATTATCGCATCGTTAGGGTCTTTCACGATGTTCTTACCCGGAGCTTCGATCGACTCTTTTCCACGCGGCGAAGTCTTCTTCCCATCATCCGGGGGATCTGGACTTAGCGCATCCGCCGCGGCAGGGGTATCCTCGGCCGAGTCGAAAAAACTTTTGTCCGGAAAACCGAGCTTACTCAACTTCGAAGCGCCGGTGTCAGATGTGTCCTTGGTATCTGGATTCAATGCGGACATTACCGACGTAAACCCGCTGTATGCAGCCTCATAGAATTTAGATGCTGTATGCTCTACGCCTCCTCCTGCTGGAGCGGCGTCCTCGTAGTGTTCTAGTGGTGTATTCGACATAGTAAACTCCTCCCAATATTCAACAACGGACACTCCAGCGCCGACGATGCGCTTGAGATGATTCGTTACCACAAATTGCGGTTAGCTGTATCTGAATTTGCCCTGAGTACAGCGTAAGGTGAAATTGTCAAAAAACAATTGAGTGCCGAAGTTTTTCAAAGGTCGGGCATATTTGCTTTCACTCCGGGTCTGTTGGGCTGACGCGAGGCAGAGCTGTAGAACCTCCAGGAGGCTTGTCTTACCGAAGTTTCATTATTCAAAGACCTCTCGTAGGTGCGCTATGAACACTGTTGTGGGTCTCGGCTGCGAGTCTTTCTAAGATTACACCTGCAGCCGGCAGTCGAGACGAACCACCCGGATGCTAGTACCCCGTACTCATAGTGATTTCTTGTCGCGGTCGAAGCAAGTTGCCAACTTTCACCGAATCGGTTAACTTGAATCTCGAAGAGAGAGAGAGAGCTGCACATGACGTGCGCCTCGCTTTTCCTCCGCAACATTGCTTGGCGCCCATGGATGCTGGATTTGACAGCAGCTCGAATTGTACGAGTACGATATAAACAATCATGCACATGACTACACACAAAAAAGAGAATTCGGAATCTATTCAGAAGCCCAAAATTTTCACGATCGGACATTCGAACAATTCAACTGAACACTTCCTTTCGCTGCTCGATATGCATCATATAGATGTCGTTGTAGATGTGCGGTCGTCCCCTTTCTCGAAGTTCGCAACACATTTCAACAAACAAACTCTGGAAGTCGCGATTTCCAATGCCGCAAAAAAGTATCTATTTTTGGGAAGAGAACTTGGCGGAATGCCAAAAGATGAAATTTACTATGATGACGAAGGATTCGTTTTGTACTGGAAGATAGCCGAGTCAGAGCTTTTCCAACAAGCGATCAGCAGGGTGTGTAAAGGTATAGCATCGTATACGGTGGCATTAATGTGCGGCGAGGAAAATCCGTCAAACTGTCATCGTCGATTGCTGATTGGTCGAGTTTTAAAAGAGCACGGCGTCGAGCTCCTTCACATCAGGGGAAGCGGTCTGGTTCACACTGACGAGGATCTGGAAGACAATACTAAACAGAGTGCCAAACAACTGACAATTTTCGCAGAGTTAGAGGACGAGCAGGTCTGGCGCTCCAGTCAACCGATAAGGAAACCACAACTCGATTGAGCTGCGCGTTAAGCGATTGAGAATTATCGCAGCGCAGACAACTTCCCTACCGCACTAGCTCCCTCGGTTCTCCAATTAATAAGATCAAGACATGGTAAAGCATTCGCACACTCTATAGTCACCAGACATAAGCTGCCGACTCTTCTTGTACCTGCAGATTATCAGCGTCCAGATTGCAGTCGTCGTAAATCTCGTTCAAGTGGATTTTTATATTCGTACCGGGACAAATTTCAATAGTAAAATACCCGTCTTTGTCAACTTCTTGTTTCGTCCAAGTATCGTCATCACCTCTCAGATGTATAGCGACTCGGGCTCTCGATTGCTGAATCATTATGTAAGCCTTGAGCGAGTCAATTTTCTTGTACGCGAAAAGCTTCTCGCGTTGATCGATTGCTGCCGTGCTCCTAGACAGAACTTCTACAATCAGCACTGGTGATGTCGTGAATGTCTTGTCCTTGACATAGTGGCCGCAGTCGACGAGCACATCAGGATAGTAGAAGCTGTTGGTTGCATCAATCCTTACTTTCAAGTTGCTGATATAGACTCTGCAGCCGCTCGCCTTAAGTTGAGACTTGAGCGATGTGCCGATGTTAGTGGTGATCAGAGAATGAGCCATGGTGCCGCCAGTCATTGCATATAACTCACCATCGACAAACTCGTGCCTTACGCTGGTTAATTCTTCCAGACGCAAATATTCATCTGCACCAAGGCTCTTGATTGCATCTTCCATCTTCAGCACCTTCTCATTGGTGACGCGGGCTTGTGAGTTCACCATCTAAATATACACTGACGTCAAACGCTTGTGAACTTGCCGTTCATCAACCACTCAGGCAGGCAAGATACGACAGATGCACAGACAGATGCACAGACAGACAGACGAAGAATTCATGTGCAAATCCTCTGACAGGGTCTAAACTTGACGAGATACGCGAAGGGGCGCAACATGGCCGCAAGAGAATATAGTGGTCCTAAAGAACTTGCTGTTCGACGACATCGAAAGTCCAGACTTCTGTGGCTGGCGTCGATTGTCGCAGTATTAATCCCTATCGGTTTCTTCGTATCAGCTGGTTTTCGCACTCCTCTCTGGATAGTCTGCATCTTCCTTGCACTGGCAAGGTTTCTCTACTTAGAATTCAAAAGCATGAAGCAAGCCGCTGCCCGTGCGGAGAAGGGAGGACAAGCAGAAGACCGTGTGGGTGAAGTGCTGAGCGAACTAAAAGCGTCCGGTTGGAGGATTGAACAAAATGTTCTGCTCCAACGCGCAGGCGATGTGGATTTTGTCGTCACCTCGCCAAACCAGATGGTCTTTGCGATCGACGTCAAATCGCACGCGGGGATCATCACCGAGCAAGATCGACAATTGCTTCGCGATGAAAAGCCGCTCGACAACGACTTCATCGGCAATGTAAGGCGGCAAGCGGTTCTCGTTAGCTCGCAGAGAAGTTGTGGCATAGTCGTCCCGGTAATTGTATTTACACGAGCCAAGCTTTCGCTCTCGGATCAAACAGTCGACGGCGTCCACGTGACAAAGGCCAATCGTCTGGTCGAGATGTTGTTAAGACTTTCCGGTTTGTCCAATCGATAAGTGGGACGACCTTCGATCGAAACTGCACAATCATAATGAGCTTCGATTACCATGAAACTGTGAGAAACTATACTGTCACAATCGGAGCACAACATGGGTACTACCCCAAGAAGTCCAGGCGAAGCACGAAAGGTTTTCAGAATTTTGGTGACAGTCTTTGGTTGCTGCCTACTGGCCGCGACTGTGGCTACTATCGTCTCACTCTTTTTTGTCAACGATTTTATATCAAACTCGACCCATGTCGATGGGGAAGTTGTAGGACTCGAGCGTGGAGCCAAGGGCAGCCTGGCACCGGTTGTTCGATTCAAAACAGCAAACGGTGAGATACTTCAGCTTCAATCCTTTCTCTCCACGTCGCCTGCACTAAAGGTCGGTGATGGCGTCAAAGTGGTCTACCGCACCGCAAATCCACGAGACTGGCAGATTGACGATTGGATCCACCTCTACTTCTGGACTTTGATGGGCTCGATATTCATGCTCGCGTGGGCTATAGCTACCACAGTCACACAACTCGTGGGAGCTTCTCTAATCCGCAAGCTAGAGCGTGTCAGCGATACAAGATCTCAATAGTGGCGCCGAACGTCGTGTCGTGCTAATCTTCTGCGTTTCGTCTAAAACTTTCGCGGCGCCTTCGCAGATAGCTCCATAATGGCATCATTCGATGCGGCAAAGAAACTCCATGCAGAAGCATTCACTAGATAGTACCGATGTAGTGAAGGCCACGGCTCTAGACGTAGTACAGAATGTCACTACATACCGAACCCAACTTCCAGCGACGCTCGATGCATTATTAACTCTTGTGTCGTCCGCGGCACCCAGTCAGAACTTCGTTTAGTCTTTAACATAAGTAGACCAAAACGAATCTGCATGGAAGAAGAATACTTATCATGAGCACTAAAAGCTTCGAAGACTATTTCAGAGACTTGGGCGTATTACTAAATGCTGATTCCTTTTTCGAGTTAGACGCAAGTCGAGACCGCGATCAATCAGCAAGAGAACGAGACTCTCGCCGGATCGTGATTGAAGATGATTCAACCGGACGGTATCTAAAAGAGATTTGTCGATACAATCTTCTCTCCAAACAAGAAGAAATAGATCTTGCTCTCAAAATCAGGGATGGCGATAAAGAGGCATACGGTAGACTTGTTCTAGCAAATTTACGCCTAGTGGTCAACATCGCAAAGCGTTATGGCAGTCGTGGTCTACCATTGCAGGATCTGGTGCAAGAGGGAAGCATCGGTCTCATCAAGGCGGTGCAGCGATTCAAGCCGGAGCGGCAATGCAGATTTTCGACATACGCCACGTGGTGGATACGACAATCGATTGCTCGAGCCATACAAGACAAATCACAGACAATCAGGATACCCGTCCATATGCAAGAGCGACAGCGCAAAGTCAATTACGCTATCGCCGATCTTACGAAGGAACTTGGACGCCGACCCACAATAGACGAGATTGCAAATTTTTCCCAGTTGAGAGATCTGCAAGTGATAGAAGCGTTGGCCTTCAGAATGAACACTTTATCCCTGGAGAAAGAGATGTTTGAAGACGGCGCTCGAAAGTTGATCGACATGGTCGAAGCATCTGAGGAGCGACCAGAAGACGAAGCAGAAATCGGGATTCTCAAACGTGGAATTGTTATGGCACTATCAAACCTCAAACCGCAAGAGCGAAGTGTACTGGAGATGCGCTTTGGCTTGCTAGATGGCTTTGCAAAATCGCTCGATTACTGCAGCGAACAACTCAATGTCAGCAAGGAGCGTATTCGCCAGGTTGAGAAGAGGGCGCTCTCTCGCCTCTCTAAGGATCCGAATTGTCTTCATCTGAAAGAGCACCTCAACTGAATTTAAAACTCAGTCGTACTAGCTCCCGCTGACTAGGAAATCAACAACGATTCCGAGTCATCCGGATTCCTTAATAGTATCGTCTTTGTGATTGGTGCTCTTGATAATAGATTTTCTGACTGAGATTTCTATGCCTGTTACTCAGTCTCGATCGCCTCGGGTTGCTTGAGCCGTTACCGTATCCATAATGGTGCGACATGGACCCGTAAGAGTAGTTGGTTCCCTGGCGCAATCGCAAAGCTTCAAGATATGCATAGACAGCACCAATTCACCGGTCTGAACTGGCTCTTGCGTAGATCTGCACTTGTCCTCGGAACGTTTTTTCCGCAGTTCAGATTGATTTGCAATTCGGCGACTTTCGGCTTGAGTTCGCTCGGTGCACTTGGTGTGGAAATGATTTTGGGACCAAGCATCTGCACATCGATATTCGCACTGGGAGCGGTGGAGCCGCGTCCGGTCGTCCGAGCTGGAAAGATAGAGATTCGTCCGATGGTTACCATCTCGTTGAAATACGACAACAACATAATGGACACAGAACAGGCGCCCGATTTCTTTCAGATGTTCGTGATCTATTGGAAGAGGGGCTGGATGAGAACGAACAGGTTGCGTACGCGCCTTAGAACCAAGCCATTCCAAAGGTTGAGGCGAACTGTTATTAGAAAATAACTAAGTTCGTTTAGTCACTGTTGACTGGTTATTCGCCAAGCTTCTGCGTGTTTTAACTCAGTTTTCACAGGAAGCGAATTATGCTTAGTTTTCTGCATGTATCACAGGTTATAGATCTATGACTATTTTAATTGGAAAGTTTGAATTCGATGGACCTTTTAGCGTTGTCGACGACCTTGAAGAAAGACCCGGACTTTATGCAGTGTTGCACTACGAGCATGGTGAATATGAGCTTATTCACGTCTCACAGGCAGACAATATTAAGAATACCATTGAAGTTTCGCCGTCTGCGTATAGCCAACTCGGTGGAGCTGTTCTGATTGCAGCCTGTTATACATCTGGTTGTGGGAGCCGGGAAAGAAACGCAATGATCGAGGAAATTCAAGCTGAATTCGACAATCAACAGGACGATGAATACAGTACGCCGCAACTTGCAAATTCAGCTTCATGATCAAGCGCACTTCGTCCCAATAGCGCAAGGAGAGCGATTGCGCGCAAATAGCTGCTTTATTTTGACGAGAGCGGTAGCTGAATGCTACTCTTTCGCGCCTCACGCTAAACCTTTAAAACCTTTAAAACCTTTAACATTTTTGGAACTCCACTCTGAGCATGTGTCCCTATCCATCTGCTTCGCCGCCGCATTGAAACGTGTTCAGCTATCTTCGAGGTACTTGAACGCAACCGATGAACACTCGGGGCAGCAACCCAGGGGCTCTCGCGCTCGTCGTTAATCCGCACAACGACGCGATATATTTCTTGCGCCCGCTCACAGAAACCGCGCTGATGAAAAAAATTGGGAGCCTCGAGAAGCAAAATAAACTCGATCGACAAAAAGGGCAGGACTTATGTGGAGCCCCCGCAGTCACCGCACCCCTTTGCATCCCACAGTGAACAGCATGCTATATTTTTATAGGTACCAATTGGAGAATCACCTATGGCAAGCACAGCAAAAAGGTTCACCATCACCTACTGTGGAGCCTGAGGCTACAAGAATCAGGCTGTCAGGTTGGCGGCCGAACTGGAATCGAAGCTGGAGGAGTCAGCCGAACTCGTGAAATCATCCGGCGGTGTTTTCGAAGTTGAGGATCGCGGCGATCTCATTTTTTCGAAGGTAGCACTTCGCCGATTTCCTGTGGACGGGGAAGTCGTGGAGATAGTCAGAGGAGTGGAGGCCGGAATGACGCTCGCTGATGCGCAAAAGATAGCCAGCGCCGGCGCACCGACTCCGATTTCATTCCTGGAGTGGTTGGGAAATTTTCTGAAAGCACCATCACGCAGATAAGCCAACGGCGCTCACGACATACCTAACTCAGGACGGTTCTCGACTATGCATCACATATAGTGCATGTTGGGTAAACCACATGTTTATACTCAGAGGATTCAAACCGCTATTGCCGCAGCCGAATATGGTGGCATCTCAAGTCTGCCGACACTGAGCTTGACCCGTGGATCGCTCCCAATCAGCAGGTAGCCATTGGCTACTCTATCAGATTCTGCCTGACAGATTTAGCGATGGAAAAGAAAACGATCGTCCGTCATTAAAATACCTGTTCCGAAGCGATTGGGCTAGTGGTGAAACAAAGCCCCAGCAAGATGCGCAAGTGGAAGTCAGGCACCACAATGATGGTAGGGCCACAGTGAGTTTGGAGCTGCCACCGGGGACGATGGCAATACACTATTAGGGAAAAAGACATGGTAACTGTAAATCAACCACCAGGACCGGAGGGCGGCATCCTTGGTCTGCAATTCGTCAACAGCTTCAAAGAAGACGCGCTGGGCACGGCTATGAGGCTCAAACAAGAGTTCGGCGACATAGTGTATGTAAAAGCCGCCAATACTCATTGGTTCATGTTCAATCATCCAGACCAAGTTAAGGACATCCTGCTCACCAGGGCCAAGATGTTTGGGAAAACCGATATTTTCAAACGGGTGCTGAGCCGAGTCGACGGCAATGGGCTGGTTGTGAGCGAAGGCGAATTCTGGCTTCGACAGCGAAGAATCATCAATCCGGCCTTTAGTCACTTGAGCATTGATATCTACGAAAAGACAATGCGCGAAGAAACTGAGC
Organism: Candidatus Obscuribacterales bacterium; assembly: GCA_019746975.1. Classification (GTDB taxonomy): domain Bacteria; phylum Cyanobacteriota; class Vampirovibrionia; order Obscuribacterales; family Obscuribacteraceae; genus JADYXR01. The sequence goes on from JAIERK010000046.1 coordinate 13,303, forward strand.
GCTACATTTCTGAATGGGAATCAGGAATGACCCTGGATCTCGCAGAAGAAATGACCAAGCTTACTCTAACTATCGCTGCACGCGTCTTCTTTAGCGCGGATGTACGAGACAATGCCCAAGAGCTTGGCGATGCAGTGACAGTGATATCACAAGCGATGCTTCACGAGTTCTACGAAATAATTCCCGTGCCTGAATGGATCCCACTACCCTCAAAAATCGCCAAGAAAAATGCAATCGCCAGATTAGATAAATTGATCGCGGATTCGATTTCATCACACAGATCAAATCCACCAGCCCGCCCCGATGTACTGTCAATGCTTCTCCAAGCCAGAGACACTAAGGGCGATCAGGAGCTAATGCCGGAGAAGCAGATTCGAGATGAAGCGATGACGATGTTCAACGCAGGACACGATTCGACCGCAGCAGCGCTTTCCTGGGCCTGGTATCTGTTATTGAAAAACCCAGACGAATACAATAGATTCCTGAGGTCGCAAGAGCGGAAAGCGCTCGCACTGCAAGTTTCAAAAGAGGCCCTGAGGCTCTATCCACCGGCATGGACGCTACCCAGACAAGCGCTCGCAGACACCGAGATTGGTGGCTATTCCGTACCAGAAGGAAGCTTGCTCAATTTCTTTCCATACGTAATGCATCGGGACGAAAGGTTTTTCGAGTCGCCGGAGGAGTTCAAACCGCAAAGGTTTGCCCCTGGTTATGAAGAAGAATTGCATCCATTCACTTATTTCCCATTCGGCGCCGGACCACGAGCATGCATTGGGAAGGAGATGGCGTTGACTGAGATGTCGGTTTTGCTCTCGTTAATCACTGACAAGTTCAAATTCGAACTTGCGCCCGGGCAGGACAATATTGCACCAGTACCGCTTGTTTCACTAGAACAGAAGAAGGGCGTCAAGGCAATCGTCCACAGAAGATAGACGATACCACTTCGCGAATTCGCCGATCAGATCAATGCCTACATTCCACTAGCATGTAGAATGAACAATGTTTTCGGTCATCATCCTTTAGGACGACGACCGGGCCCGGATTATCAGATAGGCTTGTGATGCTCACCGGAAAACGCGATTGGTTCGCTGCGGCTCACAACCCCAGATGCCCTTGCTGCCATCAGCAGAGTGTTGCCTTCAGCGTTGCGAGAAAGCGTGTCCAACTTCGCACCGGCATCGATCAAAGCTGCACTAAATCAGCCTGTCCATAGTGTGCCGCCAGATGCGGTGCGGTCCAACCGTCATCAGCATTTTGTTGCTTCATAAATTCACGATGGTCGGGGCGAACCATTCCGAATGAATTGGCAAAGTTGGAGTCATCCTCCAGCATACGACTTACAACAGGCAAATCGCCGTATATACAAGCGCAAAAGCGTTCCGACTTTTCATTCCTCATGGACAATCCTCGAATTTGAGAGCACGATCTTACCGCATCCTTCGATTTGCGGTACATTTCCAGGTCACACAGTGAGGCTCAATAGTCGCTCCACTCGATCTTCAGTAATGGGGACAAGCTCAAGACCTTCTACGTCAACAACCGTTGCATCTAGACAAGTGATGGCATCTTTGACGGTGGCAGTCATAGTCAGTAGGTCCACAAACGTTATCTGATTCTTCGCATTGTCACGGATCACGCGCAGTGTAGCCAGTCTCTGTTCCAATCTATCTTTCACACCTTCGAGTCCCTGAATCTCTTCCACGAATGCATCCCATTCCTGTCGAATCTTCCTGGCATGCTGCTCGCGACTCGCGACTTGCTCTAGTGTGCGGACCTTGGTCTGCTCGTCGGCCTGGCGCTCCGCATCGAGTCTAAGCTGTTGTTCAACTTTTGCTTGCTCATCAAAACGTTTATTGACTTCGGACTGAAGCTTGCAAATTTCCTCCAGCCCCCATACCTTGAAGTTTTCAACGTACTGAATCAGAAAATTGCTTATCTCGTAGACGAGAATAGCATTAGATAGAATCAAATCTTTTTCCTGCTTTTTGTCGACATTACCGTCGTTCAAACGCTCAATAATTCTGCGATTGAACGAAGTGAACACTTCCACGGTCATTCGAAGCGCGCGAATCGACATGTTCGACTGCTTGTGCGCATCTATCAGGCGCGAAGCAGACTCACGCTCTTTCGCAGACAATTTCGATCCGGCTAGCCTACTTTCCAAAGGTGTATATTGCTTGTTCTCGAGAAGCCTGGCAACCTCCTCGATCAAAGACTTCATTCGCTGATGAAGCGTTTGCGTCTCTTTTTTGAGTTCGTCGACAACATTCGTACCGGGCTTAAACATGCCGGTAGCTTGGCGACGAAGACTATCTGCAGCCGCAAGATTTACATTACTCTTGAGAAAACCAACAATGTCTTTTGCGCTCCCACTTGCTGATACCGGACTCAAGATATCGGCGGCATCGATGGGATGTTCTTGCCGGACCACCAAAAGTCGCTCAATATGAGCTTCGGCGGATCTGATGACTTCCGCGATTACAGCTTCTTTGCTTTCCGGTTTCGCTTGTGCAAGCTCTGGATCCTGCGATTGCTTCTGTGGCCATGGTAGTTTCAATGTTTAATCTCCAGCTTGCTGCTTTTATACACTTCATCGTAGTTGAATCATTATTTCAGATTCTCTGATTGGATTAAACGACCTGAGGTGCTTCTGTTTTTCCTCCACTCCTTTGGTCGATTATGAACTAGTCCGAATCTGCCACCTTCCTCATCTTCGGATGTGAACGGAAAAAGGCGAACGTAGAAAATACAAGTCCGAGCCTAGTCATTGTCGTGCCCCGCAGGTGTTGACGAAGCCACGATCGTAACAGCCAGTCGGACCACCGCGACCAGCGTGGCAAATACACCATAGCCTTCCGTAGCTATAGAATCGAAAGACGCAAAATTGCTCCAATTCATCTCTGACTCCATCTCAGAAAGTGTCATGCAGTCTGAAAGATCTCGCTTGTTATGCTGCAAGACAATAGGTATCCCTGGAATGACCGGGTCACCTATGTCCGTAGCAAGCCTTAATGCGCCACCTTGTCGCTCCACTTCCGAACGCAGAACCTTCATTGCGCTCAAGTTCGATAGGCGCTGTGTCGACCTAGAGTCGGATACGAATACAATTCCATCGATCTCTCGAATTAACTGATCGAGTGGTTGATTCTCCTCCAAGTCGCCGCATATTTCGTACAATGTGATTGGTTTGTCAAAGCCTGGACTCTGACTGAGAGATACGAGATTGGGATTACCAACAACAATTTGACGGGTCAACAAATTCATTCCGCCAACATTGACTTCTTCGAACTCTAGCTGCGACTCTTCGTTAATGATGGAAGCAATCAAGCTCAAACATGTGCTCTTGCCGGCACCCCGTCCACCGCAATACAAAATGCTTTTGCCCACGTCGAAAGAAGAACTTTCCAAAGAGTCTTACTCGAGCTAATCGCTGATTGCACAATTTTACACGAAGCAATGCCCTTGTAGACTACCGCTGAGCAGTCAAGCTCGATCCGAGGCTGTTATGCCCTGAAGCAGGCCAATACTTCTCATTCACGTCAAGTCCAAGCAGCTGGGCACAAAACTCCTCTGCGGGCTGTTTTGGGTCTCGTCGCATGAGCTTTCGTTTACAGTAGCCATACTTTTGGTTAGGTTTTCGCTTAAACAAGTTACACTTGATAAGTCTGTTGGGCCCAGCGAGGGGACCCAATGAAGGTTTGCGACGGTTTTCCGACTCAGACGTCCGGCGCTTGCCAAAATGGAGGGAGTTCAATTGAGCGAAAAGGTATCTACGCGGTCTGTAGCTTCGATTGGAGTTATTCTAGCGTCGGCCATTCCATTTGTGGTGGAGCCCGCTATTGCCAGAGATAGCGGTAATGAGCTCCATCCGAGAGGCGAAAACTCTCGTCGCGAGAATTTTCGAAATTTGCGGTTGAACGGACGCATGCCGGTGATTCAAAAGGTAAATGACGCCGCTCGTTTAGACACGCATTCAAGCGCAAGTACAAGGGTTGTTGATGTCGCAGGAAGCCTGTCACTAGTACAGAACTTCCGCAGCCTCCCAAGAAATTCTCAATCAACAATTCAACCGCCGACTAGAACAAGAGGCTCTGAGCTGACGGGAAAGGCTTACAATCTTGATTTGAGTTCTGGGAAAAGTGAAATAGTAGTTGGTTCAAAAATTTTTGCTGGTGCGGAGAGCGTTAGTATCACGCTAGACGGAGTCACCAAAACGATTACTCCAGGCGCGCGAGTAACCTCAGGCGAGTATGTCGCGATTCGCCAGGTGCTCGATGGAGGCACACAGTCGATCGGTTTGGACAATGCTGGAGTTGCCACTGGCGGTACATTCGCACTAGGCGAGGTGCTTTGTGGTCGTGTCGAAGATGTTGTTATTCCGCAGGGAGTAACTTCATTGGACTATTTTTCACGGGTTCCGGTCATTCGACTGCAGGGAGATTTGACGAACCATGGCTCGATGTACGCCGTCTCACAGAGCGCGAGAGTCCGAGAGGGACGTATCTTTGCCGATGACATAACCAATTACGCGACCGGCATTATTTCGACCGAGCGTCCCGAATCGCTTCCTGCGGCTGGACTTCAAAAGAAGGTCGACCTTCATTTGCATGGCACAGGCAGCATTAGCAACTACGGAACGATCTCGAGTTCCGGAAATTTGTCACTTAGTGCAGGCGGCTCCATTTCAAACACGTCCGCAGAGCCGAGTTCAACCACTGATTCCGCAGTCATCCCTCAAGCGTCGTCGCAAAAGATTTTAGCCGCAAAAAACATTGACCTTTCGGTTGGTAACGGCACGCTGATCAATTCTGGCGAGATTACCTCCTCAAGGGGAAACATCAACGTTTCGACTGTTGATGCTAATACTTCCATTTCTATCAATTCGACCGACGGGTCATTCAACGCACTGGATGGTGCGATAAATGTTCGAGACGGAAGCTACTCGGGTAGCGCGGACATTACGTTGATGGGTGGAGATTATCTGTCGAATAGTCTCAATCTTCATTCTGGCAGCGGAGCTATAGAGGGACGAGTCAATGAGCTGACTGGAATTCTCAACACTAATGCTGGCGTAGAGCATTTATTCGCCAACACAAATAATTTAATTCTTGGAACCAACTGTGTGACTGGTGATCCAACGTTCGCAAACAACGGAAATATCACCATTAGTGGTGTCAACACGTTCGCCGAGAATGTGGCAATCATTGCCAACGGAGATATTATCGGGAGTGCCACAGCACAGCTAATCGTTCGAGGTCATGACGTGGTATTGCTCGCGGGAGTTGATCCTGGAGCGGCTGCACCGCAGGGAGGCACAGTGACCGGGTCACCCTCGGTTGGAATCACAGGCGCTGCCACGGTCGACTTTGCAAGTGCGACAAACAACGGTGGAAATATCGACCTGACAGCCAGCACAGTCAGCACAATAATAGACACTAGAGATGGCGTCGCCAGCGGCAATGTTGTACTGGCAGCCTTTGCCAATGGGAATACTGGTGGTCGGGTTCTGCTATCCACTAGCAGCACGATCGATACTAGTTCTGGAGTCACACCTGGTCCGACGAATGGTCCCGCTTCTGGAAACGGCGGCAACGTGACTGTGATAGCAGGAGCTTCACCGGCATCTGCTTCGTCGACAATCCAACTCGGCGCGATCGTCACGAGTGGAGCTTCGGGCAACATTGACCTAGCTGCAGGGAAAGGCGGCTCAGTCAACATCATCACTGCGCAACCCACAGCATCCACCGGCACATCCGTCACATTCGACAGCAGCGGACAGATCACAGCCGGCGGGCCAATTATTGCTTCGTCAGCCATCTCTGCTAATGCGCAAGTCAGCGCGACTGGTGCAGTTACGACGTCGTTACTGACTGGTATTGGGAAAGTGGCTTCGGATGCTGGGTCAGTCAACATTCATGCAGGAGGAAGTATATCTACCGCCGCAGTAACTGCCAGGGGTCAAACCGGTAGGACTGGTTTTCAAAACAATCCTTTTACTGCAGTCGGTCAGGCCGGTGGCAATGGCGCATCGGTGAGCATAGTCTCCGACAATGGCGGTATCACGATTAACGGGATTGTTGATGCTAGCGGAGGAAGTGGCGCCGACGGTGCCCTTTTCGGCTCGAGTGGCGTCTTGGCGATGAGGGGTGGAGACGGCGGTGATGCTGGTCTTGTTGATATCGCAGCCGGTAATGGAAATCTCACCGTAAATGGCGACCTGAAAGCATCTGGCGGAACCGCTGGGAAGGGTGCGACTAATCCAGCTAGTGCTTTCAATGGCGGTGCTGGCGGAATAGGTGGAAGCGGTGGAGATGGAGCGAGTATATCGCTTACGTCGAGCGGCAACGTAACTGTAAACTCAATTAGGTCAGCTGGCGGCGATGGGGGCGTAGGCGGAAGCAGCTCGGATGGTAGCGGTGACTTATCCGGAATAGACGGTGCCATCGGTGGTGATGGTGGCATAGCAGGTAAGATCACCGTTGATTTCGGTCCAGGAACAATGACTGTTAATGGAGTTATCACGAGCGCCGGTGGATCTGGCGGCAAAGGCGGCCACGGCGGCGATAATGGGTCCAGCGGTGCCCATGCTGGCGCTGGAGGCGCTGGTGGCGCAGGCGGGAATGGCGGATTTATCGACATTGAATCACCAGCAGGAGACTTGAACGTCTCTGGAGGTCTGATCACCGGTAGGGGTGGCATGGGCGGTGACGGCGGCGCAGGCGGAGAACCTTTCAACACCGGAATCGGAGGTGCAGGTGGCGCAGGTGGTGCCGGTGGAAATGCAGCAGGATTTGCGTCGATGGCTGCGGGTATCAAAATCAATGCCCAATCCATCTCCAGCGGCGTGGACAATGCCGGTGGCGCAGGCGGGCAGAGCGGGCAAGGCGGAGCCGGCGGAGCGTCCGGTGCACAGGGAAATACCGGAATCGGTGGCGCCGTAGAGATTGCTACAGACAACCTCACAGCCAGTGCATTCAAGGGTAGTGCTTTGAGCGTTATTGCTGATCCCGGCGCCGGTGCAGATGTTGAATTCACGGGAGATGTAGTTGCGACAGATATGCTGAACCTAATTCTCGGCTCAGGATCCGTGACACAACAATCTGGTCTGATACGAACACCAAGAGTTGGAGTATCATCATCGACCGGAAGTGTGATACTAAACAATCTGACCAATGGGGCGAATTCGCAGTTCATTATGGCGATCACTACCGGTGATGTCGTCATAAAAACCAGTTCCCCGATTAAGAATGGTCAGATTAGCGGTGACGACATAGAGTTAGTTAATACTGCAGGGATTGACCTACTCATCGACAACGCTATCACAGGCACGGGCACTGTAGACATCACGACATCCGGAAACATCAATGTCTTGAGTAGCGTTGTCGGCACGAGCATAAATTTCACCGGACAGCAGTTGTCGCTCGCAGAAGCTGGCACCATAAGCGGTACCACAGTCACCTTTGAAGGTTCGCAGGTAACAAATGCAGGAATAATTCAGACACTTCCCGGCGGCGCACTGAATTTCCACAACAGTGACGGAGATCTCACTTTCGCCGGTTCGACAGGTGAATTTATCAGTACAGCGTTTTCCGCCACAGCTAAGGGAGACATCGACACCGTGGGACTTGGAAATCTTCAAGCCCATTCGATCGAGTTGCGTGCTCCTGATGGACAGGTCAACTTCGATACCAACTTTCTTAAACCCGCACCTAATGTAGCAACTGATGGGAAGGGCGGATCGGTCACCATAGATGCGAACTCGATTGTGTACCCGAATTCGTCTTCGTCACCATTTACAATCGATGTTCGAGGCGTCGTGTCTAACACGCTTACTCCGGGTGCTGGGGGAACGATCAACCTGACCCTAGCTTCAGTACGCTCACTCGTTATCGGCTCTGGTGCCGGCAATCTCCAGTTTCTGACCGCCGGGGCAACAGGTACCAAAGGTGGTAGGTTGTTTATCACGAACGAAAGCGGTGGCATCACTAACAATGTCGGAATCGCAGACATAGATGTCCTGTCCGAAACTGCCAACGGCTCAATCTCGATTCTCAACGCGTTGGGTTCATCTCAAACGTCTCTGGTGGCTCTAACCGCAAACGGCTCTGGGGACATCACGGGAACACCGACTATTACCGCTGACGAAATTCAGCTCACTGCTGGCGGTACCATTGGGAGCTTAGCAAATGCAATCAATGTCGACACTAATAAGATAGCGGCGAACGCTGGTGGCACGGTGAAAATTGCCAACAATGCCAACGGTCTCGTAGTGCTGGGAACATCCTCTGCGGGTAACTCATTCGAATTCACTTCTACAGATTCGATTCAAACGAATGGTGAGATAGAGGCAGTCTCCAGGATCGCCCTGTTGACCACTGCAGCTAACGGCTCCATAACATTGAATGGAAACGTGACCGCAACTTCGGCAACTGGAGAAGTTACGTTAGTTGCTACCGGCACAGGTAGCATAAGTGATTTACTGGTAGGACCAGATGTAATATCCGCGAATACAGTAAATTTAATTTCTGTCTCTGGTCAGATATCTTCACCAGGTGCTGGGTTGAGAGTTGCAACCGGCAATTTGAATTTCACTACCACAGGTAGTGTCGCGATCGAAAATAGAGGCACCGCTGACTTTAATCTATTTGTGCCGAAAAATTTGACTTCGATATCGGTGGTATCATCGGGCAACTTGATTGTTCCAAAATCTATTACATCAGCGAGTTCCATTGCACTCTCCACGAGCGTAGGTTCTAACAAGAGTATTCGACTGAACGGCTCCTTAGGATCGGCCGATGTTACGGATGTCATCACGCTTAGCGCAGACGGATCTGGCTCCGTCACATCGAAAGGATCTGTAAAGCTAAAGACAAAACCGACGGGTTCAATTTCCATATCCAGCGGCAGTGGCAATATTGGCGCGCCGAAAGGAGCGCTTCAGATCAACACGGCCTCTGTCAGACTGTCAACGGGTGGCACTGGCATCGTGAGCGTAGATAATGCCTCTAGCGCCGACGTAACGTTACTCTCATCGAGTTCTGGCGGCTCATTTACTTTTAACTCGGCCGGCGCGCTTAAAGTCGACGGAGTAACATCAAGTGGTGGAAGCATTGTATTGAGCAACAAGTCAGGGCTGTTGCAAACGAGCGTTGGATCAGTTATCTCAGCTGGAAACGGATCAATAACTCTAAACAGTAGAAGTGCGAAATTCGGATCGATCGCAATAGGCGCCAACTCTCAAATTAGCACTTTCTCGACTTCCAAGCCTGGTGGATTTGTAAATATCATAGTCGGCTCACTAAAGAAACCGTTGGAAGGGACTTTGCCGGCAAACGTGCAAGTAAACGACATCGCTGGCGGTACCCCATTTTTCGGAAACGGAATTGTCGCGTCAGGACCATTGAACGTGATAAATTTGGTCGGTACCGATGTGATTTTTAGCACAGGAAAGCGTCCGCCCAGCGCAATACAACTTGGCGGCGGCGTTGTAATCACGGCCGATCCTATAGTTTCCACGCCAAGCATCGGAAGTATCTTGCCGCTAAAGATAACTAATGCTGCCGGAAATCCCGTTGGATCGCCGACTCTGCACAATGCGGACTCACAATCCACTGAACAACTGCTTACCTACGAACACTTTTCACAAATTCGACTTGACTCAAATTTATTGAACGCTGATAGAAGACAAGCCGATTCTGCGACTGAAACTTATTCCACAAGGTCCAGGCCTCAAGAGATTTCACAAGCAGAAACTGCCTTAGGTGATATTCCCGCGATCGTAATTGGGGAACCGCAGCTGTCAGCTATTCCTGAAGAATCGCTAGTTGTAGACATTGACGAAGCTTTGACTGAAAATCCAAAATCCGGCGTACGCTTAATCCCATTGACGAGCGCGGCGACCACGGAGAAAAATGTTACTCGAATTTCTAACCTCAAGAATGGATCAGTTCTTTTCGTACCGAAAGAAAGCATGCGGGTAGAAACAACGTTCGGCACAGTAACAATGAAAAAAGGAGCCGTCGTTTTGTTGATGAAGTACACTGACGGGTTGAGCGTGTTCGCAATAGATGACACGCGCAAAAACTCAGTTGTTTTAGAAGCTGGAGGAAAAGCTATCACATTGACGCCCGGTACACACGCTACGGTAGCGATAACCACCTCAGGCTCGTTTGATGATATCAACCCCGCGCAAGCGATCGGTCACAGCCTGGTAACTGAACAAAGACTTGGCGAGCAGCTAAAGATGTTTACTTCAAACTTCTGTGTTCCGCATAGCATGTCGTCAGTTATTCCCTTACGAGCAATCTTGATGAGCACAGACACCAGTTCTCGCAGTGTTTCAAATCACCTTTTGAAAACTGCAGCGGTATTGATGCAACTCAATCCTTCCCTTACTTACTCGCAACGCGGAAGGTTAGGCGCGACGGCTTGGAATCAGTAGTCGCTCTAACGACTATGCATGCCGAAGTCCAAGTACATTCTCCATCATGGACGTTGTATCCAGGTCCAGATACCAAAAGATGATCCGCTCAGACTGATTCATTCCAAAAACGAACTTGGCCATGCTTTAACTCCGGTCGCGCAGAAAACCCAAAACATCTGCACAAGTGTAGCAAGTCGTTAGCTCTGACGGGAGACTCGTTGTTGCACTCGCGAAGAGAAGTAAGTGTCGAAGACCGCGTCATAGTATATCGGCATTCCCGCCGTGCTTCGTGCGCGAGATCAATCAAGCGCCCACACACCACGCGACTATTAGAAATGCCTTGGAACGATTTTGCTTGTGCGTTTCTTTATGCCTTCAACCGCATTGCATTCCCATCCTCAAAGAAGTACCAGTGCCGCTTTTGAGATCAAACCACAATGTTGAATTCAACAGTGCTTTCTCATAGTTCGTCGGCTATCGTCGACAGGAGATGACGGAGGGTTTATGTCATGAACAAAGGTATAGATACCGAATACGGTGGCATTATGTATCGCAGCAGACTTGAGGCAAGTTGGGCACTATTTTTCGATACCAACAGGATTCGGCACAAATACGAACCGAAAAGAATTGACCTGGGAATTTATAGATACACTCCAGACTTCTGGTTGCCGGAATTTGGATTGTTGGTGGAAATCAAGCCAAAGGATTCGAAGAACCGTCAAAACAAACAGAAGGCCGAACTGCCAGAAGACAAATGCTACAGGACAGCATTGCAAACAAAGTATCCCATGTTATTGATTCAAGGCAAGCCTCACGATCATCTGGTAGACATATTCAATCCTGCGACATCACGTCGAACCTTCACGCATCGAACTGTAGTTCGAGAATGCGAGATAAAACCATGCAAGGCATCTCAAATGCTGCAAGCCGATGGCAGCGGCAAGGTTATCATCCTCACTGATTCGGTCACCAACGTCGAATCGCTAAGATTCACGAAACAACAAAAGCCGCTATCATTGGATGTAGAAATCTAAGTTATTGCGAAAAATTCTGCCCACCTACGTTCGACAGCGGCCTCTCCTGTTAGAGACTTTCTCGGTTTCTGAAAATAGCAGACTGAAATCACAAGTTCAAAATGATGGAGGGAGATTAAAGTATGAATTCGGAAAACGAGAACATCACGCTCCAAGCGATTCAAAAACATGCGAGAGATTGGCGCGCCGTTGCATTCTCGACAGAACCGCTGTCAAAGGAATTGGCTAAGACAGCCGTGATCAATGCTTATCTAAATGCGGATCTGGAGCCACCATCACGATTTGTATGGGTCGATTCTCCGCTCGCAGGTGCACTTGCCGCCGAAATTTTGATTATGCGATATAAGAATGTTGCTTACGAGATCTACAAGAAACCACCATTCCGGGGAATGACCTATGTAACTGGTGACTCAAAGAAACAGCGTGAATCTCAAGAAAAGCAGGAACTACAAAAACTCTTTTTGAGCATCATTGAGCACTATGGCCGCCCGACCATTGAGCAAGTCACTAACGTGATCAATACTCAGATAGATCGTGGGCTCAATCGCCTGACACGCAGTGACGATATCTCGACTGCCAGGGCTAGATTTTGTTTCGACTGGATAGGCACACTCGCTAAGCTGTCTGATCAGCTAACACGCGAAGAACTGCAATTCATTACCAGATGGCAGTATCATCGCATTCGATTCGGATACAGCCCGCGCAGTTGGGGCATGGGCTACGGAGGACTTGAAGACGGATGGTACGCCTGGGTTGATGTCTTAAACTCTGTCAAGCCCTTAGATAAATGGAATGTTTTTACTGACGTCTTTCGCCACTGCGGGTGGTGGTGGCCGTTCGAAGACGTCTGCGTGCTCAGCGAGCGCCCCCGCCTAATCCTTCGAGATGAATTTGGCATTCGCCCCCACTGCGAAACAGGGCCGGCCATTGTGTTTCGCGACAACTGGAAAATTTTTGCACGTCGCGGCTCGGTTGTTTCCAGGCGAGTAATGTACTTCAAGCGAGACCCGACCTTAAGAAGAATCGAGTTGGAGGGTAATGTAGAAACGCGCCGACACATGATCGAGATCTACGGATACGAAGCATATGTCCGAGACACTAAAGCGAAGATCATCGCACAGGATGACTTCGGTAGCCTTCTACGAATTGAACAGGGCTTCCGGGTGGAACCGCTTGTTCTACTTCGCGTTAAGAACTCGACACCAGAACCCGACGGCACCATCAAGCGCTACTACTTGCGCGTGCCACCAGATATGACGACACCGCACCAAGCGGTTGCGTGGACCTTCAATCTGGACATAGACACGTACAGCCCAGCCGCAGAGACCTAGCGAAAGCTGCACTCACTTCGACGATTATTAGTTCGGATAATGCGGCGAATAACTCATTTCACCACGAGAACTTGGGCAGAAGACGCCATCGCCCCTGTGCTCGATGACGTCCTGCTGTGGTCGGGTAGAAACTCTCTCTAGCCCTACTCAGTAAGCGAGATTAGAGCATCTTTCACTTGCTGTTTGTACTCATCGCATTTGATCTTGCTTTGAATCTGGTGCGTCCAACGTCGATGATTGGTCTCCGCGACCAGCTTGGCTAACGAGTCAAGCTTCGGACCGGCCGCCTTTTGAATTTCTTGCTTGATTTTGTCTTTCAGCAGCTCCCGCCAGGCTTCGTCAGCCAGGCAAAGAAGCTTTTCCGGAATCTCGCAACATTCGGAGCTGGCGGAATGACCGGCGCCCTCATGGCACTCTTCTTTCGAAGCATCACATGCATTACTCATATCTTCTCTCTCCTTCAATCTTATTAGTACGGTTATTAGGTAGGACCGGTCTGTACTAAACATTGAAACATACCGGTCGGTCCTAATGCAAGGCCATCGCATAAAGCTTTAAGGATTGGACAGCACGAACAGCTTATTGTCGCCCGCGATCGTGTCTCAGCTTTGATTTGGAGATAGTAAAGCAATTACCGCACGTATGTTATCTTTCATAACCTGCGATTTCTTGTGAACCTTCGTGAGAACCATCGTGCCGTTCATGCAAGCCAACACCATTTGCGCAGCAACGTTGGGCGAAAGATCCGATCTGAATTCGCCCGCTTCGACGCCTTCCTTGTAGCATTGAGCCAACTTTTGCTGATAGCGATCAAAGAATAGTGAGATCTTTTCTCTAAAGGCAGGCACATAGTCCGCTGTTTCGCTTGCCAAATTTACAAACGGGCAGCCCTTCTCGCAGCAAGCAGACTCCATCATCTCGCTCATGGTTTTCAGAAATTTCTCCAAGCGTTTTCGCGGTTTAAGCGAATTGTTGGACAAAATTGGGTCCACGCATTCAGTGAAAAACTGCTCGGCCATTGCATCAAGCGCAGCCAAACAAAGTTCTTCTTTAGACTTAAAGTGATAATAGAAATTACTCTTGCTTACACCCGCGGCGTCCAGAATGCTTTGAATGCCCATTGGCTCAAAGCCACGAGCTGACATGAGCTCAACGGTTGCCTGTATGAGCTTCTGTCGGCTATTTGCAGTATCTGTTGCGGACGTCATTTTGACACACGGATAGAACCATTCTGTCCTAATATTAGCGCGTCCTGCGTTAATCGGCAATCGACTCGTCATGTGACTCATTCGGACATTTTCGCTGCGTGGTAGCCTAATGGTTTCGCACACAAATGCGATAGTATTACCAAAGCAAGCCATACAGAAACGCAATGGGAGTTTATCTGAATGCCTGATGCCCACTATGTGAATCCTAAGCTTGCAGAGATTTATGACTTGGACAGCCCATGGTCTGCCGACCGGGATTTTTACTTATCGCTTGCCGGGCAGTCCAGTCAGACAATTCTGGATCTTGGCTGCGGCACTGGACTCATATGTAACGCCTATGCCGGGAAGGGTCACGAAGTAACTGGCGCGGACCCGTCTGCTGCAATGTTGAACGTGGCGCGCAGAAAACCCTACGGCAATGAGATCGAATGGATTCAATCATTCGCGCAGGCGTATCGGTCGGATAAGCTTTTTGATCTCATCATAATGACCGGGCACGCATTCCAAGTATTACTTGAAGATGGCGACATTCTCGCAACCTTTTCGACAATGAGGGAACACTTAAAACCTGATGGGTTAGCCGTCTTTGAGTCTCGGAACCCAGAGATCGATTGGGCAAGAGAGTGGAATTACGATTTGGATCTTAAATTGCCGGAAGGTGATGTTCATGAGTCAAGGCGGTTCGTAAGAATGGAAAACGATCGAATGACTTTCGAACTCCACTATCACTTTCCAGATGAAAATCTTGTTTCGACGAGCGAACTTCGCTTCTTGACTCTAGAAGGCATCGAAGAGCGGCTCACAGCGTCCGGACTTCGTACAGACAAAGTATTGGGCGACTGGGATGGCAGCTCGTTCAATGAAACAACCTCACCCGAAATGATCTTCATGGTCCGAGCTATGCGGTAGATAGCCGTATTCGAGCGAACGATCAGAAACGATAAGTCAAACCGCCTTAGCGCGACACCGAGATTTTCAGCGTGGCCATCCGATACTCGAATAGTCGAAAGTTCGAACGACTCACGGATCAAATTAGCAGGAGCAGGATTTGTTGAGATCAGGCGGTCAGCGGACTCGCCTTCATGGCTCTGGAACGTATACGACATCGTGGTGTTCTCCTTTTCATTTTCTGAGATCGCAAGTGCGACTATTCAAAAGGTCGCGTCACGTTAGACTCCTGATCTAGATAGCATTCTTGGTTTGCTCGCTACCGGTCCGCACGGACAGATAGCCGACTTTCGAATTACATCTACAACATCGTGGCGCGGTCGTGGCGCAGCACGATTCGTGGTGACATCACGAATCGGTACTTACTCATGAATATATACGCTGTCACTGCAGAGCTCTGATGGAGACCGATTTACAGACGATCAAATACCTAGCGAATCAGGCGTGAGGCTATAAGTCCGGCAAAACGGTCCTTTCCGCTGTACCACCAGCCCAGGTGATTCTGGCACTGCATGCAGATTGCGAAGCTCCAGGCATATCCTGGAAACCAGGTAGCCATTGTAGTCGGCACACCAACATCTGCGGCACCGGGCGCGTCGCTGTAACATACGACATGAAACGAGAAACCTGCCGGGTTGCGGAACGTGTGCTCATGGGGCTCGATTGCAAAGGCAGGATTGGTAATTTCATGTTCGCAGTTCATACAGCGAACAGTTCTCTGCGACTGCGATTCCGATGTCTCTTCGATGTTAGTGGACGTCTTTTGATTCGTTTTTGTCCCGCCTGGATCGTTGGTAATTTCCTGAGTTATCTTGGAATGGATCAAACTGGAGAAATTCTTGTCATGCAACGACCGAAGGTTATTCAACTCTTTTCTGCAGCGGCTAAACTCTCTCCACTCGCCGTTCCAGCGCATATAAAGTGTCCCCTTGTAGTTTGCATCGATTGCGATACAGAGCCGACGCGTCAGTTTTTGATTTGACTGTTTGCTTCAGAACTGACCGATCGTGTTTTTAGGACTCGAATGCTCTCTATGTAAAAGGTATGAATCGAGCTTGCTCTGAGATGTGAACAAAGATAACACGCGCGATGCATTCGCGGCTTTTAGACCTCAAACCACGGTATGTTTTCCATCTTGCAGTTTGGCTGATCTGCGTTGCGAAGGCGGACAGCAAAATGCGGCGTCTCCTGACTGAAGACCATCTCCGATTCAGCTTCCTCTGGATCGAAGAACTGCAAAACTTCACATCGATAGTCCCCTGGTTCAATTCCGAATTCCAACCTTGATTCGTCCAGCGGAAATTTCGATTTACGGGATTGCGCAGCCATTGACAGCTCGTCGTAGCTGGTCAGCATCAACGACCTGCCTGTGATTTTTATAAACGCAGTGAAGTCACGAAAATAATTTGGCAACTTTTTGTCTGGTGAGTTTACTTCCAAAAGAATTCGCCAGTTTGCTGACGCACCTGTTCCCCAGGCGACCATCGAGCACGAATTAATTTGGTCAAGAAAGTGTGTCTTCAATATCTTCAAATCCCAATTTTCATCGACAAACGAACGATACTTCTTGGGATCAATGACAGCGATCAAATGTTCAGCTGGGACGATCAGAATTTGCTCGGACACAGCATTATTTTTCTTCGGCACGACGCACCTTTTTATCAACGAATTCCAAACTGGTCGTTATACTAGCCTATCGAGCAAAGAAACGCCATCGATTGCGAGATGTCGAGCTGTCGTGTGCTGTTGCGTGCAATCTTATGCTATTGTCGACGGCGGCTCGGACAGCAAACTTAGCTAGGCACGCGCTCATAAATCGCAGGGGAAATATGGACATTTCGAACCTCACAATTAAGATCTGTCGGCACGCAAAATCAAAACAGAACAGCGGCTGCGTCAACGTGAGCGATGTAGGCGACCATCGGGTTCCGCTAGACGAGGGCGCTGAAGAAGAGGCGCTCAGAGTCGGTCGTGAGAATATTGATTTTCTGCGAACAGAGGGAACTCTCTTCTATCGTTCGCCCTACCTGAGAGTGCGTCAGACGATGGACAATATTCTAATTGGTGCGAACTTGATGTCACCAGAAGGCGAGCCGCTTGTGAGAGTGTACGAGGATCCGCAGTTGCGTGAAGTCGAACACGGATACAAAGACATAGACTATCAGCAACCACTACGTGAGATTCATGGATGGTTCTATTACCGCTATGAGGGTGGCGAATCGCCTGCCGATTGCTATGACCGTTGCGCTACGTTCATCGAGAGTATGATGCAGCAGATAAGGCGAAAGGGTACAAAACAGGTCTTCATCTGTACGCACGGATTGGCTGCTCGTGTGTTGGTTATGCGCTATCTATATCTTTCTGTTGAACAATTCGAATCTATCGAGAATCCGGATAACTGCGACATCATTACGATTGCGCCCCGCGAGAAATTACTCCAGCCACAATTCACAAGCCGCCGATGGGGCGTCGAAGGCCTTCGATTATTTGGATCGAGCACACAAAGTCGAACCGCAGGTGCCGTCACACCGATCACAAGTGACAACAATTAGGCGAGTCTTTGTTCAACATCTCGACTACGCTTAGAAGATGTCTGGCGATGCCGTCACCAATTCGTTCTACCAAAAACAATTCTCAGTTCTGACAAGTATTTGCTAGATGATCAAGTTATTCCGATCGCATGCCAAGGAAAGTCGATCACCACATTTGGTGCGCGTAAGTTTACTACCTAGCAAGCACGAGCGCAGGTCAAGCTGGCAATGGGCAAATGCTTTAGCACGAGGCGGATATACAATTGTTGATTCTAGCGATGCCGTTGTGAATTCTAATGAACCTTTTCCATCAGAGCTGTTATGGAGCCTTTGAGTAGCAGGGACTCGCCTTTATAGCGAACTCGGACGTACTTTCCCGGATCGTTTCTGGAAAGCTCAAAGGGCTCGATAAGCTCAATGAAATCCGTATTGAGGATGGTGGTGTACTCGGCATCTAAGATTGCGCGATTTTGATCGAGCATTGCCTTTTGAACATGAATGAATTTTGCCATAATTGCCTCTAATTGCTATATTTCTTTCCGCCAAGCCATTATGTCAGTTTCTTCGACCACAATGGTCTCTAGTTTGCTGCGCGTCACACCTTGCAGTTGGAGCGCATTTCGTTAATTGCACTACAGCATCGGGGATAAGACAGCATCATAAGGTTACAAAGTGAGGCAATCCAGGTGCGCTTGAGATGAGAAAGGGGCGGAGTGCCGAAACCAAGATTCATAAAGCAGCCAGCGCTGGGATAGCAGGAGTCGGTCTGGCTGCGGGAGTGAGTGGAACCGATCTCCAAAACCGTCAGTACCGAATGCAAGAGCTACTCAAAAAAGCACAGGATCCAATCGAGAACAAAAAGTAGGCTTTGAATTTCGGATTTTCTTGACAGATATTTCGGTGGCACCTATGGTGGTGTCACCGTTTTCCTTCGTGTTGAGCAATCGAGAACAACTGACCATCTAATCAAGTTGCTCTACTTTTGTTTCTATAGAAAGGCGAACTCCAGCAACTAGCGCTGAATGATGATGTGCCTTCGGATCATAAAATACTTTGACATTTTTTCCGACTTTGAAACTTTGGAGGTACGTTTCTGACTCTGACTTGCTTCCGAATTTAATTGATGGTTTTCCAAGTACATCACTACTGAAGCTCGCTCCATCGACAGCGTATTCATACTCAACTTTTGGATACCAGCTACCGAGATGCAAGAACTCCAGTATTTTCTGACCACTATAGTAACTCGATAAATTTGTTATCTTCCCGGTTGTGCTCGGCCACTTCGCCGAGGCATTTATCCACGCATCCACGTCCTCCGAGTCTAACGATGTTCCTGCTGCGCCGACTACGAGGTAAATCGCTGCGCTAACAGCTACCAGTAGTGCCACCATTTTCGGACTCCATTTTATTTCGCTTTTTTGTTCTTCTTTCATGTTGTTGATGTAGCGATTGCCTAATGATGTTGAACTTGAAGTTAGAGTCCGAGCGCCAGAAAGCCACCATCGACAGAAATGGTCTGCCCAGTGATATAACTGGCTGCCGGCATACACAAGAATGCAACAATACCGGAGACATCTTCAGGTTCACCCAATCGATTTAAAGGAGTTTTTTCCAGTACTCTCGCCATGAACTCTTGCTTCGACAAAATCGGATCTGTGAGAGGCGTCTTGATGAACCAGGGCGCAACGCAATTCACACGGATCCCGTCCGGTGCCCACTCAACCGCCAACGACCGCGTCAATTGGTCGAGCGCCGCCTTAGCCATCGCATATGGTGCACCTGTCGGAAGCGCTCTTGCACCAGCCACGGAGCCAAGATTAACGATTGCGGCATGAGAACTTTGTTTTAGAAATGGGTGAGAGATTCTGCACATCTCAAAGGTTGATGTCAAATTGGTCTCAATCAAAAATGAGTACTCCTCTTCCGAATACTCGGTCGTTTTCTTTCTTACATTCGTCCCGACGTTATTAATCAGAACATCCAGACCCGACATTGATTCAACCGCGAACTTCATCACAGCCGCTCGACCGGCCCTCGTAGCGACATCACAGGCAATACCATATACTTTTTGGTCTCGCGCTTTAGCGCTTTTGACCGCCGCTTCGACTTCAGATTTATTGCGCGCGACTATCGTGACGGTCGCACCGAAATCAGCGAGATCCTGGGCAATTGCATAACCTATTCCCTTTGTTGCTCCCGTGACCAGAGCCTTCACACCGGTCAAGTCAAACTTAGGCTTCATCAAAAATCTCCCCACGCAACTGGGACTGAACGGAGATAGATTATATCCACTCGTTTTTCCAGTGTTTGTAAATTATTGCAGGCGCCCAATCTTGATCGTCGCCTTGAGTTCTTTCACCACTGGCGATATGAAGTTGGCTCTGGCTTGCAGATTCTGCCCTTCGCCTTTGTTGCCGAGGTAATAGACCACATAGGCATACTTGCGCAAAATTGGTACCAACTGAACCGAATAGATCCCGTTCGTTCGTTCGGACATGCGCAGAACCCGCCTGAGTACGGGCGCAGCCGATGCGAATCTCCGACGATCTGAATAAAAACATCCAAGCGAGTAGAGCGCTCTCTGTTCGACGCCGCTTACAATGGACCCGCCGTGACCCCAGCTCCTAATGGCATCGAGATATATCGCTTCGGCTTCCGGATACTTGCCTTCGGCGATGTAGCAGGTGGCGAGCTTATCCATGCGTGCGTAGATCTGCGGGTCACCACTTTCAAGTACACCCTGCGTGATCTCAAGCGCATCTTTGAAATACGACTCGGCATCGGCTTTTTCATTCTTAGCCAGACATATTGAACCGAGGCTGTCATAGCTCGATGCTAGCGACAAATGTTTTTTTCCAAGAACTGTAGCTTTGACATCTAGCGCGGTCTTGAACAGTTGGTCCGCAACCGCGTAGTTGCCTCGTACACGATAAAGCTCACCGAGCTTGTCGCAACTGATTGCCCACTCGAGCAACGGATCGCGCATCGCGGGCTGAGCAGTACCGGCCCAGCCGATGAGCGGACCGCCCTTCTCGACTTTGTTCTGCGCTGCAATTTCAGCCGCCTGCTCCGCAAATTTGCCCTGTACAAAATTAAGCAGGTCTTGAGTCAGCGGCTCGGCCTTCTCCACGCTGCCGTAAAGCAGATAGAAGCGAATCAGATCTTCCATATTGGAGACGATCTCGCCATTTTCGTTGCCGACCGCACGGTATTTGAGATAAAACTCCTCTTCTAAATATGGCTGCGCTTCTGAAAATCGTGCCCGCACCGTCAAAAGCCGGCCCAAATCACCCGGGCTCTTCGCGATCCGCGGATCACCGGGACCGATATTGCGCGCTTTTTCGACCGCATCTTTCAGCAAGCGCTCAGCCTTGCCGTATTGACAGTATTCGAATGCCTCGCTACCGGCACGCTGCACCTTCTCCCAGCTCTTGAACTCAGCCGGTGATGTATTTGAGGCGTCGGAAACCGCCGCCCGTGTCGGTGATGTTGTTGTTACCGCCGCCCCTGTCGGAGCTGTGGTTGTAGCCGCTGAAAATGCCGGTCCTACCGGCGATGCTGTTGATGCCTCGGCCTGCGCCGCCTGAGCTCGCGATGTTGTCGTCTCAGAAGGGGCCACCTGCGCCGTAGGAACAGCTGGCTGCGGCGGCGATATTGGTGCGGTCTCGGAAAGCCCCAGCCCTGTCGTTGACGTTGTCGTCGCTGCAGAAGGTGCCGCCCCTGCCAACGATGCTGTCGTCGCTGGAGTAGGTGCCGTCGCCGTCGGCGACGTTGTCGTCACTGGAGAAGAAGGCGTCGCTCCTGCCGGCGATGCTGTAGGCGTCGCCTCTACCGTGGAACGCCCCGCGTCTGTCGGCGAAGTTGCGGTCGCTCCAGGAGCCGGAGCCCAGGCTGTTGCTCCCTCGGAAAGCCCCGCTTCTGCCGGAGATATAGTAGTCGCCTCGGAGAACGCCGCACCTGGCAGCGCGGTTGAAAACAACAGCACGGAGGCGGCGCAACTGACTGCTGAGACCACGCGCCGACGGGCGTTGAGGTAGATGCGATTCACGGGCGTTTCATTCAAAGTAGGGCTTCCGGCGTCATAGCGGATATGACATCCATCGATGTCATTGTTTTCAACTCGCTTACGGTTGGAAATAGGACGATCGAATGGTGTAAACAATATCACGCTCCGTAAGATGCACGAAGTGGCGGCAGCCTGATGCGGTGCAAAACCAGACGCTGTCGACAAGCCTCATCATGGGTTTATACCCGGGTACTTATTCATTAACTCTACCAGCTAATTCTAATAACTCGCCCCTGGGCCTCGCGTTGAAAAAATTGAATTGCAAAAGATTCTATGGCATTCGCAATTAATTCATCTGCGGTTTGTTGTCCTTTCATAAGAGCCTGGACCTTTACAAGAGATTCCTTGACTGAGTTGCTGGAGGTTAATATCGAAATCCTGTCGGACCAAATTTGCGAAGAATCGCGAAGACGCGCAGTACGTGCGACACCGAGATCTTCCAGGCGAACAGCATTGTCGAATTGATCGTGTGCAAATGGGGTGATCAACTGCGCAACTCCCGCGGTCATGCACTGCGCGCTGGTACCAATGCCACCATGATGACCGACCGCGAGTGCCTGTGGGAAAAGCAGATCGAAGGGCTCGTACGTCGTATGGAGGACGTCGGTCGGCAGATCGCGAGGAATCTGATCGGAGAACTTGCTCACCAAAATCGCACGAATATTTCTTTCAGAGATGCACGACAAAACCTTTTCGAAATAATCGCTAGACTGAGACATAGCAGACCCGGCAGTGAACACCACTGGCGGTGGCTTGTCTTTGAGAAACTCACGAGTTCTATTGCTGAGTTGAATGGCTTGTTTCGGACCAAGCAGCGGGAAGTTGGTGAACACCACTTCCGGTGGCCAGTCAGGCTCTCGACTCGCGAACCATTCAGGGAAGGCACAGATAACTTGGTCAGTGGAATGCAGCCACTTGGAAAAAATGTTTTTGACTGGATGTAAACCGAACTGGGCGCGAAAGCAGTTGATATCATCACGACAGGTTGAATCAAGCATGTATCGATCGAGCATATGAACATAAAGATCTTTCAAAAGCTGTGGTGTCTGCTTAGGGAGCGCACCATACGGACCGACCGGTGGATAAAAGCGCGAGATTAGACAACTTGGAGACAAGTGGACCGTGGACAGCGGCAAGTGTGTTTTCTCTTGCATTACACGACAGGCAAACGCCAGAGTGGTCCCGATCAATGCAGTTTTTTCCGACTCGACGCGTGATGCAATCACTTCATATGTCAAACCGAGTGTTTGTTTGAGACTTCGCCAAACGGCATAAAATGCCTTTCTTGGATGCCAGATCTCCGGATCGGAAAGAGTCTGCTCGAACATTTGAATATCGCCAAGCGGTACGAATGGAATATTTTCGCCTTCGACTCTCGCCTGGAAATATGGGTTGGCGAGGAATTCGACCTCGTACTCGCGGCGGATTAGCTCGCGCGCAATGACAATCATCGGATTGATGTCGCCTTCACTTCCAATTGCAACCACAATGAACTTCATTAACCGAATTTCTCTATCGCAGACAGATCGGAGCCGGGCTTGCTCGATGCCGGCGAGACGCCGGCGGTCCCAGTAGCGATGCGCATTTCGGCGCATCGCACAGAACAGAAGGATTTGCTTTCGGGGTAGTGCATGCGGCTTACGGCTTGCTCGTATATAGTGGCTATCAAACTCAGACGACTCACTGTTCCATTTCCGAATACAAGATTCGCGTATAACTTCTATCGGCCGCTTCAACCATCGCCTTTTGTGCTGCGTTCATCAATGACACGACGTCGCGCGCATCACCAGGGACACCAGCGACTCCAAAGTGTAAGATGGGCCAGCAGCCGCCCAGTTTCGGCGCAAGCTTTGGTAAATCGGCGACGATACGGTCGACCAGAGCAACCGATTGCGTCGTGTTGACTCCAGGCAGGATTAAACCAAAACATTTATCTCCAAAGTGCCCAAACAGATCGACATCACGTTTAATTTGAGAGATGGCTGTGGTAGCCAACATAACGGACTTCATCGGCAATACCGGTGCTGGTGGCGACGTGGCGTCAGCCCCGCTGCCCAGTCTAATACAGAAGACTAATAGCGTGAACTCGGAACTAAATCGAAATGCCCTGGCGAATTCACGTTCGAGGAACATCTGAAGAGCCGGAAAAGTCAGAACTCCAGTTTGTTTGTTGAGAAGCGACCTATAGACGGTTTGAGCGGCCGTTCCGTCAAATGTGACCAGATCGGTCGGCACACCCACATCAAAGAATTCCCTGTCCAGCGAAGAATGTCCTCCTGTCTGGCTGAGACCGTCCGCGCCGTCGGATGGTAGAACCGGCACGCCCGACCTATAACTGTTGGTCGAGGGGTTTCCAGGGCGGGCAGCCTGGGGAACCGAGTTTCTCGCACCAGCTGTAGTATCACTTGACGCAGTTATGTCACCACCACCGAAGACCCCCTTTGGTGGCATCGGCGGTGCGCCAAGTTCTGCAGTCTTTTTAACGAGATCACCAGTGCCCGGCGCAGCGGGCTTCGCCATGTCCATCGCCGAGCCTGAGCCAAACAAACCGGCAGGCGGAGTCAGTGCCTTTTGTCCACCGGTTTGAACCGACCGACCCTGAGCATTGCCGAACGCCTCCGCAGACGTCGCCTGTGCAACCTGCCGTAGTGAGCGACCATCAGGAGTCAACACCAATCCTAACTTGAGAAGGTTGACAGCGATGGCGATCAATCTACTTTTATCGAGCCCTAGCATCACACCAACTTCATAGAGCGGAAGTCTTCCATCTACGGTCCTGTAGAATCGACGCTGAAGCTCCATATCGAAATCCAGTCCATCCTTCAATCGCAGTTCGAGTTGCTCCTCAGTCATCGCAATAGGCGGTCGAGACAATGCAGCTCTATCGTCCTCAATGCTGTGCCTACGCAGAAATCCGAGATCCTCGAGCAGACTGGTGCCTTGTTTCATAATCTCGTCGAGATTGTCTTGAACAGTCGCCGCCGAAGGCTGTTTTCCCTCAACAAATGAGGCCGTCCCGTCCTGCCAGGTGAACAGTTCCAACACAGCCTCAGCGCCAACCTTATTCTTCGTGAAGGCATGTACCGGTTTTCCCAATCCAAATTGAACAGTCACAACCTCGTCCTGGCGCAACACCAGAAGCTCGCCCGTGATATCCGACTGCGCTGCAGTCTGCAAGAGCCAGGCGATCGGACGCATTCTCAAATTGCCAGTCATCAATTTTGATACGGAAGTCGCTTCGCGCTGCTTTTCAGGCTCATCGATCTCAACGGATGTATTTTCGGGCACGTGACTCTTCCTGAACCTCTCACCGAGCGAAGGTTTTTCGGTAGCCTCAATCTCTTCGCCCTCAGACTCATCAATCGAATGCTTCGCGCCGACTGCCGATAATATGTGTGGATAGATGACAGCGATATCTTTGGTCTTGTGAAACCAAACCATCTTAGTCCCGAGCATGTTTTCCTCATACATCCACCAGTCGATGTCTTCACCATCCGCCTTCAGATGAAGGCTCAAGGTGTACTTCTTCGACTCTTTCTTGACTTCCCAGAGATAGTTATGTTTAACGCCAGACATGTCACAGGCTTTATCGATCATCTCTTTCAACTGATCGATGCTCGGGTAGGCATCGACCCGATAATTCTGGTTAGGGATACTGCTTAGTTTGTGACTGAACATAATGATTGAGCCGCTCCACAATGGAATATGCCCGAAAGGCAGCTCATCTGAGCGGGGCCAAAACCAAAATCATGAAAGTAAAAACACAGGCTCGGCGACACAGTGCAGTACATGTCGCAATTTCGAATACCATTAACGATTATGACACATATTTTCGTCAGAAAAATATCAGCTACTTAACACTTACAGTTCGATTTAAACTCCGATCTGGCACGCGCTGCTAGGTTAGGATTAAACAATTGGCAGAAAACGTGATGATGAAACAAACAACGGTCACATTTGAACTCAACCCACTCTTGAAAGGGCTGAATTGCTTGCGGTGCGACAGACAATTCGCGCCGGATGACGAGATCTTGGATAAGGGCACGGGGTGCCCCAACTGCCTGGCGGAGGGGTTTCCAGTGAGCCTGGTTTGCCGTTACGACAGTGGCGCATCACAGCTCAACGACGGCTCGACGAGGCGAATGCTACGCTTCTCACCGCTGTTGCCGTACAAATCATTTCCTACAATTGGAGAAGGTGACACACCGCTGGTCGACCTTCCGCGACTGGCTTCTCGACTCGGTGTACAGCGAGTGTTCTTCAAGAATGAAGGGCAAAACCCCACCGGGTCGCACAAAGACAGAATGAGCGGTCTTGCAATCGCACGGGCACACAGCCGGGGTAAAGACACCGTCGTGGCGGCATCCTCAGGTAATGCCGGCGCATCTCTAGCTGCTTATGCGGCGAATGCCGGACTGAAGTGCGTTATTGTGTCCATGTCTTCGATCAGCCCGATGTGGGAAGCGGCCATCGAATTCCATGGCGCCGAGCTGCATATACGTCAGGGTCAGGACGACCGCTGGGGATACATGCAACAGATGGTTGAAAAGAAAGGCTGGTATCCGGTTACTAACTTTCTCAATCCGCCGTCAGGCAGCAATCCGTTTGGAATCGAAGGCTACAAAACGATTGCCTACGAAATCGTCGAGCAAATCGCGGAACGAGCACCACTGGCGGTGCTCGTTCCGACCTGTCGAGGCGACGTCATAGCCGGCATCTGGTATGGATTTGTCGATGCGCACCAAAGAGGACTTATCTCCGTATTGCCGCGTCTTATTGCAGTGGAGCCAGGAGCACGACTCGAGCGAGTTCTCGACGGAGAAGATTATCGCATCGCTCTCCCCGTTCCAGCGCATCAACTCAGTTCTATCGGCGGGGAGACAGCGACGTACCAGTCATATCATGCGCTCAAAGAATCGAAGGGAATGGCAGTCTCCGTGACGACTCGCGCCGCTCTCTCCGCGCAGAAGACCCTGGGCGCAGCAGGTCTCTATGTGGAACTTTCCTCCGCCGCGGCTCTCGCGGGTGCCGAGAAGCTCGCCGGCGATAGCCAGTTTTTCAACGACGAGACACTGATAATTCTTGGCACGTCACACGGATACAAAGAAATGACGCAGAAGCATTCGTGGTCGGTTTAAGCCTCAGCAGACCTATATTCGTACTTGCGGATAAAAAAACCACCAAAATTATCGCGAAGTACTAATAACCCGAAAACCTACCTCGTCGATCTAAAATTGTCTTTGTGATTACAACATCGGATTTCAATTATGCTTCCTCCAGAAAAAGTTCCACCCGGTCTAGACTACATCGAGTACATGAAGCTGCAGATGCGGTACACCTCAATAGGCTGGATTAGACAGGCCATGGAGTCTGGTCGCCAGGCACTGGACCTTCAACCTCCATCGTCGGCGGGTCTCTCGGACGAGGCTCGAAAACGAGCTAGCGCCTTATTCGATGCACTCGGGAAAGTTTTGATTCTCAACGAAGTGTCGGAAGAGGTGAAGAAAAACTTTCGAGGAGTTCGCGACTATACATTGACCGAAGCAGACAAAGCGCTCGACAAGTTTGAAAACATCAAAAAGGCGAAAGACGGTATCAAGAACGTATTCACCATGGTATCGCAGACAGTGCAAGAAACAATTGACGGTTCGTTAGAAAAACACGTTTTGCCGGCGCTTGGATTGCCGCTCGACCGGATTCCGAGTGGACTGAGCTCTGATCATTACTACAGTCTTGCCCGTCGCTACGAGCAAATTGGTGCTTGCGAGCCGGCCCGCGAGTGTATAAAGAAAGTATCCGATCTCGAGCAGAAAGGCGAACTCGCTAACTCTGCTACGAAGTTCATGCGGACGAAGCTACCTCGTCGACAAGTTGCACACGACGCGATGACCAAATATATGAATGCACTGCGTTATTCACTAACGCAAGAAACGGAAAAAGCCCGAGATCTTCTGATAGAACTCGAAGTAAAGCACTCCAATTTCGAATGGCCACTGATACCGCTCTCAGCACTAGAACTCAAAGATGGAAATCTTGCCCGTGCCAAGAAATTGTTGGACTCTGCAACGAGCATCAATCCGAACTTCGTTAAGGCCTGGTGCGCGAAAGGACGCCTGGCAATTGCAGAATGGCACCTCCTCGATTTAGATAGCGCCGTCGAGAAAGCGATGAAACTAGACCCACAAGACTCAGGCGCCATCGCGCTGAAGAACATGCAAGATTTTATAAATCAGAATGGACTGCGTTAGGTTTTTAACCTGATGAAATGCTGCACCGTCGAGACTCTGGTGGGATTAAAGTGCAACCATCGAACTAAGAAGTTATTCTCCTACTTTAGCAGGACTTTGTCCCACAAGAGCCTCCCATAGTTCCTGCATCTCCGGCCGCTCCATTTTTTCGCTGATCTGCAGATGCGATCATTTTATACGCGAGCCGGAGCGCATCCAGACATATGTCCGACGCCGGACCATCCGGTCGGACCTCGGTTCCGTATCGTGAGTAGGGCAGCAGGGTTGGCCGCTTTACCAGCGCAACAACCATATCTGAAAACTCAGTCAAATAGAAGGCGATTCATGTCTCATATGCAGTCCATCATACGAGCTTCAGAAACTCGTGCACATCTGCAATCATCATGTTGCCAACTGTTGGTCGATAACTGCTATGGAACAGCCCTGGGCTCGATACTCTTGACCCAGGTCCACTGCATACGCGACGGGACATGAACACCCAAATTTGCAAACGCGGTTTCGAGAGAGGCTCGTTCTCTTACGCAATAACTGAGCGCGAACACGGCTTTGTCTCGACGAAAGAAGCCCAGACCGATCAGCGCTTTGAGTCGGAGCGCTATGATGACTGCTTCCTCTTCGAGAACAGCGGCTTTGAACAAAGCAGATCCCTGCTCGCCCCACGTCTTACTGCTATCGGGGATGACGCGGTTGACGACCTCTCGACTGCAGACGCCGGCCTCAACCAGCAGGTCCCCAAGAGTAATAATCACATCCGGTGCGTTGTTACTAGTGACGGACGAAGCTGCGGCTTCGACTTCAGTTCCCTCTCTGACTACACTGAAAAGCGCTTCCGCTGCCTCAAATGGCTTCAAAGTGCCGGCATGAATTTTTGCCATAAGCACTGTTGCCGATTGGACTTGATGAGCGTTGACGAGACCGCGTTCGGAAAGAATCTGACCGAAAGGTTTATTCTTGAACAGCTCGATTTCAAAACATTCGGCCAGGTCTTCTCTCGTTATCAAACCGGCGAGCAAGAAAAGTTCGCTCATTCGCATGTTGTTGACGTGAGGATGAAGGAAATCGAGTTCGAACAAGGCGCGCTCAAAGGAAATCGTACGCTGCCTGGCATACCGCAGACCTTGCGCAGCACTGTTTTTGTTGAGCGTGTTCTCGCGCCCCAAGACGACGGCATTTAAGGCGCCGAGCAATTCATCAGTTGAAATTTTGTTATCGAGAAGCAGCAGATGCCCAATCATCATGCCGGAATCGGAAGAAAGCTTTATAAATCGGCCGAGGTCTTCAGGCGTGATGAACTTGGCCGACAGCAGCAGATTGGTCAACTCGTTAGTCGCCGCGACCGACACCTGCGTGGCCTGGTGCAGCCGCTGCACGGAGGAGATCGCATCCGGTAAGCTCATCTTACGCTGCAGCGCAATGCGCATAGCGCGAATAGCAAGGTCGGATGATATCTCATTGGATAAAACCTTTCGCTGCGCTTGTTGCGAAAGCGAGATGCTGTCTTCAGTCAGATATCCCGTCTCTGATACAGCCTTGAGTAAGGGAATATTCTCCGTAACAGCCATCTCGTTGGCTCGAGCGAACTCCTCACGAGTGACCAGACCGCTACCAAGAAGTAGTTGGACGAGAACTTTAACCTCATTTGCGTCCTTCTGGTTGGTCTCCAATCTTCACCTCGTAAAACGCCACTCGAAAACGGAATACGTCTTTTAGTTTACTCCGCCAAGACTTCGTTGTGAGATTTTCTCGCTATTTGTATTTCTTTTTGTCGGGCCCAAGCATATATCTATCAATGTTTCGAGCATTACGCAAATCAGCTTCCGCGAGATCCGGTTGCCCTATTTCACGATATAGATCGGCGCGCTTATAGTAGTAGCCAGTAACATTGGGATTATGTCCAATAAGGCTTCCATAGACATCGATCGCTTCTTGTTTTTTCCCTAATTTTTTAAGAACAAAAGCCTTACCTTCCAGCGCCGGCACGTCAGTAGCAGATGCCTTCAACGCAATCTCATAACAATTCATCGCTTTGTCCAGAGCACAGCTTTGGGTGTATAGCTCAGCTAGCCGCCTGGCGACCGCTTTGCGTTGGAAAAACTGGTACTTGAGTGCAGATTCCATATCCGTCGTAGCCTTTTTGTTATCACCACGAGTGCGATAGCACATGCCGCGCTCGTAATAAGGTGCATCTGCTTGCGTGGGACCCTTTTCAATCGCAGACGTGAAATCGGCAATAGCCTCTTCGATTTTCCTCGTGTGCATGTTGGTTATACCGCGGCCGCGATATGCCGAAGCCGACTTGAATCCTAGCTTTTCTATTGCCGTGTTGAAATCCTCGAATGCCTCTGTGAGATTGCCTGAATCTAGATGACAATTCCCTCGCTCTGTGTAAAAGAGACCGTTGTCTGGTGCCAGCTTGATCGCCGAATCGAAATCCTTCATGGCTTCTTGCGTTTCATGACCAGCCAATCTACATAACGCTCTGATGAAAACAAGCTGAGGCTCACTCTCATCTTCTGATACCGTCCCTGATACCGCTGCTGCGATCATGTTATCGGTTCCTATCACGGTGCACAGAGAATTGACCTTACTTCTCACCTTGGGGTTAGCAACGTCACGAATACAGGCAAGAACAAAGAATTCTGCGGCCCTCGCTCTTTGACCTATACTGCCCAAAAGGTGTCCGACGGTCTCGCATTCGCCGACCGATAGGTCAGGGGAAGCGCATGCAATATCGATCTCGGAGGCTCCTTCGCGAACACGATTCAGCCGCAGAAGAAGCTGCGCGCGCTTAAGGTGACACACCGGATTATCCGGATGTTTTTTCAATAGAGCATCCACCGCGGCCAGTCCTTCCTTGTACTTTTGGGTCGCATGGTAACATTCGATAGTCGAGATCTCCAACGGCATCGCGTCGAAACCGAGCTCTTTCGCCTTCAGAAAATCACGAAGAGCTTCGTCGAATCGACCCCGTGCTGACAACGTGTAGCCTCGAAAAGAGTAGTAATCAGCCACACCGGGATTCAACTTAATTGCTTCTGACATACTCTCTAAGGCCTGCGGGAAGCGATCAGTAGTGTGGAAAACATTAGCCTGCACATAAAGATACTGAGCCCTCTGGCTGTTTGAGAGCTTTTTCTGCTTGAGCAAATTATTGATGAACGCATCCGCTTCCGCAACTTTTCCTGCCGCTGCCAAACAGGTGGGATAAAACTCAACAAGTTCCAAGTGCTCGGGAGCGATTGCCATTCCCGCCTCTAAGTCCTTCGACGCCTCGGCATATTTGCCGTCGCGATAGTTGGCACGGGCTCTTGCTCTAAGAGCGACGACCATTTCCGTCTTCGTAAATTGCTGCGCCTTCGCAGCAGATAGAAATTTGGTTAAATCCGCTTGCGCCTTCTTAGGTTTTCCAACTGAAAGATACATAGCACCGCGACGCAAAAAGAACAAAGGGTTATCTTCAAGGGCGCCCGGCACCCTTGTCCACAGGCGCAACCGCTTCTCATCATTGTGTTGGAGCTCCTCCAACTTGTCTAAAGTTACGCGCCCGCCGAGAAAAAGGGGATCCTCTTTTAAACACTTGCTCAGGTATGGTCGGGCAGAATCGAGCTTTCCTTGCTCCAAGAAGAGGAATCCAAGATAGCTAAGGAACACCGCACTGTGTGGATTCTGTTCTAGCACCTTTTCGTAACACGCTCTGGCGTCATCAAATTTCTTGGTCCTTTGATAGAGAGCTCCAAGGCGACCTTCGAAAGTTGCCTCGCCAGGAGCTTCTCGCGTGGCTTGTTGGGCACTCTCGAGTGCCTCCTCGTCCGATAGCATCGTTGACAGAGAGTACGCCTTCCATCCGTCCAGGCTCTTGCAGGCCTTAACCAGATCCCTGGCGTCCGCGTCACTACCGGTAGCGAGATGCAGCTTCCAGGCGCGAGAAAGTAATCCTCGGTCCGATTCACCCCCAAGAGCCTCGACACGCTCGAGATCCGCGAAGGCTTTATTGCTTTCTCCAAGGGATAGATACCCCATCGCGCGCAGGAAGCGAGCCTCTGGATTCTTATCGTTCTCTTCGATGGACTCCGAGAGTACGTTGATCGCTTTGCGAAAATCACCGTTTCGAAGGTGTTGTCGACCGGTCTCTTGGTGCTGTTGCGCGCCCGGTCCGCAACCAGCCAAGACAGTTACCGACGTCACGACAATGCCTACCAACAAGCTGGACCGAAAGAACTTGGATTCGGGTATCAAATACGCTACCACAGGAATTCTGCGATTGTCATACGGGTATACTAGGTTTAGAAATCCCTTTTCTATCGACGAATAAAGCGATGAAAAAAACAATTATAGATTACACGAGAGTTTTTGCCTGTTTGCTTATTGCCCAGGCCACCTTGATGCTTGCGGAGACAGCCAGGCCAACTGCAGCCCTTGCTGCAGACACGCAGATGGTAGACATATCTGGAAGGTGGAACTCACAATTCGGACCGGTCCAACTCAACATGGACGGTAAGGACGTCGACGGAGAAGCAATAGTCACTGGGTCTTGGACCAATGCTAACACAATCGGACAGTTCGTCAACGGACGCTTCAAGACTACCACCGCCGGTGGTGCCCTGCGTTCTGCTTATTATCTTCCGACACAGCATGTCTATGGATTCGCGGAGTTCAAGCTAGATCCGACCAAGACCGTACTCAAAGGGAGTTACAATCAGGTGGGGCAAACAGGGACCTGGGTCTTAACGAGAGAAAAGGGGTTTGCACCAAAAATGGTGACGAGCCTGGCATTGAAATCCGATGCAAAAAAGCCGGCTACAGCGCTCAACAACGTAATCGGCAAATGGGACTCTGATTTTGGACTAGTCGAGTTAGAAAGCACCGGTTATTCTCGCGGTGTCCTCCTTAGAGGCAAGTTCACACGACGGGACGGCAAGGTAGGCAAGATCGATTCCGGCATGTTCATGAAGGATCCGATGTCCAAAGGAGTCGTAAAGCTCGAATACAGCGCCGCGTGGAATAACAGCAAAGGCACGGCGCAGTTCTACCCGGACCCCAACGTACCCGATCTGCAATTAGTCGGCAGCTACACGCAACCGAATGAGACCGGCAAATGGGTGCTCAGTCGTCCGTTGAGTAAGTAGGATAATGAGTCAGAGAGTCGATTTAGAGCAGCGCATTCTCAGCCGATAGGTATTTCCTTATTTCAATCGCAGTGGAGAAGACGTCATGATCGAATTCGTAGATGAGGGAAACGCGTCAGTTGGCGCACCGGATAAGCGGGTCATCAAGCAAATTTCAAAGACACAATCACTTCCGCCTTCATTCCTATCATTTTGTGAGACTAACCACGGAAAAACTCCAAAACGAGGAAAAATCAAAGGCACCAAGTTGCGCATCGGCAGATTTCTATCTCTTGTCGACGATAAATCAAAATTGCCCGGTCCATTTCGCCCGCACTTCGAAGACTCGTCCGTCGATGAGCGAGTAATGCGCGGAATCTCAGCAGTAATCGGCTACGAAAGTGCCACCAGCCGGGCTCTGTATTACGGAGAAAGACTGCTACCATTCGCAGTTCTGTACTGCGGCGACGAGCATCCAGATGAGATGTGCATAGATCGCTACTATGTTGATTTTCTATGTTTTGACTTTGAGAAAAAACCGATTGAACCACCTGTAGTAGTTTGGCATTCCGAAAAAGCAAACAAAGAGTTCTTCAAATATGATGAAGGAAAGATCGAAGAACCGAACTATAAGAAGTTCACGACACCATTGGCGAAATCATTTGCGGAGCTGCTTGAGTTAGTAGATTGATCTGAATGCGCCGATTGGATTCAGTGACAGATTTTGCTTTTCGCTGAGGGAAAGTCCTTCTTTCCGAGGTGCCACGAATCTATGATCCGCGAACAACCGCATCATTGCAGAACAGTCATTAACACATATGGAAACAGGGTTTCACATCGCGTAATCTTGCACGAATCAGAGATGGTTGAAGTAGTCTCTTGACCCACACAGCGTGAGAAGAAAATCGTTGCTAGAATGGGAATAACGCCTCTAGCGAACGAGCATCTCATCGGAGACTATGTCACGATGTTCAAGAAGACCCCTTGTGTTGAAAAAGAAAAGTCTGTTTGCTTGAGATGTAACAAACAGGTCAGAGCTAGCACGACTGGGTCTTGAATATCGGAGCATGCCATTGCGAAGACCCTGAATTATTGAAGAGTCCTAGCGAGAAACAAAAGGAGTCGTCCGATGATGAGCTGACGAACGCTGTAGCTCTTCCAACGTGCATCGACGACAAATACGAAGTATTGTCCTTGCTTGGCAAAGGCGGCATGGGCACCGTATACAAGGCGCAAGAAATACTAATCGGAGGCATTCCCTCGCGAACATATGGGTCGACTTTTTATTCCTCAGAGGACTTATAGGTCGTCGGCACGCCGAAATCCTAGCATGCCGTAATCCCAGCGCTCCCTCGAGAGTAGATTCGGCAGCCAATAACCTCCCTCCGAGGGAATAATCGTCCGCCGGCGCGCGAAATTCGTCTTCAACGCGAGGTCAAGTCTCTTGCTCGGGATTGTATTCATCGGCGTCCATGAAAAAAGTCCAGGCGACTGCCTCCCGGGCGGTCTCCACATTTGGTGGCACGCGAAGGTAGTACCACCGACTCGTGCCGTCCGGTTCGGGCGTGGAGTTGAGTACTTTCACCATCTTCAGCGGTTCGTCACCGATAAAGTCTTTTCTATAAAGTATGCCGCAACTGTCTTCGTCAATCTTGATTGCTTCAGCATCAATCAGATATTTCTCAACTCCGTACACTTCGATAAGATGCCTTCTTATTTCTGCATTCTGCTCGGATTCTATTTCTTTCAAATCCTTCCGATGCGCGAAATGTGTGACCCTCGGGGGGATGGGCATGCCGTGACGAGCATAGACGGTCCACCCATCAGGGAATTCGATTGCCGGACCAAAGTCGTTGTGCAGTCTCTCGTCAGAATCTAGGAGCAACATCTGCGGTCTGTAAGTGACAATGCACACCTTATCGAATGCCCACCACCAACTACTTTGTCTAGAGAGCGCCAGAATGCCTTTGGCGAGCGGGATATCCATTCCAAGCTCTTCAGCAAAACTCAAAAGTTCGAGATTCTCCACGTCTTGTCCACCAAGTCCGCAGTACCACCCCTGGCTCGAACAAGCGCTTGCGAACTGCGAATCGTAAATCATTTTAGTTAAGAGAGCGAATTCTTCATCCGACATCTGCTGCTGAACTCTCGCCAGGATGTAGGACCAAACGTCCTCGTTCACTAATTGTAGGCTCTCACGAGGATCAGCTCTAAGTCCGAATCGCACCTCTAGCTGACGGCCAATTTGGGTTCGTATGGGTGCGACTATTTTGTCCTGAATCCCAAGTGGATTCAGCTTCAATTTCCGATCGATCTCATGCCAGAGCACTGCCGGCAAGGATTCCGACTTGGACGAGAAGAGCTCTTGGGTCATCTGCTCGAGCGGCTTATGCCAGATCCGGATATGGAGGTTTTCATACAGCTTGTTGAATACGGCTGCAGCCACAGCACCACACAGGGGAGAATCGAGCCAGAGAAGCCTATCCGGTGGTGGAATGCCCGCCATCAAATAGGTCAGTGCAACGCCTTCCTGGACAGCCTGGACATTAAGGTCATCGCAAGAGCGCGCGAGATGCACCCATCGATCGCGGTGCTCCTTTATTCGATTCTCGATTGTCTTGTCCAGTACGATCACGACTAACGCCAACTCGATTGTGTTGCAATCTGATTCTATTGGCTCGCTCTTCGACTGTCCACTAATGTGTCAAGGCTTATACTGAAAGGAACGAAATCGCGCACGCACGAAATCGCACCTATCAAAAACTTGCATCGTCTCCACATACGGGGCGACGCATGGCGTGCCAAAGATAGAATGAATCGTCAACAACGCAGATTGGAACGTTTACAGCGTAACTGAATCGGACAGCGCAATGCATCGTTTTCCACGCGAATTAGTATACAGGTTTACAAAACAATTGAATCGGACACTGCAGAATGAATACTTGCAGGCAGAGCAGAAAAGATCATCTAAACGTGACTGTAAAACTCATTCTTGCTGAGTCGCTCTAAGACACCGTATGCGGTATTGAACTTAACCGGTATCGAGACTCGCTGCATACCTTCGACATGGTACACGCAGAAGTGGAGATGGGGTCCGTTGGTGTATCCATTGATGCCGATTCTCGCGATTGGCTGCCATCTTCTGACATCGTCTCCGACCCGTACTCGAGCACTCGCCTTCTTGATGTGGCAATACTTTGCATAGGTACCATCGGCATGTTTAACAACAATATAGTTGGCGGATCCATTGTACGATTGCGATCGTCCATAAGCGGTTGAATCGTCTCTAACCGCCACTACGACTCCGGACCTTGCAGCGCAGACGACTGAATTGACGGGCATAGCAAAGTCGATCGCATATTGCTCCTCGAGAGACGAATGCGATTTTTCATGATCCGCAAGTGTAACTCGGTAAGAATTTCCTCTGGCAAACGGCAGACTATAAGTAAAGTCGAGATTAGGATCGGCACCTTCGACACCAATTATCCACTGGGTTTCATACCAACAATCCCATGCCTTATCCCCATCGAGTGGTAAGACAGTAACGAGAGAGCGCGGCTCCCCGCCCTCGATCTTGATATACTCAGGATTGTCGTCACAATTGAAATTTTCTCCACTAAAGCGGACTCGCATCGTCGCTTCCAATGCCTTCGAATGCACGAGCCTGAGCAGAACATGATTTTCACCAGCTACTGCTTCGCACTCTAGCGAACGATCGTCAGACGGCGACTCCGGCTTGCGGCGGATTTTTTTGAGCCCCATATATATGAATCCCAGGGTGAACAAGGGAAAGCAGATCTGCTTGTAGACCTGCTGAACCAAATATCCACTCTGGCTGCCCGCTATATGATTCATCCAGCGTGCGCTCGTTAGACTGGCAATGAAATCGAACGCCGACGGTTGCGACGCAGTAGCCGGTTGAATAAACAAAAATGCTAAGCAGACAACGCTGACGAGAAGCGCCTTTGTACGCATAATGCGAAGGTCCTATGTGTTTGATTTAGCTTTTGCTTGGCTGGTAAGTTAATCCAGGCTTGCGCATATCAGGACGGCTGGGGGAATGGCCGGGACGCCTTTTGATTGCGTCTCTGATGCGGCTTTCCCTCCGCTACGAAAGGAGGACGGGGGAACTATGGGTTCGCCTTTAAGACTGGATTCCTGAACTACATTGTTACCAAGCACACTGTATGTGGTGCACGAGGGAACGTTCTGACTGTCCTGAAGAGGCGGTGACGATAGCTCACTTGCATCAGGACGCCAGCGCGATGGATTGATGTCACCTTGTGACCGCATGAACATGGTGGAAACGTCGATGCTGCGATTAGCATCGGAGGTCGTTGACGTCGATCGTGGCGGTGGCCCGCCCGGTAAACATACTGAACTGGCAGTCGTAGTCCCTTCGGAACTATTGTTGTTGGATACGCTGAGCGGTCCCCATGGAGTCAGGTGGACGACTTGAGCCTGACTCTCCTGTTCCGGCTTCCGTGTGACTACGCCCCACGGAGCAAGATACGAGGACGACTGGTTTTCTGAATCAGACCTGGTGACGGCTCCCCACGGTGCATGATAGACGGTTTGCGCAGCGGTCTCGACTCTGGATGCGCCCCAGGGTCCGTGGTTAACGGTCTGGGTTTCTGCGTTGGTTCTAGTAACTGGCCCCCAGGGAGCCTGATGTACGACTTGCGAGCCTCTTGGCGCTTCGCTGTACATGTTGGCCTGCTGGGTCGGCTGGGAATTGCCGTTCCCAGAAATTTGCCCGTGCAGGTTCTTTAGTAAAGATGAAACGCCTGTGCTCATAAATAGTGCTCTCCTTCACCCATCTGATCATGCGGCTGCCGGCTTGTTACCAAGCTTTGATCATTTGTGCGTTTGCTTCGCTTATGTACTAAATACTGAACTTCAAAAGTAGCAAAATAGTGATATTAGGATTCTGCAGTTCAATTGTTGCAAAATGGTTGATCTTTTTGATGAAGATTTGGTGAAACCGTCCCAAGTCGCTATCGGGCGAGGCTTGAGATTCTCGGCTCACCGGTCGATTTGCTCAAAATATCAAAAAGTGTTGGCAAAAATTTGGCAAATCCGAACATTTGATATTGAAGAGCATGGCCATGATAGCCAAAAAAGTTTGACAATTCCGGGCATAGTTGTGACAAAAGTTGGACAACTTAGCCCGGCTCGTCTTCCGCATCTTCCTCCGGATCGCCTTCCGGCTCCTCTTCGGGCTCCGCAGGTAAGCGCTCGATTCGATTGAAGTCGGACGCTTTCAGATTTTGGACGAAATCTTTGAACTCATCGTCCTTTTCGCCCGTCTTCTGCTCCATTACCAGAGGGACGGAATTGGCGTCATATGCGGACTCGGACATAAACATGGGCGCTTCGGATTTGATCGCTATCGCAATAGCATCAAACGGTCGAGCGTCGAGCGTAATAAGCTTTTCTTCTTCCAGCGCCGGCTTGTCCTCTTCGCCATCACCATCACCGTCGCCACCTCTCACGAGAACGGAAGCAACGTATTGCCCGGAATCAGCCAGATCGATTTCGACCTTCTGGACCCGATGGTGAAGGTCGCCGATGATATTAAACATAAGATCGTGAGTCATCGGACGCGGCATTTTGCGCTTCTGAAGCAGTCTTATTACGGTAATCCCTTCATTTATATCAATTGGAATCGGCACGACCTTCTTGGCGCCATCGCGACTTAAAATGACCGCAGCCACATCGTTGGCTTCGTCAAAAGCTATTCCGAGTACCGAGACTTCATTCAATTTGCTTACCCAAAAGGCCTTTATTCATAATAGCTAGGAGACGGTAAGGTCCACGCCAAGGTTACTAAGTAGACGGTGATATGGGCATGTTATCACGGCCCAAGACCCATGGGAATCGTATGCTAACAAGATCGGTTCGGCCACCATTCATCAGCGTGCACACTGCCATATCTGGGTCTCCCGAATTGCGAACTTTTGACATTCGCACCGTCAGGAAGAATGAGGATTTACGGTGCGTTTGGTAATGGAATCGATTCGCTACAACGTCAAGCAGTTTGCATATTAAGCCTTCTAGTCGTCTAATTGCTGTGCCTCTGCCATAAGCACGTGGTGCCGGCATGTTTTCAGTGGATCTTTTCCAAGACAAAACGCTTGAGACAGGCGGTAAAGGCCTCGAAGCATTTGTCAATTTCGGGCAAGACTCACGTCTAGGTAGTCAAAGGCCAAGTTACACCACGCACAAATCTAGGGCGAACTAACAAACACCCGTTGACTCCACTCAATTTATGTTGGTCGGCGGACGAGCATTCACGCTCTATATCATGTACGAATCTGAATCTATGTGCGAATCTAGATCGCACGGGCTGTGCGACGACTCAACAATCGCACTGGCTGCGCTACGACTCAGCCAGTAGAGGAAGACGCCATCAAGATTTCGTGGCGCAGTCGATTATCACAAGGCACATCCGACGGCACCGAATGCGGTGACATAAGCCAGCAGGGCGATAGATTTTGGAAATCGAGAAGAGAAACTAATTGTTTTATAGAAAAATGATTGAAGACTTGTAGACGAACGGTGCCCGACGCTCGACGAATTCAGCTCGTGAAGAGCCAGATGCAAGAGAGGTTGGAAGATTAAGACAGCGGCGCAACGAAATCTCGTTTCCGGAGACAAGTTAGCCGGTTCATACCCCTTGCCGCTTAGCATCCGATCAATTCAAGAACTTTTGTACAGCTTGGAAACCACCGCCGAAGCTCGCCGGGGTCAAATAGCCGAAAGACTAAGGACAGCTTACTTAATCGACAGAGAAATTCTCCTTGCCAGCCGTCGCAAAGTTATCAAAGACCGGTTTAATTAAGGACGCGGGCCCTCAGCCAGGTAAAATGATAGTGAATTGAGCAAAACCCCTGTAGGTTGTCGATGTCAGATTGGGATCACGAACACGAGCACGATCACGGTGTAATCACCGAGACTCAAAAGAAGGTCAAGAAGCCGCCACTGTACAAGGTTCTCTTGCACAATGACGACTATACGACCATGGAGTTCGTCATCCTGGTTCTAAAGGTGGTTTTTCTAAAGCAAGATACCGAGGCAGTTAAGATAATGCTTAATGTACATCAGCAGGGTATCGGGGTGGCTGGCGTTTACACATTTGAAATCGCGGAAGCCAAAGCCAATCGGGTGATCGAGCTCGCCAGGGACAATAATTTCCCGCTTCTTTGCACGGTTGAGGAAGAATAAACCGAATAGTGGTAGAACTAGATACAGTTAGCTACCACAGAGCGATCAATGTTAACGGCAGAACTACAAAAGACAATTACTAAAGCAGCAGAGGACGCCCTCGCTCGCAGGCATGAATATCTAACGCTGGAGCACCTCCTTTACGCATTGACGGAGGAGAAGACTGGCGCGGAGGTAATCATCAACTGCGGGGGCGACATCAAGCTATTGCGCCAGGAGCTGGAGCAGTTCCTCAACGATGCCTTCGAGCGAGTCCCGGACGGTATGGACTATACGCTAGCCCAGACGGCGGCGTATGAGCGGGTATTGCGCAGAGCGATCATGCAGGCGCACGCCTCTGGTCAGACCACGATTGACTCAGGCAATGTGCTCGCGGCCATGTTCGAAGAGCGTCGCTCCCACGCCGTATATCTTTTGGAAAAACAAGGAATAACCAGACTCGACGTACTTAACTTCATTTCGCACGGCATTTCGAAGATCACGCCGAGCGATGAAGACGAAGAAGAGATGGGCGGATTTGACCCGTCTGGCCGCGATGACAGCAAAGCGCTCAAAGATCCGCTGGAATCTTTCACGGTAGACCTGGTCAAAAGAGCGAGCGAAGGAAAGATCGATCCGCTGATCGGAAGAGAGCGTGAGATCAAACGGACAATTCAGGTTCTGTGCAGAAGGCGCAAGAACAACCCAATCTATGTAGGCGATCCTGGTGTAGGAAAAACCGCTATCGCCGAAGGTTTAGCGCTGAAGATTTTCAACGATGAGGTGCCGAAGGCGCTGTCGGGAGTTGAGATGTATGCTCTCGACATGGGCTCTCTCATCGCCGGCACCAAGTATCGCGGTCAGTTCGAAGAGCGGCTGAAAGCGGTTATTAAGGCGCTAAAAGAGAAGCCCGGCGTCATTCTTGTTATCGATGAAATTCACACCATAGTAGGTGCCGGATCGACAACTGGCAGCGTGATGGATGCATCCAACCTGCTCAAGCCGGCGCTGCAAAGCGGCGAACTCCGCTGCATCGGCTCAACCACATATCCGGAGTATAAGCAATCGTTCGAGCACGATAAGGCGCTGGCAAGGCGCTTCGAAAAAATTGACATCGCCGAGCCGAACATACCGGACACTATCAAGATTCTGAAAGGATTGAAGCCATATTACGAGCAGCACCACGGCGTTACATACCCTGATGATGTTCTCGAACTGGCAGCTAATCTGGCGAGTAAACATATCAACGACAAGTGCCTTCCGGACAAGGCGATCGACGTAATCGACGAAGTCGGTGCCGCAGTCAAGCTTGAAGAAGAACGCGCTTCGCGTGAAATCACTACCGATGATATCGAGACAGTCGTGGCGAGCATTGCCAAGATCCCGACAAAATCTGTCTCAGGTTCTGACAAAGCCCGCCTCTTGAGCATGGAAATCGAACTCAAAGCATTGATTTACGGGCAAGATCACGCCATCGAGCAGGTGGTGAAAGCGATTAAACTTTCCCGTGCCGGATTGGGAAATCCGACAAAGCCGGTCGGCTGCTATCTCTTCTCAGGACCAACCGGAGTGGGCAAAACTGAGCTGGCAAAG
The DNA here is from genome assembly GCA_019746975.1 of Candidatus Obscuribacterales bacterium. GTDB lineage: Bacteria > Cyanobacteriota > Vampirovibrionia > Obscuribacterales > Obscuribacteraceae > JADYXR01. The sequence goes on from JAIERK010000046.1 coordinate 54,996, forward strand.
CAGCTTGCCAATACCCTGGGAGTGAAATTCCTGCGCTTCGACATGAGTGAGTACATGGAGAAGCACACGGTATCAAGACTAATTGGTGCGCCTCCTGGCTATGTTGGTTTTGATCAAGGCGGACTGCTCACCGATGCAATCAACAAGACACCGCACTGCGTGCTGCTCTTAGATGAAATCGAAAAGGCGCACCCTGATCTCTTCAATATTCTATTGCAAGTTATGGATCACGCGGCCCTCACCGACAACAATGGGAAGAAAGCCGATTTCCGCAACGTCATTCTGATTATGACAACCAACGCCGGTGCTCGAGAGATGTCGGCAGAGCCTATAGGATTCCAATTGAAAGACGACGAAGAATCTGGCGTGCCGAGGAAGAACATGACTCCAGGCGCGAGTGTAGGCAAGAATGCCATTGAAAAAACTTTCAGCCCGGAATTCCGCAACCGCCTCGACGCCTGGGTTGCCTTCAATCAGCTCACGCTAGAGAATGTCAAACGCGTTGTCGACAAGTTCGTCGACGAACTAAAGATTCAGCTCGTCGAGAAGAAAGTCGATATCACGTTGACTGAAACAGCTCGAGAATGGCTCTCCAAGAAAGGTTTCGACAAGCTGTATGGCGCAAGGCCGATGGCGCGATTGATTCAACAGAAGTTGAGAGAACCGCTATCGGAAGATCTGCTATTTGGTGCACTCGAAAACGGTGGTCATGCGCTCATCGACATAAAAGACGACGATGTCGTGGTCAAAAGCACCAGCGACATGCCGGATGACGAGCAGACGACCGAACAGGGAAGTGAGACAGAAAAGGCTAAGGAAGAAAAGCCTAAAGAGAGCGATAAGTCCAAAGAAGACAAAGACAAGGATAAGCGCGAAGAACCTGAACCCAGGCTAAAGCGGCCTAGTCCTCATCATGATCTGAGTGGATAGCAATAGCGAGCGGTTTTTCAGAAAAGTGTCCAACGTTGACTAAACTCGTTAGCACGTAGGAAGGTCTTTTCTTGCCTGCAATGGCCTCTCGAATATGATCTAAGCGTGACAACTCTCTTTCCAGGTAGGCAGCATCACAACGATCGGCTTCGCTTTCGAGGTTTTGAGCTTGCTCCTTGCGACCGATCCCTGAGAGCATCTGGGCGTAATCGCGCAGAATATCTGAAAGATCGAAATAGTTGGGATTGGAGTTCACTTTGAACAAATCAATTGCATTGCGATAGTGCAGTTCAGCCTCTTCTACTCGATTCTGGCGATATCGAATGTCTGCCAGAACGCGATAACAAAGTGCCGTAAACTCCTCGGCCTCATATGGTTTCATACTGGATTTTGCCAGAGTGTCTTCAATCTTCTGTTCTGCCTGGTCCAGGTCCCCTCGCTGTTTGAGCACAATTGCTTCGATGTAAGACACGCGCCTAGACACCGTATTTGGTGCCTTCGCGAGGACGTGAGAATAGCGCTCGAGTAGTGCCTGCGCCTCATCAAATCTGCCTGTGTGCACATAGCATATTGCCAAAACCACAACATTGAAGGGAGCAAGGACGTCTTTCGACCGTGTGGTAGAAAGAGCATTCAAAACTATCTCAATCGCTTCGTCATAACGACGTTGAGAAACGTACGCGCAGGAGAGGTAGTGAGCGATTCCAGGATTTTTTGGAATACCGGAATGTACCAATGACTTCGTCATCGAAGCCCAAACGACCCTGGTCAACGCCTCGAACTCGGCATGGCGTCCCTGCAAAGTCAGCATTCTAAACTGGACAAAGCTACACAGGTCGAGCGTATACATCGTGAGCGGATAGAATGCCGTATTCCACCACAAGGCATAATCGAGCATCTTCGCAACACCGAAATAATCGCGGCGCTTGAAAGCACCAAAGACACGCAGACCGAGAAGCGTTGCCACGGCAGTGCCCACCGAGAGGAACAAGAACAGCAAGAACCACACATTGAAATGGAAAAGAGCGCCTAAAGTAGCCGATGCGCATATGACCACAACGAATGACCCCCAGAAGATCAGTTCGCTCCATTCACCATGCCGCTTTCCATATTCAGCGAGCGCTCGGGCAGTGTCATCATCGATAAGCCTGAGCTCATGCAGCAAGCCGCCTCTCGTCGTGCTGACCGCCAGCTCTCGATCGCCCGCGTCGGATTCGGATTCTTCAAATGACTCCACAAGCCAACCCTCTACTGAGAGCCTACCAGCGCAACAGCACGGCTCCCGCGCTGAAACCAGCCCCTACCGTAGCCATCAACACAAGATCGCCTTTCTTCATTTGACCTCGCTTCAATGCGCTTTCCATGGCAAGCGGAAGCGTTCCGGCTGTAGTATTGCCAAATTCATCGATGTTGACTACGACACGTTCCATCGGCATTTTCAGTCGATCTACGGCGGAAGTAATGATGCGAAGATTGGCCTGGTGCGGGATGAAAACATCGACGTCCTCACCGGTGAAGCCGTTGCGTTCCAGCAGTTTTACGCAAAGCTCCGGCATCTTTCTGGTCGCATACTTGAATACGACTTTGCCTTCCTGGTGTACATAGTGCAGACGCTGGTCAACCGTCTCGTGCGAGGCAGGGCGCTTGCTGCCGCCGGCAGGCAGGCAGAGATACTCACCGCCAGAACCGTCTACTTCATGGATAAAATCGATAAAGCCGACCTCCACATCTGAGTCGGCCGCGGTCAATACGGCAGCGCCGCCACCGTCACCGAATATGATGCAGGTTTGACGGTCCTGGTAATCAATAATGCTCGACATAACGTCGACGCCCGCAACAACTACGTTTTTATGCGCACCAGTCTGAATGAATTGCGCTCCTACTTGCAGTGCATAAAGAAACCCGGAGCAGGCAATCGACATATCGAAACCCCACGCCTTTTTGCATCCCAGCTTGTCTTGAACCAGACAAGCGGTGGCGGGCAAGAGCATGTCGGGAGTTATGGTGGCGACGATGATCAGGTCGACGTCGTCAGGTGCGACGTTAGCGGCAGCCAGCGCCTTTCTGGTCGCGTCCGCGGCGAGATCAGATGTCGTGACACCCTTCTCGGCAATTCGTCGCGTGTGAATGCCTGTCCTCTCGACAATCCAATCGTTGGAGGTTTCGACCATCTTTTCCAGGTCGAAGTTACTCAACACCTTCTCCGGCAGCGCCGTGCCTATAGATCTAACCTTGGCTCTTGCCACTTTTCATGCTCTCTAAGTTGGATTTCCCGGAAACACGGATGGGAATAGAGCCAGGCGGCTCGTATACTCCGCTTTCGTTACCTTTCAGATGCTTATAAACTAATGTGGTCGGTAACAAGTATTGGAGATAACACATTTAAGAAGTTCACTACCAGTAACATTAAGAATCTTGTCCTGACATGTAATTCCTTTCACGGATAAAAACGAATAACAAAATTTCTATGATAACGATCATCGGCGCCACTGGCTTCACGGGACGGTTAGTTACAGAAAACTTGAATAGCATTGACACGCCTCTCAGGCTGTGTGGGCGCGATCGGGCAAAATTGGAGAACCTCACCACCGAGTCAAAGTACGTTCGGGAGCTGGTAACGGTTGATGTCAACTCGAAGCAAGACGTCCAAAAGGCATTAGCCAACAGTACCGTCGTAATCAACTGCGCAGGTCCTTTCACGGAACTCGGGCTCAGCGTCCTCGAAGAGTCGATCTCGAAAGGGATTCATTACCTCGATATCACCGGAGAGCAGCAGTTCATCGCCATGGCAATCAACAAATTCGGCGCGCAGGCTCGGCGAAACAACGTGACTGCCATACCGGCATGCGCATTTGAGTATGCACTGGCAGATGCTGCAGCAGACTTGATGGAGTCCGAGCTTGGCGACTTACAGAGCTTCGAATCGACGTACGTGATTGAGGGAATGTACACCAGCCGTGGTACCAAACGAAGCGTACTGAGCGCGCTAGGCTCGGCTGCTCACCAACTGCGTGCAGGAAAACCAGAGAAGTTGAACTCCGGCGACATCTCCAAGTTTGTTGCGGGCGACGGCACGGAGCATCTGAGATTCGCATTTCCAGGAGGGGAGGTTTATTTACTTCCACTTCACAGTAGAGTTCAAAATATAAGCACCTACCTAACCAGCCAGGCACCATATCCAATACTATACGCGCTGGCCGGACTCGGACCAAAAATTGCAAAAACGCCACTCAAGAGTCTAATCGGCTCAGCAATAAACCTGAGTACGGCAAGTCCGGAAAGGACGCAGACCAGATTTTGCTTGCGCTGCCGCGGGACAAGTGCAACCGCGACTTCGACTGTCAATATAGAGGGCGCGGATCCTTACTTTCTAACCGGAAAAATCGTAGCGGCATTCGCGCTTGAACTGTCGCGAGACGGCGAGCTGCCGTGCGGTGTCATTAGTGCAGCAATGATGAAGGGCGGAGGATTTGTTCGAGAGATAATGCGACGCGAAAGCGTGAAATGGCCGATAGAAAATCGATAGTGACGAACTATTCTATGGTGATAAAACTGAATCCAATCGGTTGCCAAAATCTATAACATGACTTTGCCGCGAACTGTTGCGTGTCGTGGTCGGTCGCTACGAGCAGCTTGAGAGCGTAATATTGCCTCTACCCTTGGTTACATCTTGACAGTCACGAAAATTCAAACGAACTGATGCCACCATCATACCGCCGAGTATTCATGCGAGATCTTTGACATATCGAATTTTTCTTGTAGTCAGCGAAATCGAAATTTTAGTGACGAAAACGATTCTTGCACGCACGTTCGGAATTGGTGATCGTTTCGGGCATCTCACAGTCAGTCAAGATGTAACTTGGGCTACTGCAAATCTGCCGCCTTCCGAGCTACTCGAAGTCTTGTCCGAGCCAAAATCGTGCCCGGGCTATTAGCCGAGCGATAACTCCGACTGAGTTCGCGTGCGTTGAGCTTGCCCTCGCATGGCGCAAATAATCCTACGTCCTGTCACCGAACAACGGCCACTAGCCACGTATGATCGCACCGATACAGTCTGCCAATCTCTCGGGCGTACAGACCAAAATGTCCATGCCGACTTTGCGCAATCTTGACGCGGTAGACTTGTTGTATTCAGGACGAGCATCGTAACCGAGAGCACCAAGTCCAATCATCCTTACCCCGGAGTCGAACATCAATCTAGTCTGATCGATCAGATCTCGCTCGAGTCTTCCCTCATAGAAATCGCTAATGGTGACCACGATAGTGCGAGCCGGCTCTCTGACAAGTTGCTGGCAGTACATGAGCGATTGCGTAATGTCGGTACCGCCCCCGAGATTGATTGAAAGAAGGACGTCAACTGGTTCACCGACCTTGTCACTCAGGTCAACGACCTGCGTGTCGAACAAAACAAGAGAAGTCTTCATTGACGGCAGCTCGTAAAAGATCGACGCCATTACTGCCGAGAATATAGCTGAATCAAGCATGGAGCCGGATTGATCTACATTGATAATGACATGCCATGGCCGACGCTTTCTCTCGGCCGCGAAGAAATACAAGCGCTCCACAAGTAGCTTGTCTGAGTCGCTGTCGAAATTCTTCAAATTGCGTTTCACGGTCGTCTTGATGTCCAGATTGCGATAGACACGTCGCGGAGAGTGTCGATCCCGGCGAATTGCTCCATTAATCGCAGACTCTACTTGAAGCTTGATCTTGTCCTTTAGTTGATCGACCACCTGCTGAATGATCTTACGAGCAAGCACACGGGCCTTGGGATTGAGCAGGTCCTTGTGAACAAGCAGAGTCTTGACGAGTTCTTGATTGGGCTCGATCTTTTCAAGCAGTTCGGGCTTCTCCAGAAGCTCGGAAATTCCACGACGTCGAACTAGCTCCTTTTCCATAACCTCCTTCACCTGACTGGGGAAAAGTTCTTTAACTGACTCTACCCATTCCGGCACGGTCATGGTGGAACCGCCTGAGCCGCCCTGTCTATCCTGAGACCTGCCATCACCGGCACCGCCTTGCCCCTTCCCGTCACCGCCTTCGAAGAGGAAGCCGACTAAACCCTCCACACGTTCGAGCTCGCCCTGACTCCCACCAGATCCCCCGCTTCCGCCACTGCCACCAGAGATTGAGATACCATGCTTCTCGGCATCCTTTCCTAATACAAGCCGCCAGCGTGAAAGCGTGTTCTCTTCGTTTGTTTTCTTAGTCATCCATCTTCACCAAATAAGGTATCACTCTGACTTGACATACGATCACAGCTCCCACTCTTTCATAATCGCATCAACTTGCTGGTCGATGCGCGCGACAACAACTGCCGCAGTAGTAGATATTCGCAAGTCCGTCAAGGAGCTGCTTTCCTTCAAGCCATACAGCTCAGCGACTCTAGAGGCAAGCGAATCTCTGTGGTTGAGATTAAGTCGCTCGAACGCTCCACGCATCTTCGGAAGCATGGCTAAGAATGGGTCCCATTCGGAGGCGCGTAAAAGCTCATCGATAGCGTCAATCAGCGCATCTGCCCCCAGCATTATCGAGGTGCGCGAGACCGCCATGATCCCGTCCAGCAAATCGCCGGCGGTAACCATGATATCTGCTGGTGCCTTGCTCAAAGAAAGAACGGACTCAGCCAGATCCTCCGGCGACAGCTCCCGAAGCTCCGCCAACATTCCTAAAAATGCACCACGCAGAAATGGAACCACCGTGTTGTGAGCAGCCTGCTTCACGTGCTCGGCAAACAGGTCTCGGTCGAGATTGTGCTTGTCTCCATGCTGAGTGGCTTCGGCAAGTGCGATTAAAGCGGTGACAACTCCTTCCTGTTCTGACTCAGGGACAGCGATCACATCAGCAATTGAAAAGCAGGCCCGATCGAAACATCGAACAATCAGCTCATCCATTTGTCCGCGCCGCAAACTCCGATAAACCAGATACTTGTCCAGCAACAGCAGATTATTCAACGCCTGCGTCAGAGAAACAAACCGATTATCGCCGTCTACAGCCGCACTTAGAGCCTCTTCCGTCGATCTGATCAGGTCGGGAAGATCCATATCTACGGCCCGAATCAGGTGTTGACTCGTTAAGGCGGCACTGTGCTCATCTGCTTTTAGCCTCTCACGCAATCGAGACAAAGAGCACGTTTCAATCGAGTCGCCATAAAGGTTCAAATCGATCAAAGACGCTTCGACTCCAGGGCTCCACTTCAATTGCCATTTCTCACGAAAAATCTTACCGCTGGAGAAGTCACCGGTCGGAGCATCCGCCATTGCACACAATGGAACGTCCAGAAAGCGTAACCGATGAAGAAACACGCTCCTCCTCTCACCAAGCTCTTCCCGCTTATCTATTTCCACAGTGAGACGCTTCTCCTTACCCAGGGACTCATTCAAGCCGAGAGCATCCATCTGCGTATAGAAGTCATTGACAATGGGAAGCTGTCCAAGCGCTGTCGTCACCTTGCCGATGCTATGACCGATGTCGGCTGCATCGATCGCACCAAACAAAGTGGCACCCTCCTCTCTCGGATCGCCTTTACAACAACAAGTAACCAGCGCATCGTGAAGGTCATCGAGTACAGGCATCATGCGCCCGCGCAAACGGCTGAGCATCTCGGCGTGTTGAGATACGGCTATGGCATCAGCGGATGAGAGAATAAGACCCTTCGCCCTGGCTTCGTTCAAGACCGCTACGACGTGCTCGACGGCGATGTCTTCATGACGCTTCGCGATGGACATATCCCAGACTCGCTGGTAGAACTGTGGTGCACGTGTGCCCGCATCATAACCGGCCAATTGAGAAACCCTAAAATAAGAGTAAGGAACAATAGTATTGTATACGGTTCCTTCCGGTATCTCCGGAGGTGCTACCTTGTCGGCACGATCGAGGAATAAGTGAAAGCCCCCGCAAACCACCATTGCCTCTGTCGAGCTAATTTTCATTGTTTCAAGCGAACGCGTGATTGCCAACTTCATAAAGCGTTCGCGTTCTACCGTGCCATCCGATTGCACTCGACCAGGAAAAGACGTCATTCGTGCAGCGCAACAGAATTCAGCGATTTCCTTTCTAAAAATTTCTGAATCGTCGAATCGACGCATTTCAAACAGACTATCCCAGGCTTCGTCGAAGGAGCGATATCCACCAACCTGCGCTAACTGCTGGTAGAACTGGCTGTCGATAATCAGGTGCTCCGACCCGAGTTCCATGGCATCGCGCTTAGGCTTAACTTCATCCTTAGCCGGATCTGGATCTTGTGTGGTGGCGGCATCCGGAGAAGATGTCTTCGCGCCGTCATGCTCGTCATCCTCGTCGTCTTCGTCATCTGAGTCATCATCGCCATGACTATGTCCACACAAGCCGGGTTCAACGAATGGCTTCAAACGGGCATAGTGCGGTAGGTCGATGAATTCGACCTTGATCCCCAACTCCGCCGCCAGCATCATGGCGACGTACTCGGGCGAGTACTGCAAGAAGGGATACCAGGCCGGAAAAACCGGTGCAATATCATTGGCGGCCGTTATGACACCGGCAAGATTGAATATGTTGGCATCGTCTCTGAACGAGGAGTATAGTGCCACCGGAGGCCGAGTCTTCGAATCTGTCAGATACTTAATCAGCTCATTCGCCTGGCTGGGCCCCTCAATAAATATGACCTTGGGCTTTCGCTCTTTAATCACTCGCCTGAGATGGAAAGCGACGTTAGGTGAATGGTGGCGAACAGGAAACCAGTAGAGTTCGTCGGACAAAACCTCCTCGACTTTGCTCTTGAGAAGGTCGATGTCGAGGTTGATCCCGCTTCTCTCCAGGGTGCTCTCCGATACTACTTGCGATATCACTTTTTGCCTCAGTCTCAAAAGAGCGTATTCTCGAGTCTCTACTTAATGGATGCCAGTACGGTGTCGTGAAAGTCGCGCCAGTTCTTATCCTTCTCTCCCCTTCGTTTTGCAACCAGCACAGCATACTCTTTAAGTACGGCAAGATCGTTGATATCTTCTTTCACTATCGATCCAACAAGATTGCGCGCCACGTCACTGCCGCCAATCTGACCGGATCCGAAAAATCTGGAATAGAGCGCAGCATCTATCGCGACACTTATAGCCTCAGCAGTAGAGACGGTCGTGGTAGGTTTTTTCACACTGACACCATCATCGGTCCTGCCTTCTCTAATCTCGCGAAAAACAGTGGTCAACAACTCAATAATCGGCGGAGGTAGCGAGACAGGCATCTCGTATCTCTGAAGCAGTTCGACCGCGCGCTTCTGTACGATCGCAACCTCGGTCTTATGATCGGTGATGACAGGAATATGGATGTAGTTGAACCGACGCTTCAGCGCAGCTGATAGCTCGTTGACGCCCTGGTCGCGAGTGTTGGCCGTGGCAATGACGTTAAATCCAGGTCTGGCCCACACCATGTTCGCATCAGGTAGCTCCGGAATCGCGATCGCTTTGTCAGACAAAATCGAAACCAACCCATCCTGGACATCCGGCAAACACCGGGTGATCTCTTCAAATCGAAGAAGACTTCCGCTCTTCATTGCCACCATTGTCGGTGACGGTATCAAGTTGTTCGGGTTCGGTCCTTCCGCGATAACCCTCGCGATGTTCCACGAGTATTTAATATGCTCTTCAGTGGTGCCCGCAGTACCCTGCACTGTGAGAGTCGATACTCCGGAAATGGCTGCGGCCAGATGCTCCGAGAGCCAACTCTTACCGGTGCCCGGCTCTCCAACGAGAAGTAGTGCACGCTCTGACGCGAGAGTGACAATCGCTCGTTCGACAATCGTATCGTCGCCGAAAAACTTGCGTGTAATTGGAACTTCGATCGACTTTCCGTCGATGTTCGCCTTGAGGGTCTTGCCGCCGACTACATACATTAGCACCGCTCGCGGAGAAAGCTTCCATGGGTCTGGGGCTGGATCTTTGTCGTTCTGCTTTAGCGCGTCGAGTTCGTTGCGATACAAGATCTCCGACGGCTGCCTGAGCACTTCGCTCGAGCCGTTGGATTCTGACGATTCGCCCTTCTTACTTGCCATTCCATTTCCCCCTCGGTTTGTAATTAAAACTTGATTGCCTGCAACAGCGCTTTCGGATCAATCTTGTCAGGTGAAATCATCAGGTGCTTCGGTTTCGGTTCTTCAAATACGGTCAATGGTTGAAAAACCAACTTACATCGTTCATAGTGCATAACCCCGAATAGAGGACCCGACGGCTTCTTGCCGGACCTGACCTTTTCCAGTTCAGAGCGTAGATTGTTGTGCTCCTTGGCATTGGAGACTGTCGCCTCACATTGAAATTTATCCGTTAAAATCGGAAAAGCGATGCCCTTTCCGTCATCTAACTCGGATGTTTCCCCAATTGCCCACTTCTCGACAAATACCTCTTCCTGCAACTCTACTTCCAGATCGAATGGTCCGGGTGTATGGTTTCGAATGCGCTCGACGGCACGAGCTTGGTCCCACTTGAAGAGCGAGGGCCAATCAGTAAACTCTGCGCCAAGGGCGACTGTACTAGACTCGGTAAGAACGATTCGTTGACTGCCGGTCACGTCAGGTGAAGCATTGCAGTTCTCGATAATCACGGTATGCGGCTCCAGCAGTATGCTTGCCTTAAACTTTTGCTTTTGCGGTAGATGCAAGTAGCCTTCCGGAGGTATCTCCGTATTTGGTGCCTTCGGAAAGACACAAGACCAGAGCAATTTTTCTCCTTTTTTCAAATGGCCGCTGTCCTTCAGACATTGCAATCGAAAGTCGAAGGCGCAGAAGGTGGAAGCGGCTCGCTTCACAACACCAACAGTAACGGCTTCAATCCGGTCAATCGGCTTGGGTGAGGGAGTTAGCATCAATCGTTCGAACTGCTCGGACTGATCCTCCTCGATCGCCCGTTTAATAGCATGGCTGAGCAACCAAGAGCGATTGAGGAAGAAGCTCAAGCGTCGTTTGGAGAAATCAGATTCGTTCTTCGTAAACCGAGCGACCTCTTCATTGACAGCTCTAAGCGTGGTGCCCAATCGCAGAAGACCCATCCTGGATGATTCCTGAAATGTTACGCCCAAAGTCTTGACCGTCTGCTCCGAAGCAGTCGTCAGTCCGGAAAACAATAAATCCTCGATGGCTCCTGTCAATTCATCGAGAAGTGGTAATAGCTTTTTGCGATCAACTTGCTCTAGTTTCACCGATCCGCCTTTTTATCCTACGACTGCGAAAAGGACACCTTACTTGAGTGTGCTTAAACGTCGTCGTCATCGCCCTCGCCCGCTGACTGCACTTCACCGTCATGCTCAGAGCCGATTCCACGAAGGAGCGCGGTCTGAGCGACTTCGAGAGTAAGTATGCGATCAAACAAACGCAGGCTTGTTTGCGCCTTCATTAGCGCTGCTGCACCAGATCGATTGTTGCTATTAATCGCATCCACAATCGCTTCTATCCGACTGGCAAGATGGTATGCACCAATGCGTTCGCATTCATCCTTGATATTGCTGAGAGAGTTGATCTCACCGGGGCCGGCGGCACGCAATCCGCGCAACATCAATTCGTCAAATGTGCGTTCCAGATGTTGAATGGTTTCGGTAATTTCTGTTGTATCGATCATCGTCTTCGTCTTAGTTCAGGCAACATAGCTCGCATCACTTCAAAAAGCATAATAGTCCTCTGGTATTGTCTCAGTCGGACGCCAGTCGATCTCACCGGCTTCAGCACCTTTATACCGAAGCAACGTTTCGCTCATAAAGTCTTTATCCATCTTGGGAACTTGCAATTTCGAGGCGCGAGCCCAGGTATCAGCGACGGTGGCATCCAGCTCCTCTGCTTTCGTCAATCCAAGTAATAGAACCAACAGATGCTTGCAGAGTGCACCTCGTAGACCGCCACAAGCATTAAGATTCTGCGTGCCGCAACAGAATTTTCCATCCGCTGTAAGTTGGCATGCATAAACAAGATCCGGATCGGTTTGGCTCTTCACTACACCGATCATGTATTCAGGTTTAACTTCAGCAAACAAAGAAAAGCTCTCCGCCTGCAACATCTTAATAGCCTTCTTCAACCTCTCTTTATCAATGCTGACCTGAAGTCTCTCGAGGAAAGAACTGAATTCTAAAGGAGTCTTTGGCACATCATCTAGCACGGCCTTAACGAGCGCGGGATCATTACCGCGCCCACACCAGACAAGACCGCTAGCCCCAATTGCGGAAGACGGTAACATTGTCTTCTCATCGTATCTGGTGTCAAAAAAGTCTACCGCTGCCATATCCGCACCGCTGAAGTTTGCAGCAAAGAGGTATGCCTCGGTCAGATCTGCCCCTCGTAAATTGGCTTGGCAAAATTTCGATTCGCCCAGATTCGCATTCGTTAAGTTTGCATTTTCGAGTGTCGCATTAGTGAAGTCCGCTGACTCGGCGCGAAGTTCTGCGCACTGAGCTTCGCTCAGGTCAGCGCCAATAAGCTTTGCATTGTTCAGAGTCGCATTGTTGAGCAAGCACTCCCTCATCACCGCGTTTTCTAAATTGGCTCCAGTCATCGTGAGACCTGTAAAATTCGCACCTGTAAGATCGCAGCCGGACAGGTTAACCTTCTGGAGATTAGCTTCGGAAGCATGCTCTTCGACGAACTTGTTCCAACTATCAATCCCTTTGGCTCCACCCCGAAGCATTTCCAGGCAGCCTGCTTTTTCCTTATTCGCTTTTGCCTTCCTTTCCGACTCGAGCTTTTTGAGCGCCTTTTCGTCAGGCGGCTGATGCCCAAAGCTCTCATAGAGAGCTGCTATGAAAGCAGCCTTTAAGTCTTTAGCATTTTGTCCTCGATTGACTTTTACTTGAATAGAGGTCGGCAGAATTTCATACCCATGATAAACAGCCGCGACAATTTCGAGAGCCGAGTACGCGTCCTTCACATCAAGTGACTCCGCGCGCCGGATCTCAGGAATCAAATCGACATTGAGTACCACACGCATATGGGAGTACGAATTGGTTAACACACACGGAACCTTGCCGTCCGGTCCCTGGAGATCGAAAAAGATTTCGACATAAGAGCCGGATCTAACAACTTTATCCAGCTCCTTTATGGATTTCAGTTTTGCAATGTCGACTAGCTTTTTCGCATCGACGGATTCTTGCAGACCTTTTGCTTTTCGCAGATCAAGTGCTCCCAGACTGGCTCCAATCATATTGCAGCGTACGAACTCTGCATTGTCGATTTTTACTTCAGAGGCTACTAGAAAGGGCAGGGTGCAATCTTGAAAGCTAGCACCGCTTAGATCACATTCGATGAACTGACAGCGGACAAATCGAGATTTCTCGAGTTTCGCGTTCTTAAAATTGCACCGTTCGAACACAGCCTCATGCACTGCAGCGTTCTGCCATGTGCTCTGCGAAAAATCACAATCGAAAAATTTTACTCGTGTGGCAGAGCTGAATCTATCAAGCAGACTTGAACGAAAGCTCAATTTTGAATATTTACCATCTTCATTCTCAATTGTCAGACGGGTTGACTTTGACTCCGAGAAATCGCAATCGTAAGCGGCAACTAATTGACATTCTTGCAGCTCAGCACGTTGGAAACTGCATCCTGAAAGGCTCTCAAAGAAAACCTTGTGTATACGACCCTCCTCACAGCTGCAATTTTCAAAGGAGGCAATACTGAGTTCGGCCAGATTGGACTTGCCAAACTGAGTCTGATTGAAGTGAATAAAATCTATCGACAAACCTTGCATTTCTGCAGCGCTAAGATCAGCATTGGAAATCTGGTAGGTATCGTTGGTAAAAGAATAGGCATAGCGCTCGGGATTGAGGCTCATTAAGCCGTTAAACCGTTCGCTATCTCCAGATCGCAGCAACCGCACAACAGAATCTTGATCGGGTAGCAAAAATTCGTACACATTTTGCTCTTCTATTATCTTGATTCGCGCACCCTTTTTGTTGAGCTTCTCAGCTGTCTTAACAGCTGCGGGTGTTCCGCGAGAATATCGACCAACCACCACTATGTCAACAGTTTCCGTAACTTCGGCGGCAACCTGCCCGCCTTCACGGCAAATAATCGCCGGAAGCTGCTCGATTTGCCAGGTCCGACTGCCGACTAAGACCACAGTCTTACCTTCCAACAATAGTCCTAGCTTTCCGTGAGCACTGGTAAGCGATTCGGTCATGACCTGCCTCCCAAAAATGGCGCGACATAGAGGATCTACCACCTGAATCGATCTAATACGCGCATATTTTGTTATTTTGTTATTCAAATTAGACATGCAATAGTAGAGCTTTGGGTTAACAGAAAGGATTAACCTAAGCGTGGTACTAAATTTGATACCGCTTCAGGTTCAAGACAGGGGTTGAATCGCTAGTACGTGCACACACTTGCTCGGTGCCGGTACCTCAACCTGGCGACTATAGAACGAGTTGCGCAAAGACATAGCGAAAACACAACTTCCATAATTGCCGTGAAAAGTTGTCCTATTTCCGGTTAGTGATTGAGTGGCCAAGAACTTCCTGAAAGATTTTGCTGTCCATGACAGCAAGAAACTTTCTCGCATCATCCAACTCAATAAGTGCACAGACGGCCTTCTTATTGCCACCAAAAACAACACCGGCAAGCACGCCAAGCGGGCCGAGAGCTAATCCTGCAAGTCCCCAAGCTATCGCTTCGGGAAGTTTTTTTACACTCTCTTCTGTTTGCGGCTGAACGCTTCTCACCTGCGTGCGCAGATCGATCTGCTCGAATGCACCCCAGAGCGTACCCATGCTGTATTCCCACTCCCCGGATGCCACGTCTCCGCCGAGAACCTTCACTTTATTGTTACTGAATAACTTGTTTAATGAATCCATCCCAACTCTCCGGAGATATTCAAAGATACGGAAGAATTATACCCTAGCCATCATGTTCCTGCTCTTTTCGGGTTCCCATCTTGCCGACTGCGTACGAGGAGTATTGAACAGGTGGCGGAGCGAAGAATGTCAGTCCTGCTACTCTGGCAGCAATCCATACGTCTCGAGCAAAATCTGTCGCTACAAACGGTCCCACCGGCGCACTACCCCGATGAAATTGGAACCAGTCAGGCCATAACTCGAGATGCGGCTCACAAGCGGCGGCCCATTTTTCCGACACGCCTAAGACCATGGCGTACGGCAGCAGGCGATGGAAGAGAAGTGGGTCTTTCGAGAGTTTCTCACCCATATTGTGAGCTTCTGCAGTCCGCATAAGCTCCGCGAATTCATGCGCTCGATCGATTGTGTCTTTGCCATTTTCCGTCAATAACGGGAAGAATTGCAATGCCACCGCCACCAATGCACCAGCGACAACAAAGCCAAGACCTGCGGCTTTCGCAATTGTTTCCTCCCCATACAAGAACAGCAGTGCAATCCCAACGCAGCACATCGAGAATCCAATCGCGTAGAAACGTTTTTTATCCTTCTCTGGGTTTTTCAAAAGGAAACCATTGCTGATAAGGTTAATGTATATGCTGTCTTTAATCTTCGGCACGAATTGCCTGAACCCACCTTGAACGTTGGACAAGTAAGACGTGGTGGCATTACCAAATAGCGCTTCAAGAAATAGTGTTTCGTAATCGTGTAGCTTGTCAGTCTGAGGATACCCCTGCTTCTTGAATTCGTAATCCCGATCCGATAGATTGAAAAATCCGGTGGCTGGAATCTCTCTTATCGTGTAATAGCCCCGAATTGATAGGTCGAGAAGAATTCCCGTCAAATCCTGAACATCGCAACTTCCATCGATTAAAGTTCCTAGCTCGACGGGAGTAAGATCGTGCGGTGGTCTCCAATTTTCCTCTAGATTAGCAGTCCTTGCGGCTCGCCTGGATCTGATCAATCTGTAACCGGTCAACAGTGCCACCGCTAATAATGGCAACGCAATCAACAAGTACCAATCATCGACCAACCATTCGAAGTGGTCTATGAAGGTAGCAGGCAGAATAGTTCCGCGTGGAAAGTCAATTTCGAAGGTCAACCCAGACCCTGGTGGCAAATCGGAAGCGGTGGCAAGAACATGGTCGCCGATCAGTTTAATGCTGGCGGGCCGGTTGGAACCGGGCGGTCCCTCCCAGGCTTTCAGCTCAGACTCGTTGAGGTGAAACTTGCTGGGCGGTCGCAAAACCACTTGCGTCTTTTCGACTACGAATGGCCACTCATGCCCGGTGAAAGTAAAGTAAAGCTGAGGGTGCTGCTTAGTAAAGTTACAAACGCCTCTCACCTCATAATCTATTGTAAACGTAAGGGTGGAATTGCCACTATGAGCGGTATCAATTCGGATTGTAACTCCGTCACCGTGTTGCTTCACCGAGTAGGGAACCCGATGACCATTCTTGTCAGAAACACCGTGAACCTTAACGAAAAACGTGTGATTGATTCCCTGCTCATCCACTTTCGTCGGAATAGTTCGAGAGATTCCGTGTCTGGCTCCACCGGTTAGATCTATATCCAGAGTCTCATGTACAAGCAACCGACCGGATTCCGTCAATGTAGCATCCGAGGATAGCAAATTTATTTTCTCGGCACGCACAGGCAATACCGCCAGTAGTGCCAGTGAAAAAGCGATCAACAGTAGTGCGAAAAACGAACGACTCGATTTAAGCCGGAAATAAATCATAGCGGTGGGGGGTTAACAAAGCTGTCGGTGTAGTTACCAATCAAAGGCATTTTCTCAGACTTACCCTTCTTCACAGCAGAAGCTTGCATTACTGACATCCCCGCATAGACAAAAAAGATGATTACGCGGATCAAGGTGAGTAGCAAACCCAATCCAGCTCCAATCACAGGTATAGCAGAGAGGATGTGCTCGACAGTACCAGTGATGACGCTGATAATCATAAACACAGCGAAACATAAAATGCCCTGTATGGCATGGAATTTCAAATATTTGTTGTCGCCTGATTCGGTTTTCAACCACAAGACGCAGGCTGCCAATCCGACAATCGGGAAATAACACAAAGCGGCGGCTAGACTGTATTCCAAATCGAAAAAATGTGTCTTCCCAGAGGGGACCGACAATCCCTTTGACTTCTTCTTGCCGGCCTTCGTTGTTTGGAGAATCGCGATTTCCGGCAACTTATTGCCATCGTCAGCATGCGGCGTCGGTGAATCTAAGTTAGGAGGAGAAGCATCTTCATGCTGTTCTCCATTACTGCTGTCAACCATTAAAGATCGGGATCTCCTTGGAATTGGCCTTATGATACCACTCTGGTCCACAGTTCCAAGACGCACGATGGCGAAGGCCTCGGTGGAACGAACAAAGGCAGCTCAATCAACCACTGCTCAATCGGCTACCACTCATTTGGCTACTGCTCATTTGGCTACGGTTAAGAAGCTACTTGCATGTAGATATCGATTTGTTTTTACGCAAACAGTAGTCAGGCGTTTATTCCCAGAGACGAGAATATCTCACCGACAAAGTTAAGCCGTATAGGATCGGGGCGAAATACATCCCAATCACTCCCTGAGCGGAATTACGGCAATGACTATTCCCTCGACGGCATAAATGGGCATCCAAACTATGCCCTCTTTGGAATGACAACGGACTTGCCTCACCAGGCGAAACTTTGACGAAACAAGCTACCAATCACTGGCAACGGTAAGAAACCGAGCAACAACCCGGCAAAACCGAGCAACAACAGAGTTGCGCTTGGTTGCGATTGATTGACGAAACATTGGGCTTCCTTTCAGCACGCCATTTTAGGACGTAAGAGGGAAAGGAGCGAAATTTTTCGTTCGGTCGATTACAGGCGAATTCCGAATCTTCCAAGCTGTAGGTAGCCACGGCCACCGCCGCCGCCCCATCCGCCACGATTGAAGTTGCCGGGGAAGTTGTTGAAGTTGCCGGGGAAGTTGTTGAAGCCGCCTCGGTTAAAACCACCGCCTGGGTAGAAGCCACCGCCTCCACCTGGGTAGAAGCCGCCACCACCGCCTGGATAGAAGCCGCCGCCACCGAAGCCGCGATTGCCACCAATTGCATTGAACAGTAACGGAATGCCGTACCTCAGCATCAGTTGCCGTCCGAGATTACCATTTAGACCGTTTTGACCAGGGTAACATCCTCCCTGATCGCACGGCTGTTGGTAGCGCGGATCGAAACGATATCGAGGATCTACCTGATAGCGTGGATCTACTTGATACCGCGGATCTACTTGATACCGCGGATCTACTTGATAGCGCGGGTCTACTTGATAGCGCGGATCTACTTGATAGCGAGGATCTACTTGATAGCGCGGGTCTACTTGATAGCGCGGGTCTACTTGATAGCGCGGATCTACTTGATAGCGAGGATCGTATTGCTGCGGAACTCCACCAGGATATCGCGGATCAAAGACTACCTGATTGATTCTTGGATCGTAAGTTTGAGGGAAACGTGGATCGAAGGTCTGCGATCCCCTCGGTGCCGGTTCAAACTGTCTCAGGAAGCGCGGATCGAGTCCTTGAGGGAAGCGAGGATCGAACTGCTGCTGTTGCTGTACGCACCGCTGCTGCGGTATGAAACGCTGGTTTTGTTGATTGATAAATCTTGGGTCCGAAGGATATTGGGACGGATACATTCCTCGAGAATCGATGCCCTGACCGTCGAGTAGCGCGCGAATCATCTGATAGGCCTGCACCTGCGATGGTGGCACTCGGCCGGGTTGATAAATCGGATACTGAGGATTATTCCATTGCGGTTGGAAACTTTGACCGTTGTATTGTCCATTGGCAGCCATGACCATCCGCATGATGTCCTCTGGACGCAGGCGATTGGTGGTCAGGAGAGTGGGGTCGTATTCCGGCTGACAGGGCTGAGTCAGACACTGCGTGCCGGGCTGTTGCATCTCATATGAGGGTACTTCGACTTGACGCCGAGCGCTGAGGTAGAAGCGCGGGTCTAAATCGGGGCGAGCTACGCCGACCTGATTCATACGAGGGTTAAAGTAGTTTGGATTCGACTCCAGCGGAGCGTCTGGAGCGACAGGCGGTCCGGTGTCGTCAAAAAGAAGTCTGGATACGTCGGTTTCGAGCGGGAACGGTTGCTCTTGAAGAGAGTTATAGCCGCCGCCCTGACTATCGAAGACTTCGTAATCTGCTGCCATCTGTCCCTTCCCTCTCTAGTCTTGCCCGAGAACGCCCCAATCGCGGCTGCGCAAGAACGCCAAATTACCACTCTGCGAGCTTATAAGCGATTTGTGAACAATTTGTACCCAACTGCCATTTTGGCGGCGGGGACTACGCGTTTGACTGTGAGGTTTTCACGTATGAAGTCACCGAGACGCTTATGATATTGAGGTTTCTACGAAAAATCTCATATCGGCGACAATAAAGAATGATGCTGAGTGTTTTTACAATATGTATATGACATGAGACACCGACTTTGACACCATATTTAGTATCACATAACAACCTAGTATGAGATGAATGAGAGAGCCCCGACTTTAAACTCCTTATCAGCCCGCGCGGTATCACTAGTACTGAGGTTGACCTTCTGGTAGGATCACTAAATGGCATAAGAACGGGGAGTCCGTAATCTGGAGGCAAAAGCCCTGTCTACTTCAACCCTTATAGGAACAGTTTTATCCGATCGCTACGAAATCACATCGGAAATCGGGCGTGGCATTTTTGGCGTTGTCTTCAAAGGTTGGCATCGACAGATAGACAAGCCTATCGCAATCAAGGTTCTCTTTCAGGCTGTGGAATCGGAAAACACAGGCTACAAAAGGTTTAAACGAGAAGCACAATCTGCAAGCGCACTCAGTCACCCGAATATAGTCAAGATTTACGATTACGGCGAACGCGACGGACGGCCTTATATCGTCATGGACTATATGGAGGGGAAAAACCTCAAAGAAGTGCTGAAAGAAGAAATTCGCTTGCCAAGCGAAAGAGCAGTGCCAATATTTTTGCAACTGGCTGACGCCCTTGGCCACCTTCACGAAGCGGGTTTCTTGCATCGGGACATCAAACCCGACAATGTCATACTCCAGGACACCCCGTTCCAGAAGGATTTCGTCACACTTGTAGACTTCGGAATAGCCAAGCAACTTAACGAGCCCAGTCACAGAAAACTTACCATGGACGGCACCGTGGTCGGCACGCCTGCCTTCATGAGCCCAGAGCAGATCTTGGGACAAGAGCTAGATCAGCGCAGCGACATTTACGCCTTTGGCGTATTCATGTACACGGCCGTGACCGGGGTCCTACCGATACGCGGAAAAGACTCTGTCGATACGATGAAGAAGCACGTTACCGATCAACCGCTCGAGTTCTCAAGAGCGTGTCCGGGAGTTCGCATTCCACTTTCACTGCAGATTGTTCTCAGAAAAACGCTCAAAAAAGCGCCGGCTGAAAGACACCAAACCATGCCCGAGTTGATGAAAGAGCTGGAAGCCTGCCGCTAATGCTTAGGAATCTGATTGTCATTCTGACACTGCTCCTGGTGGCACTCCTTCCATTTGTCACGAAAGAGCACGATGCCGAAACCGCAACCGGAATAAGAATTGTTCACGACATTTCATATGTCGATGACGGCAGCCAACTCCACAAGCTCGATCTGTACCTTCCCAGAACTACATCGGCGAGGCGATTTCCCCTTGTTGTGTTCATCCATGGGGGCGGG
This sequence comes from Candidatus Obscuribacterales bacterium, assembly GCA_019746975.1. Lineage (GTDB taxonomy): Bacteria > Cyanobacteriota > Vampirovibrionia > Obscuribacterales > Obscuribacteraceae > JADYXR01. The sequence continues at coordinate 75,484 of JAIERK010000046.1, forward strand.
TGGACAGGAGGCGACAAGAAAGATTCTCCTTGTTTCGATATAGCAAACCATGGTTTTGCAGCCGCTTCCATCAACTATCGACTCGGTCCCAAGGCCGTCTTTCCGGCTCAGATTCATGATTGCAAGGCCGCTATCAGATGGCTCCGGGCGCATGCCAACGAGTACAACTACAATGCGGAAAAAATCGGTGTCATAGGTTGTTCTGCTGGAGGGAATTTAGCCGCACTGCTCGGCACCACTTCGAAAGATCCGAAGATGGAAGGTGATTTGGGAAACAGCAATCAATCGAGTAGCGTTCAAGCAGTATCTGACTGGTGCGGTCCAACCGATCTGAAGAGCATGAGTCAAGAGGTTATGCAGCCTCGCTTTAGACGGGTTCAACCGGAGCAATTCATCAGAGATTTTCTGGGTGGCACAGTGGAAGAGGTCCCAGACTTAGCATATCAAGCCAGTCCAATCAATTTCGTGACGAAAGATGCGCCGCCTTTCATCGTGATTCACAGCATCGAAGATCCGATTGTTCCATTCGAGCAGAGCAACGAGTTCGTCAAGAAGCTCAAACTCGCCGACATCGACGTGAGTTTCATCAAGGTGCAAGGCGAAGATCACATGCCAATGTCAGAATCGAACTGGAATGCAGTGTTCGATTTTTTGAATCAGTACTTACCACCGCCTCCGCCTAAAGAACAGTAGAACTTACTACTTCGAGGCTTTCCACTGACTGTTGCAGAATAAACATACATGAATTCTTTTTTGAATTCGCTCAAAGGCAACTTGAATCGTCCATCATTATCTCCGTCTTTAGCCTTACCATCAGCGCTTTTCGGCTCGAGCGAAAAGTCTCCTGTCGGAACCGAGTACGGGTTTTTCAATTCAACCATGCCGCTTTTGGCATCGAATCCGGTGATTGTATACGCGTGGTGCCCGGATAATCCGGTCCTCTCATCCGGATGTTCATAGCTCGCCGCGACGACAAGTTTGTCGTTATTGTTGGCTCCGCTCAAGAAATCTTGAAGGTCCTTATCTGGCGCAGCCTGGACAACTTTTCCGTCCACCTTTTCACTGCCGGTAAGCAATTTCATTCGGGCAACTAGTCTGTTTGAACAATGGCGTCGGCCCGTTCAAAGTAACGAGTTGCTAGTTCGTGCTTGGTTAGGACGTCGCAAGTTCGTGCAAGCTGAACCAAAGTGCTGATCAACCGCGGATGATCAACGCCTAAGGCAGCCTCCTCAATCGCCAGAGCTTTGATGAAAAGCCGCTCTGCCGGTTCATACTCTCTTCGAGCGAAGTGAACAAGGGCAAGCCCCGTCATCGTATCAGCCACCGCGAGTGGTGCACAACTCTTACTCGTCTCCTGAATTTCGAGCGCCCTTCGGTACTCAGCTTCAGCCTCGCCAAACTCTTCAGTCGCCATGTGCAGGGTCCCTAATTCGTACAAAGTCATTGCCACCTCGCAATGATGAGGTCCGAGGATTGTTTCTTGCATTTTCAAGGCCTGCGTTAGCATCGAGCCAGCCTGATCGAACTCACGACTCTCGGTAAGCAGCGAACCTAGACTGAACATGGCATGCGCCACTTCCGGTGCCGTCGACCCACGTTTTTGCTTATAAATGGTGAGGAGCTTTCGATAATGCGCTTCTGCCTCGCTGTACTTTCGCAATGTCCGTCGCAGTTGGGCGAGCTTCTCGAGAAGCGCAATGGAATCGGGATGCTTGCTTCCCATAAAAGGTTCTGTGAGTTGCAAACTGCGAACGTATAACCGTTCGGCTCGGCGGTACAAACCACGAGCCAATCCGAGGTCTGCCAACTCACTGAGACAAAGGCGAATCTCAGGATGTGGAAGCTTATTCTCTTCGGATAAAATTGCGATAGCCCGTTCGAGATATGGCTCAAGAACCTCGGGATGACGCCATTCAATCAAACATCTCGCTTTGCGCCTGAGCACCAGAGCAACACTCTCGTGCCACTTGTTGGTGCGTTGCTCTGCAAGCTGCAAAGCCTCTTCCAAAAGAGCATTGGTTCTCTTCTGGTCGCCTTGAAGCGCATAAAGATGAGCCTTCTCACTCAAGGTAACCACATAGTCGTGGTACTCGAGTCCAAAATCGGTCTGCTGAATCACCAGAGCTTGATCGAAGCGAATGCGCGACTGCTGCCACTTTCCTTCGCCGCGGTAGAAGATACCCATTTCGACCAGCGTGGTGGCAATTTGCCGACTATCAGATCCGAGCGTGCTTTTCTGCAGTCGAAGAAGGTGCTGCCAACATTTTTCCGATTTCTTGAAATTGCCCTCGAGACAGCTGTTTTCAACTCTCCGCGCCGTCAGCCAGCGCAGGCTACCGATATCAGAAGCATCATAGTCGAGCTGCGCATCGAACGCTCGTGCAAAAAGTTTGTCAGCACCAAGAAAATCGCCTAGTTCCTGGCACAGGTCAGCTCTTGCGGCGAGCTCTCCTGACGCGTTGAAATCAGACATAGGATCTCCAGTATAATTGGCACAGCAATGGCACCTTTCCAATATGCCCAGAAAACCAGCAACACTACCGCCTTTTCACAAAATCAAATCCGTAGTTCACGTGAAGAAGCTGATACCGACGAAAAACCATTGCTCTGGTACTCGGCTCCGCATTCAAACCCAGTGGTAGACAAAACAACGGCGAACGAGATAATGGCAGCAGCAGAGAGCGGCGACGCTCGCGCACAGGTCAGACTTGGTCTGTTGCATATCAAAGGTGATGCGGTGCCGAAGGATGCTTCGAAGGCTGCCTATTGGTACGAAAGAGCGGCACAGCAGGGACTTCCTAGTGGACAGTACAATCTTGCCGATATGTATTTGCGCGGCGATGGTGTTCGTGTCGATTTCGCACTCGCCTTCCATTGGTTCGAGAAAGCCGCCCAGCACGGAGATTCTGACGCACAGTTCAATCTCGCGATGATGTTCGATCAAGGAAAAGGCGTTGGGCAATCCGACGAGCACGCCTACTTTTGGTACAAGGAAGCCGCCCAGAATGGCTCCGCAAGGGCGATGTACGATCTTGCCAACCTGTACAGATTCGGTCGCGGTACGGAAAAGAGTGTAAGTGAAGCGCAATTTTGGTTTGGCAAAGCAGCGGATCTTGGCGTGCCGCGCGCCGAGGAGATGTTGATATTGTGCGAGGAGTCGTAGTTTTCAGTCAGCTCGATTTCCACTCCAGGTCAATCCGTCGAAACTTCCTCTAGCGCGAAGTACTTCAATAGCCGGCTCACCATCAGGCAACCATTCACCTTCAAAACGATTGTAGTCTTCGCTGAACATAATTACTAACGAACCGGTTCCGGCGTCATCGATCCATTTGAACCGCACAGTTCTGTTGTTTGTCCTTCCCTGTTGAACAAGCGTTCCAGGCGCATCCTGGTTTCGGGAATCTTTATATATGTAAGAACCGGCAAGTTTTCCGCTCGGTTCTAAGGTGATTATTGTTTCAATTGGCGCTCCATCGGGGTTGCCTCCTTAAACAAGACGTCCCCTGAAAGTACCAACATACTCTGCGCCGATTCGACCTTCGAGCGACGCATCCTTGGCTGAAGGCGTTTCAATCTGTCTCTCGGTTGAGTTTTTCGGCGGGTGTGTTTGGGAGCTGTCGAGGGGCGTCGCGGTTTTTTCCGAGCCGGTTGGAGACGGAACAACTATCGCCCTGCCGACGAAAAAGATAATAAGGGCACTGAAGATCGGAACAAAGAGCAGTGAAGGATGATTTTTTTCAACACTTGGTTTGAGCGTGTAGGCATCAAGCAGATATCCAAACCACAACATGCAAAGTCGCGCGGGCGTAGAAGGAACGAGGCCAAGCCTGACGCCTCTCATGAAGGCAACCTGCCATGGGAGAGAGAACAGAACCCAAACTAAAAACAGTATGGAGATGTCCATTGACTACCTTCGTTGGTGAACTGGCTCGTATATGCCCTGATATTCGAAGAATGCCACAGGTGACCTGTTCACAGGTATCGATCGACCTTCTTACAGAATCGATTCGATTTTGACGCCTTCTTTATGGTCCCCAGATCCAAGATTGAAACATCGGATGCGAAACAGATTAGTAGGAGGACGAGACAATGAAAACTTTGAAAACAGACAAAAAGGTAATCGTCAGCGCAACCCTCGTAGCAGCACTCAGCGCAGTCTTCGTAGTTGGCTTACCGGCACAAGCTCGTTTCGACTGGGACAACTGGCAACCAGTGCAAGGTAAAGTCCACAAACAACAAGATTGTCTGGAAAAACAGATCAATCGTGACTACAACCAGGGCAAAATCGACAGCTGTGAAATGGCACAACTTCGACGCGATCTTGATGGCATCGGCGCCCAAGAGGACGAATTCCGCATGGATCACAACGGACTTAGCCAAAAGGACCAGCAATGCATTCAGCATAAACTCAATCAATTCAATCAAGACCTGCGGGGAGCAGAGGCTGACAAAAGCAATTAGTTATTTCGACAGAGACAAGGCAACAGGTCGATCCAGTGTGCTTGGATCGACCTGTTGTTTGTTATGACAGAAGGCAAGCGGTCACCACACAAGCAACGGAAGGCAGCTTCAAGCCGACCAAACGACGGCGCGCACATGAATTGAAAAAATCGGACAGTCGACTAGTCCGAATCGCTCGCTCTCGCCCAAAATAATAAATTGTCAAGAAATAGAATTTCTGGGCGTTTTTAACTCAATAAAATCGTCACTCCCGTTATAATTCATTCCTCACTTGCGGTGAGCGGTTATTGCTAAGAGTCTTTTCCTGATTAGCAAGGGGAACGAATGCGTGTAGCCACTAACAACGTGCTGCTGTCAGTATTACTGACACTTGGTCTCGGAACAAGCTCTGCGTCAGCGACCGATTATTACAAGCAAGCTTGCGAGCACTATGCTAAAGGCGAGCATCACAAGGCTAAGCATCTGTTCAGCCACATAACCGCACACAGACCCGATCATGCTGCGGCTCTCTACCACCTCGGCAACACTTGCGTAAAACTCGGGCATTATGACGAGGCGAAGAGCGCGTACGAGCGTTGCATAGAAATTGCCGATCCCACGACCAAAGCGCACTGTCTTACAGGACTTCATCATATCGCTCAGATTGATGTTAGGAAAAAAGCTCATGCGGATAAACTTGCAAAATCTGAATCCAGAAAGTTGGACATTGAGAAGGAAGCGTATCAAGCTCACAAAACCAAAGTCTTAGAGCTCGAACGAAAACGCGAAGCGATACTGAAAGAAGCAAGACAAAAGGCAGACAAGGTCATCGCCGATGCCGATCGTAGAATTGAAGTCGAAAATGAATCTACGAATCAGTTCATACAGAACACAGTAACAGGTGAGGTTCGTATCGGTCTGACCTCGCAAGAGAAAGACGACATTCGCGGTCAAGCTCACGATGAGGCGGCTCGAATTATGGACCACGCAATGGTCATCATACGGGGCATCCAAACGCCACCCGAACCAAATGTAGATCCAGGAGTGAAGACAGCGATTGATTCCGGCAAACCAGAGGAAGCAGAGCTCACGAAAAAACCTGGAGTTCGAAGATTATCAGGACATCCAACCCTTAAGACCTACTGACACCTGCAGTTTTTATCTTCGGCCTCCGGCTCGGACTTTGATATAGCCAAGCCCGCCAATGGATATCGAATCACTCATGATTCGATAAAAATATCAATGGTATCGGATATAGCACCAAGCACCGGATTGTAACGAGCATTGATAAAAAATGCACGGACCGCTATCAGCCCAGCCTGAAAATCGCGTAAGCTTTAGGCGTGTCGAATCCTCCGAATTCGGTTGCGGTGAACCATGTTGATCAGGTACCAGCTGGTTATCGGACAATATGCACCAGCAAACTTCAACTCAATGGAATTCTGATATGTGCGGCATCATAGCAATCTCGGGAACCGTCGGCTCAGCCTACGAAGTGTTCTTCGGTCTGATGAACCTCCAGCATAGAGGTCAAGACGGTGCCGGCATCCTGACGGTAGATGGTAAAGATCCACCCGGATTTCATCTACAAAAAGGCAGCGGCTTAATCGACAACGTTTTTTCGGAAAGATCTTTCAAGAGCCTCAAAGGTAAAGCGGCGCTCGGTCACTCGCGTTACGCCACCGTCGGGCGCAATGACCCGAACCTGCTCCAACCATTCCTCGACTCGGAAAGTGGGATAGGAATTGGGCATAACGGCAATATCGTCAACTACTATGCGTTGAGAGAAGCATGGCTTTCTTCCGACGATTCACGCAATAAGCAAATCGCCTCAGACTCACAGCTGATACTGAGACTACTCAGCGATCATCTGAAGGGCGTCAAAGAGATCACTGACGAGACCTTGTTTCCAGCGCTAGGTAAGCTCATGGACGAGCTCATCGGCAGCTACTCCGTTGTTGGTTTAACCAAATATGGTGACCTGTTCGGATTCAGAGACCCGCACGGAATCAGACCGCTGGCCATGGGTACGAAGGAAACCGAAGACGGCGAGAAGGTCTATGCCCTGGCAAGTGAAAGTGTCGCTCTCAGATTTCTCGAATTCAACAACATTGAAGAGCTCGACGCCGGAGAGGCAGTCTTCATCTCTCACGAAGGCAAAGTCACACGCAAGATCATAAAGAAGGAATCGTCTTCACCGTGTATGTTCGAGTGGGTGTATTTCGCTCGTGTAGAATCGGAATTCGCAGGACAATCGGTCTACAAGGCAAGATTCAGACTTGGTCTTCTCCTTGCCGAACAGCTCAAAAGGGCAGGTCTAGAAGCAGATGTCGTGGTACCGGTACCGGAAACCAGCAGAGCATCAGCCATAGCAATTTCCGAAGCGATGGGAATTCCATTCAGAGAACTCCTGATCAAGAACCGCTACGTCAATCGTACTTTTATTCTGGACGACCAACAAACCAGACAGGAAGCGATTCGGCGAAAACTTTTCCCGATTATCGACGAATTCGAAGGGCAACGTTGCCTGATCGTCGATGATTCAATTGTACGAGGTAATACAGCCAAGCAGCTTGTCAGGCTGGTTCGGCAGTCTGGTGCGAAAGAAATTACTCTCGTCTCGACCTGCCCACCCATCAACAACCCGTGCTACTACGGCATCGACTTTCCCAGCGCCGACGAGCTTATCGCCTACAAACGTACGGAAGAGGAGATCGCTCAGGAGCTTGGAGCCGATCGGGTGGTATTTCAAACGATCGAGGGCCTGAAGACGGCGCTCGAGCAAAAATCTCTGTGCACCGGATGTTTGACCGGCGAATATCCGACAAGTGTTGCCGACGGCGGAGCATTCGAAGAGCAACGCCTTCTCGACCGGCGCGACAAAGTCAAAGAGCCATCCTGCTAATCGCCAGGATTGAAACTCAAAGGAGGTCAATGTGAGCGACTCGAATAAATCAAAAGAGACGAAACTGATTTATGAAGGGTCGGTAAAACGTCTGTATCAATCGCCGACTGACGAGGAATCTCTCTGGTTCGAGTTCACAGACGACTATTCAATTTTTGACTGGGGCAAGATGCCCAACACTATCTTGAATAAAGGAAAAGCTTTGACCTTTCTCGGAGCATACTTCTTCGACGTGTTCGGGAAGTCCAGCTTCTGGCAAGCACTTCCAGACTCAAAACACATGAAGAGGTTTGGAGGCGATTGGCTGAAGCGAAGATTCACTCACGTTGTGTTTGAAAACCTATTGTCCAACGGTATGCCGCATCACTTCAAATGTCTGTCCGACGGGAAAACGACGATCGACCCCAACACTGTCAGCGGTGCCTCGCCGCTATATATGGAAGTCATCAAGGCGGAAGTGCCGAATCCCGAGTGCCGCAAGATCCTCAACCACGAACTCTATTTCTATCCCCACCTCGAAGATGCGAAAGGTAGAGATTTTACCCGCAGACTCATCCCGCTCGAAGTAGTTTTTCGTTTCGGCATGCCGGAAGGAAGTTCATTGACTTCAAGGCTGAAGAAGAATCCGGCTTACTTGAAAGAGCTGGGTCTGCCAGCTACACCAACACCCGGAGAGTGGTTTCCGGTTCCTGTCATTGAGTTTTTCACAAAATTAGAACCGAGCGACAGACTGCTGACCTGGGCGGAAGCCTCGTTGATTTCCGGACTATCGGCTGACGCATTTCAATCCATGTGCGAGATGACCCTCGCCGCTTCGCTCGGTCTGTACCACATATTCGCAGAACGCGGAATCGAGCTCTGGGACGGCAAGTTCGAATTCATCGTCGACTACACTGTCGCCGGGGCACCGCAGGTGATGCTCGCCGACAGTATCGGACCGGACGAACTGAGATTGATATATCGCGGTCATCATTTGTCCAAAGAATTGATCCGTCAGATTTACCGGGACTCGAGCTGGGCGCAGGCACTAGGTAAAGCCAAGGATATAGCAAAGCAACGCCAGGGCTCCGATTTCAAACGGATCTGCATCGAAGAGTTGAAACAAACTCCAGCGCTCTTGAATCCACAAGAAAAGGAAATCGTCGACTCCTTGTATGGAAGTCTCGTCAATCATGTCGCAAACCATGAAGTGTTTGCGCAACAGCCTGCAATCGATCAATTCGTTGAAAAGCTGGATAAAACGCTAAGCAAGTCATCTTCAGGATGGCACACAGGCTCTTCTGAATCGCAGCACCCACGCCGCAGAGGACAGAGCGGCAAGGCATCAATTCACCAGGAGAAGGAGATTTCGATCAAACCGAGAGGAGACAATCGCTGATGGCTCAAATAGATGTCCTCGTAGTCGGCAGCGGTGGACGAGAACATGCCCTCGTCTGGAAAATTGCTCAAAGTGATCGTGTGGGTCGTGTCTATTGCGCTCCCGGTAACGGTGGCACAGCATTCGAATCCAAGACGGAAAACGTGGCGATTGGCGTCGGAGAATTCGAAAAGCTCAGTCAGTTTGCAATCGAAAAGAAGTGCGGACTCGTAGTCATCGGACCGGACAATCCTCTTGCAGACGGCATCGTCGACCACATGGAACAGCACGGGTTGAAAGTGTTCGGTCCCCGAAAAGAATCGGCCAGGCTCGAGGCAAGCAAGTCTCACGCAAAAGAAAAGATGACAGAACTCGGCATCCCAACCGCTCGATTCGAAGCCTTTAAAGACAAGCTCAAGGCTCTTGAATTCGCAAAAGCTAACGAATGGGCTCGCGTTGTCAAAGACGACGGACTTGCACTCGGCAAAGGTGTAGTGGTATGCGATACAGCGTCGGAAGTAGAAGCCGCACTGGAGCGTATGTTGACTCCGCAAGCCGATAGCTTAGTGGTCGTCGAAGAGAAATTGGTAGGTGAAGAGCTATCGCTCTTCCTTATCATCGACGGGAAAGACTCACTGACGCTTGCCGCTTCGCAAGATCACAAACGCCGCCTGGACGGCGACAAGGGACCCAACACCGGTGGTATGGGCGCATATTCCCCTGTACCTTTGTACGAAGCAAACAAAAAAGCGATCGATGAGAAAGTCGTCGCTCCAATCGTAAATGCCCTCGCCGACGGACGCCTGAAGTACAAAGGAGTGCTGTTCATCGGCATTATGATGGCAGACGGTATTCCCTATGTACTGGAGTTCAATGCCCGCTTCGGAGATCCGGAAACTCAGGCGATCTTGCCCAGACTGAAATCGGACATCGTACCGCTTCTTTTGGCCTCGGTGGAAGGTACGCTCCCCTCAGTCAGCCTCGAGTGGGACTCACGATTCAGTTGCTGTGTTGTCGCTTGCGCGGACAACTATCCGGAAGGATCTTCCAAGGGCAAGCCAATCACAATAGGAACACTGCCTTCAGACACGTATCTATTTCAAGCGGGCACCGCCGTCAATAATGAAGTGGTCACTACCAATGGTGGCAGAGTCCTCAGCATCGTCGCCCTAGACGACGATCCGCAGCTGGCTCAAGCGAAGGCGTATCAAGCTCTGCGCAACGTGTCGTTCGAAGGGATGGATTATCGCAAAGACATAGCCTGGAGGGTCGCGACCAAGTGTCACTCAAGATAGCAGTCTTCATATCAGGTCGGGGCTCCAATCTCAACGCCATGATTCAGGCGATAAGCGACAAGCGCCTCGACGCTCAGATCCAGTGCGTCGTCTCCAACGATCCGGAAGCACAAGGGCTAGTTATCGCGCAACAACACGGACTGCAGACGTTCGCTCTACCTCATAAAGGGATGAAACGTCGGGAACACGAAGAGAAAATCCTCGAACATCTCGCCCAGTACGAGCTTGATTTTGTCGTTCTGGCCGGATACATGCGCGTTATCAGTGCAGAATTTCTGAAACGCTTTCACGACGAACGTGGATTTTATCGGGTTATTAACATCCATCCATCGCTGTTACCGTCGTTTCCCGGAGTTAGTGGCTACGAAGATGCTTTCAACTACGGCGTCAAAGTTTCGGGTGTCACCGTTCATCTGGTCGACGAAGAAGTCGACAAAGGCATTATCCTCGCGCAGGAGCCTTTTCCTCGATTCCCTGACGACACTCTCAGCACGTTTTGTGCCCGCGGGCTTTCGGTTGAACATGCGCTCTACCCGGCTGTCCTGCAGCAAATCGCCAAAGAAGGCGTGAGCCTAATCCCTAAGAAACAGGTGGAAAAAGTCACGTGACGACAACAGCGAACAGTGAGATCAGTAATCCATTGAGCCCTTCGGACAGTCGATTCGAGGTTTTGTCCTTCGCCGTCCTGCAAAGTGCTGAAGCCCACTTCCCAATCTATTGGATAAAATTCGACCGGCAAACGACCGATGAAGCAAAGCTGGTCAATTGCTTGAATGAAATTTTGGTCGATCCGGTTATTCAACAGGGTGTTGTTCTGAGAAGTGCGGATCTGGACCAGCTCTTCGAATCCTTCTTGCAAAGAGGGTTTCACTGGGTAGCACAGAAGCAATTCCTGCCCGGTGTAACCGACAATCTCGCTCACACCATCCATGAAGCGCTGCTGCTCAAAGGCATTTCGCCCGACGTGAAAGTCGCGTCCGGCTCGGCCAACTTGTTGCCGGTCCTCAATTTCAAAACTAGAGACGATGTTTCAAACTATGCACAATACCGTCTCTATCACCCGCTCGTAGAAAAATTGGCAGTTGTCGATCTGAACGAGAAGAGTGCGGATTCCGTTCTAGGATTTCCTGATGTCATGCTCATCGAGCCGAGCAAGCCGGAGCTAATAGACCTGGAGCCGCTCGACGACGTCCAACTGTTAAAACTCAGTCAGGATAGGCTTTTAGCCTTATCACTCGAAGAGATGCAGGCCATCAAAAGTCATTTCGCCTCCGCGTCCGTAAAGGAGGAGCGCAAAAAATTGTCGCTATCATCCATGCCGACCGACGTCGAATTGGAAATCCTTGCTCAGACCTGGTCAGAACACTGCAAACACAAGATTTTTGCCGCCACCATCAACTATACGGAAAAGAAAACCAGGTCAGACAAGCAGGCAGAACCAAAGAAGATCGACAGCCTCTACAAGACATTTATCAAAGGAGCCACGCATCAACTCAAGGAGCGGCGCCCCGATCTCTTGTCGGTATTCGAAGACAACTCCGGAGTAGTGAAGTGGAATGAAGATACCGCTATCTGCTTCAAGGTAGAGACACACAACTCGCCCTCGGCGCTAGAGCCTTACGGCGGCGCCTTAACCGGCATTCTGGGCGTCAATCGAGACATCCTCGGCACCGGTCTCGGTGCAAGACCGATATTCAACACCGATGTTTTTTGCTTCGCACATCCCGACAGCGAACTGGCAGACCGCCCGAAGATGCTCCCACCGGAGGCGATCCCATCAGGGGTTCGCAAAGGCGTCCAAGATGGCGGTAACAAAAGCGGTATTCCTACCGTCAACGGCGCCATCTTTTTCCATGACGGCTATCGAGCAAAACCGCTGGTCTTCTGTGGGACCGGAGGGATCTTGCCAATCATGCGCGATGATGTGAAGCTGTACGAGAAGCATACAAAACCAGGTGATCGTATCGTGATGGTCGGTGGAAGAGTTGGTAAGGACGGCATCCACGGTGCCACCTTCTCCTCTGAATCGATGCACGAAGGCTCACCTGTAACTGCTGTTCAGATTGGCGATCCTTTTACGCAAAAGCGGGTCATTGATTTCGTGATTGCGGCCCGAGACATGGAATTGATTACCGGGATAACAGACAACGGCGCGGGTGGGCTCTCCTCATCCGTGGGCGAGATGGCTGGTATCACAGGAGGTGCCACCATGGATTTGGCGGCGGTGCCTCTCAAATATCCTGGGCTGGAAGACTGGCAAATTGTCGTATCAGAATCACAGGAGAGGATGACCCTCTCGACTCGCGAACCGGAGAGGCTCAAAGAGCTCGCTTCAGCCTACAACGTCGAAGTGAGCGACATCGGCGAGTTTCACAATCGAGGCTATTTCGAGGTGCGACGCGGGGACACGACGGTTGCGCTCCTTCCCCTGGAATTCTTGCACAACGGTGTGCCGAAGCTCGTGCTTGATGCCGAATGGTTTCCCCCCGACACGAAAGAGAACCGGACCGCACTTTCAACAAAGACTATGGAGAAGTCCGCGGAGCACGCCTATTCATCTAATAATGGCTTCAGCGAGCACCTTTTGTCCCTGCTTTCGCATCCCAACATCTCTAGCCGCGAGTTCGTGATTCGTCAATACGACCACGAGGTTCAAGGCGGAAGCGTAATCAAGCCGCTCATGGGCAAAGACCAGACCGCTCCCTGCGATGCCGGCGTGATCAAGCCGGTCTTCGATGCGCCGGAAGGGCTGGTCATCTCCAACGGACTCTGCCCGCAGTGGAGCCAGCACGACCCCTATCTGATGGCGGTGAGCGCTGTCGATGAGGCTGTCCGCAACACCGTCGTAGTAGGCGCCGACCCATCGACAATCTGCCTCCTCGACAATTTCTGCTGGCCCGATCCCATCGCTTCAGAGCGCAACTTCGATGGCAACTACAAACTCGGCCAATTGGTGAGGACCTGTCAGGGACTTTACGATGCTTGCCTCGCCTATGGCGCACCGCTTATCTCAGGCAAAGACAGCATGAAGAATGACTTTGACGACAAGGTCGTAAGACTGTCCATTCCTCCGACTTTACTCGTATCGGCCATCGCCAAGACCCCCGACAGCCTGAAGTGCGTGACGATGCAATTCAAGAGCGAAGGCGATCTGATCCTACTCTTGAGCGCCGGCACTGCGTCCTTGACCGGCAGCCATTACGAAGCATTGTTCGGCGAGCGCACAATGCCCCTGCCCTCGATCAACCTGGAAGTGGCGAACAGGCTGTATAAGGCGGTCTTCGATTCTATTCAAGATCGTCTTATTCAATCCGCCCACGATTTATCGGAAGGCGGTCTGGCAGTGGCATTAGCCGAGTGCTCCATTGGAAGCGGGCTGGGAGCCGACATCGATCTGGACATGTATTTGAAACATCAAGGTTCTACGGTTGAGCAGGGCTTGTTTGGCGAAGGTCCAGCCAAGCTCTTGATCACGATCAAGCAAATCGACTTGGCGAAATTCAACGCCAGGTTGAACATGCCGGGCATAAGCTGCATCACCCTGGGTCAGGTCACAACTGACGCACGGCTTCTCGTGTCTGCACCGGGTTCGGTACCAGAAGGTGACGGACCATGGCTCGACCTGACGATCGAAAAGATGCGAAAAGCTTGGTCCTCGCCGTTACCCTTCGATTAAGTGAGAGGCTTCGAAATGAAACAACCCAGAGCGATTGTAATCTCCGGCGACGGTATCAACTGTGAAGCAGAAACTCGATTCGGCCTCACACTCGCCGGTTTTCAATCGCAAGAATGCCACATTGCGGCGCTGCTCTCCAAACCTGAGCTGCTCGATGACTTCTCTCTACTGGTCCTGCCCGGCGGCTTCTCGTTTGGGGATGAGATCGCCAGCGGCAAGGTGATCGCCATAAAATGGATGGAAAGACTAAACGACATCACTTACAAGTTTATCGAGCGAGATCGGCTTGTGATAGGCATCTGCAATGGCTTTCAAATGTTGGTTCAAATGAGCCTCTTACCGGAATTGAAACATCCAACAGAAAAGGTGGTGAGTCTCCTGCACAACAAAGGCGGCCGATTCATCAATCGATGGGTAGGCATGACCGTCGAGAAGCAGGCGCAACAAGGATTCTTTGCCGGACTGGAAGACATCGAGCTGCCTATTCGTCATGGCGAAGGCAGAATTCATCCGCTTTCAGGAAAAGAGGAATTGATAGAAAAACATGGTGCTCTGAAGTACAAGGAGGACATCAATGGCAGCTTCCAGCGACTAGCAGCATTGACTAACTCTAAAGGTAACGTGCTTGGTCTCATGCCTCATCCCGAGGCCTTTGTTCGATTCTCTCAGCATCCGGCATGGACAGACATGGTAGCTCGAGGAGACGATCTGGCTGACGACAGCTACAAAGGTAAGATGCCCGATGGCCTGGCTATTTTGAAAAACGCCTTCGCAATGACTAGATAGGAGTGCTTTGATGGATCCGAAAACATACGCTGAAGCTGGAGTCGATATTCACAAGGCTGATGCTTTCGTCGCACGCTTGAAGCACTCGGCTCGCCGAGATGGTCACAGGCGATTGTGGCCGGCCGCCGGTGGATACGCGTCTGTCTACCCAGTCCATGGCAATCTGGCCGTGGCGCTCACTACCGATGGTGTCGGTACAAAACTTCTGGTTGCGCTGGAACAAAACAAGCTGGACACTATAGGTATAGATCTGGTAGCCATGTGCGTCAACGATCTTCTTTGTGTAGGTGCCACGCCATCTGCATTTCTCGATTATTATGCAACTGGAAAGTTGGACGAACGACTTTCAGATGACCTGGTCAAAGGGATCATTCAGGGTTGCGATCAGGCTTGTATGCTTCTAGTCGGCGGCGAAACGGCCGAGCTTCCGGATCTATATCAAAATGGACATTTTGATATAGCCGGTTTCGCCATGGGGACTGTATCGAAAGAGTCGCTGATTACCGGAGAACACCTGACGGCAGGAGACAAACTGATCGGTGTGGCTTCGACAGGTATTCATTCCAACGGCTTCTCGCTTGCCAGAAAGCTGGTTCCCTTAGAGTCGCCCTTACGTAAGTCACTGTTGAATCCAACCGCCATCTATGCAGCGCCTGTAGTCAGACTGCTCAACGAATATCCGGGTTGTATCAAAGGTATGGCCCACATCACAGGTGGTGGCTGGACCAACGTCACCAGACCACAACGCAATTTGGGTTATGTTATCGAGCACCACCTGCCTGTGCCCGAAGTTATGAAATTCATGGCTGAGAAAGTATCAGCTGAAGAGATGTTTAAAACCTTCAACATGGGTATGGGTCTTTGCGTTATGACGAGCGACGAACATGTCGATCGAGTAGTCAACACCTTTGCCTCTTCGCAGTTGCAGTCCATGGTGGTCGGCGAAATTGCCGGCAAGAAGCCTGTTTTGACGATAAAGGGTGCCCTTGGTGGCAAAGACATTGTTTTGAACAATTCCACGAAGTGAAGTTTCTAACGGTATCGTATTGAGCGCCACAAGGAGAGAGATAAATGCCGACCGCACTAGTAAGCGTTTCCGACAAGACAGGACTGGTAGAGCTTCTAACAGAGCTTCGTAAGCACGACAAGAACTACAAGTTTGTCGCGACTACCAGCACTGCAGAACACTTGAAGGAAAACAAAATCGATTGCATCACGGTGGAAAGTATAACCAAGTTTCCCGAGATCCTCGGCGGTCGAGTAAAGACTCTGCATCCAAATATTTTCGCAAGCATTCTGGCAAGAGCCACTGAGGAAGATCGAAACTGTTTGAAAGAGCTCGGTCTTGATGAGATCAGCCTGGTGATTGTCAATCTGTATCCCTTTGAAAAGAAGCTCAAGGAAAATTTGCCAGAACCAAAGATGATCGAGCAGATCGATGTCGGCGGTCCAAGCATGATCCGAGCAGCAGCAAAGAATTTCGACAGAGTCGGAATTCTTTGCGATCCCGATCAGTATTCCGCCGTGAAAGAAGAACTCAAAAACAACGGCGAACTCAGCAAGGACTTCCGACGCGAGCTCGCTTCGCAAGCCTTCCAGCGCACGATGAGATATGACACCGCAATATCAACGTACTTTGAAGCACAGGTCAAAGCTGCCGGCGAATGCAGCAAGAGCGGTAACGGTCAGGAGTGCGGAATGCCGGAGAGCATCAATGTCAACCTGGCCCAGCATCAAAAATTGCGATACGGTGAGAATCCTCATCAGTCGGCTGTCTGGTATGCACCAAGCCGCCACCATTCCGATGGCGAAATTAGCTTTCCGCCATTCGAACAGCTGCAAGGCAAAGATATGTCGTCCAACAATATCGTCGACACCTTTGCACTGGTGAAATTCCTCCGTGAGCAAGATGGTCCTGCCGTCTGCATCATCAAGCACAACAATCCCTGTGGTATCGCCATAGGCAAGACACTCGGCGAAGCTCTAGAAAAGGCCCATAAGACCGATCCTATGGCCGCATTCGGTGGCATCTTCGGCTTTACCGGAGAGGTGGATGAGGCGCTCGCCGCAGCCATAACGAAAGACTTTATCGAAATCGTCGCAGCGCCTTCCTACAGCAAAGGTGCGATCGAAGCTTTCAACAAAAAGAAAAACGTCCGAGTGCTCAAATTGAAGCCCGGAGTATTGCAACTGCAGGAATCAGACAGATGGCATTCTCGCGACCTGCAAGATTTCGGCTGGATTGTTGAGCGCGCCGATGAGCCGGCCCCTCAGGTTGACAACTTTTCCGCCGTCGTCGGCGACTTCCCGAAGGCGCTCAAAGATGACATCAAGTTTGCCTGGGGAGTGGTGAAACACCTTACATCGAACGCGATTTTCATCGCCAAAGACGGTTGCTCATTGGGCTTCGGTATCGGTCAAACGAGTAGAATCGCCAGCGTGAAAATAGCCCTGGCGCAAGCCGGTGAACAGGCGCGGGGTGCTATTCTCGCGAGTGATGCTTTCTTCCCCGCCACTGACAACATTGACGAGGCCGCTCGCGCCGGAATAAGTGTTATCGTACAACCTGGCGGCAGCATCAAGGATGAAGAAGTCATCAAAGCATGCCAGGAAAAGGGAATCACAATGCTGTTCACCGGACAGCGCTGTTTCAAGCACTGAGGACTATTCGAAGTGACCGGCGAAACTGACAAGAAAGCCACAGTTGGCATAGTCATGGGCAGCTCGTCCGACTACGAAACGATGAAGCACGCCGAAAACATCATGATTGAATTCGGCGTGCCTTACGAAATTGCAGTCGTGAGCGCCCACAGGACCCCGAAGCTTATGTACGACTATGCCGAGACGGCACGATATCGAGGACTGAAAGTTATCATCGCGGGCGCAGGCGGTGCAGCACATCTGCCTGGCATGATCTCGTCGTTGACGCCAATTCCAGTTCTGGGTGTGCCTGTTAAATCACGCGCTCTCAATGGTCTCGACAGCTTACTGTCGATTGTGCAGATGCCCGGCGGCGTACCAACCGCGACCTTCGCAGTAGGCGAGAGCGGAGCTCTGAATGCCGGACTGTTCGCCGTGAGAATGCTCGCGCTTCATGACGACGCTCTGGCAGCGCAGATGACCGAGTATATCGACAACAAAGCGAAGCAAGCGCTTTCCGGTAACTCGATTGTACAGGTGCGTGTCCACAACACCGCCGCTGGAGAACAGCCGTCATGAAGCAAGTCGGGATACTTGGTGGCGGGCAGCTCGGAATGCTACTCGCCAACAGCATTTTCACACTCGGCGGCCGGGCGGCCGTATATGATCCGGATTCGCAGTCGCCTCTTTGTCATCACGTCAAGACCTCAATCAACGGACCCTGGTTGAATTTCGAATCGCTCAACCAGTTTTTCGAGATGTGCGACGTAATCACATATGAGTTCGAGAATGTCGAAAGTGCGGCGCTGGTATCACTCGAGCATGTCAAGCCGATTTACCCAAGCGTCAAGGTGTTGAGGACGACACAGGACAGAGTGCTCGAGAAGAAATTCTTGCTGGCGTCCGGACTGCCTCACACCAATTTCGCGGTGGCAGATTCGGTGGCAGCCCTCCGCCGGCAGGCAGATTTGAACAACTACCCTTGCATCATCAAAACCGCCCGTGGCGGCTACGACGGCAAAGGTCAACTCTTTGCCCGCAATCGCGAAGATTTTTTGTCAGTGCTCGATAATCCGGACAATTACTGGCTTGATACATTTTACGGCGTGATCGAGGACTTCGTCAGGCTCGAGGCCGAGGTGAGCTGCATCGTAGCTCGCCCGTTGCGGGGTCCTGCGGTCGCCTTCCCAGTGCTTGAGAATGTGCATGTCGATCATATTCTCGACTATACCTTACTGCCTTCACGGATTCCGCCGTCCGTGCAAAAGCGAATCAAAGAGATAGCGATTGAGGCCACCGAAAAGCTCGATGTCTACGGACTTCTAACTACGGAATTCTTCCTCACCAAGACGAAGAGCTTGAGTTCACTTGGTATCGAATGTGATGGCTGGTACATCTACATCAACGAATTCGCACCACGACCGCACAACTCCGGACACGTGACGCGCAGCGCCTGTTGCATGAGTCAGTATGATGCCCTGGCGCGCATCCTTCTCAACATCCCACTACAGGAACCCATGATCGTATCGGCTGGTACGTTTTGCATGATGAACCTTCTAGGCGATGTCTGGATCGCGCAGGGCGCCTCCCGTCCTGACGCAGAACTTGATCTTTCGACCCTGAAAGATCATGCCCAGGTGTTGGACGTAGTCATTTATGGAAAAAGAGAACCACGCGCGAAGAGAAAAATGGGGCATTTCGTAACCTACGGCAAAACTCCGGAGGGGGCGCTATCAGCGGCGCATGCCTTCCGCGACAGCTTGAAGGCACGCAAAAGTATCGCGCGATAACGGTCGACAAGAAGACCAAGAATCCTTGATATCGATGGTGCAAATGCCGACATTGCCATCAACTCCAAATAGATGTCGCTACGCTCGTCGATGTGATCTCGGCGACCTTCGCTTTGTAAGACAGCGCTAGCACAGCCATCAGAAAGCGACTCAATCCGGAGACCGTCACTTTACCTTGATCAGTTGCGTTCTTTGACATTTCGTATTCAAAACAGTATTCAAGATGATATTCATAACAGGCTCTCCCCTCACCGTTTTGGCGAGAGTGAGGTCATCGCTGAAAAGCTTGTGATCTTGAACGATTGGTGTCACTGCTTTCACGAAAAATTTAAGAGGACGAAGAGATGAAAACCGGAGCGAGAAACAAGATTAAAGGCACCGTATCGTCGATCAAGAGCGATCAGGTTATGTCCCTGGTAAAGTTCGAGACCGCGTCTGGTGAAATGGCATCTGTCCTTACGACCGAATCCGTGGAAGACATGAATCTCAGATTGGGTGACGAAGTTGAGCTTGTCATCAAAGCCATTAACGTTCTTCCAGTCAAGGCCTAATTCAATCGTACTGCCTGACCAGCTTGTTGATATTTACGTCCGGTTGTTGAAAGCCGGATCGAACGTGCATGATATCTTGACGGGTCGAGTTAAAGTAGTACGAAAGCCATAGAAGCAGACCAAATTGATCAGAAATCTCGAAGCCGGAGATCAAAAATCCGAACCTGAGCTTCGGCACGATCACCTGATTATTGGTTGCATAATGGCGGCTGAACAAGATTTGAAATCCTTGCTGCTTGATGTGCTCAGCATATATTGATAGGAATCGCGAATAGATTTTCTTCCCCTGAAACTCAGGCACGATGCCGGTAGTCACCATGCGGAACGATTCGGCATTCACCTGGATGCCATAACTCCAGCCGATCATTTCATCACCTTCGAAAAATCCAAGCCTGAGATCGTAGAGTTGCCCGAGCCGCTGCCCGAGAAGCGACACAGCATCCTTTTCGTTAGTGCTGAGCGCCAGTTGCGCATTGATGTCGTATCTGTTGGGAAAAATCTTGGGTTCGTGAATCAGCCTGAAGGCATCATATCGCTCTTTATCGATGACCTCCACACGAACCCCCGTTCCCAGATCTGCTTTCATTTTGTTCCTCCATGCTCAGTACCATATATAGTATCAACTAGATTCTCGATTTTCTCGCGCCTGAGCTTTCTTCTTGATTGCCGCGCATTGCCGAAGCCCAGCACGCCCTCTACTTCAAACTTCTCGAAGACAATCTGTCCAACCTGAAACGTCGTAGACGAAGTCGAATTATCGAGACTGGTTTCCGATTCCATTCACCACGCCTTCTAAGCTCGTCCCAACAGACTATCAAAACTTCATCTTAATTGCCAATCATTGTCGTGATGGCCTTATGACATATACTTGACTAATTCATTCAACGCATTTTAGGACTGGATGTCAACGCCTCTTCAAAACATTATTCTGAAGACGGATTCGAGTCCGCGCAATGCTGCCCCGAGAGAGGATTTCGGGACGATGCCTCGCGACGGCGCAAAGCCTTCTGGAAGAGGCGACATAAAGGCGCTAACGGCGTTGCGATTTTTTGGGGTATTCTGGGTAGTCATCGATCATTCCCAGGGGGCTTTTCCCTGGTTGGAGCAAAGCTGTGAAACCGTAGCCTTGTGTCAGGCAGTAACATTCTTCTTTGTATTATCCGGTTTTGTACTAACCTATCGCTATATCAATCTGGAAGGAACTCGTCGCATCGCCGCGTTCCTCATAGGGAGACTAGCGAGATTGTGGCCGATTCATCTGGTCGGCATCCTGTTATTGATTTTCATGATGCCTGGAACGTTCAAACCGACCAGGGAGCTGATGCCGATTCTCGCCACTAATGTCGCTCTGTTGCAATCGGCCATTCCAATTACCAAGTATTTTTATTCTTATAACGCTCCGTCGTGGAGCTCTTCAACGCTCCTATTCCTCTATTTCGTTTTCCCCGTACTCTTGCTTCTGATTCGCAAGAGCTGGTTGCTCCTTATGTTAGCCACCACCTGTGGTATCGCCAGCGCGTTGACCGTAGCCGCTGCTTTCGAAGTGCCTGAATTCAGCCCGAACGAAGTATCCACGCTCGGACTTCTCTATGTCAGTCCGCTATCCAGGCTCTTCGACTTTTCGCTAGGCATGTGCGCAGCAACCGCATTTAGAAAGTACCTCAAGGACAAGAGTCTCTCACTCGTCGCAGGAACGTTGCTCGAATTGGGTGCGATTGCAACGCTGTTATTCATTGCCTGCAACAGCTTCAAGTGGCGATATCTGTGCCTGGATCTGGTCGGTGCGCATGGCTCATACTGGCTTCAAAATTGTGGTTTTGCTCTGATCGGTTGCTTGATACTCGTAACTGTTTTCTCGATGGAACAAGGTCTAATCTCAAAAATATTTCGAACAAAGATATTCTCTTTCCTCGGCGAGATAAGCTTCTGCATTTATGTATTGCACACTATTTTTCTAGTTTATGGAGAGGTCGTGTTGACCATGGACGAATCAATAAACACTTTCTGCTCGTATCTAATCACGCTTTTCCTAGCAGCAACAGCGCTGTGGTTGTTGGTAGAAAAACCGAGCCGAAAATTGACGCGCGATTTTTGTCAAAACTTCGTATACGCAAGAAGTCCGCAGAAAGCGGATTGAACGTTTGACGGTACCGAAAGCGCCTGACTCAATAAGGCGGCATTATCGACGGACAGGCGTTTGTTTTTGAAACAATGGAAGAGTGTGCCTCGGCAAACTCCGGTCCGAACGTTTCGACCGGAATCAGCACGCGCTCCTGTTCGTAAGCGGCAGCAGCGGTATCGGACCAGGCATCATAAGGGAATTCGGTCGGTTTGTGTTTGCGATACCAGATCTCCACTCCAATCGCCTTCCAAACTATCACCACCGGCAGTGGCTGACCTTCGTCGTACCTGCTTCGAAAGTTAGTCAGGACCGACTTTTGCATCTTCACAGCAAGACCGCCTGGGAAAACTCTGACTTCGTGGTTTTGCATATGATCAACCACTTCGGGTGTACCCTGGTGAACAGCTACGAGCACGTCTTCGCCCTGCTTACACCATGGCAGATGTTTCAAATACTCGATTAGTGATGCCGGGGATACTGCTGTGCCTTCAGTTTCTGACATTGTTCTAGACTCTTATACACTTGACGACTGAAATCGAACTGTGAAGAGTTTACCCCTCCTCAGACTCGAATTCCTTAAATACAGGCCCCGTGGGCGAAACCGTTATCGGTTTTCATCCCATACATATGTTTGCAAGACTGACAAAGGGATTCTGATCGGCATTGTCGATCGCCATACGGTCCGAACCCGAAATCGAAAGGCGAGCTGCCGATAGATTTCATCCGACCCGTGGATTCCGAAATCCAGTATCCAAGCACTTCCTCGAAAATTCGCGCGTGACCGCTTCCAGGAATCTAGGTCTGATAAAGACAACTGGGAAGCATTTTGCGTTTATAAGGTTTATATTCGGGCCCTCGTGGAACATCTAATGTTGATCCAGAGTGGTGTTTGACAGCATTCTCGACCACTTTTCGACAGCGGAGGTTTCCTTTTCGCAAGGGAAAAGAGGAAAAGGAATAGATTGCAAGGGACTAACCTCTTGGCAATAAACGAGCGGTGAGCCTACCCGGCTAATGAGTCCGGTGTCGACGTGAGAAAAGTATTGGAGTCGGAAAAAGCGCAAATGGAAAAAAACGAAGCAGCCTCTGTCCCAACGGCATTTCTTGTCGATCTCGTATCGAACAGGAAGATTCCGATAACGACACCGAGATGCCGAGTCGGGCGGGACGACCTCAACGACATCGTGATTAGCGGCGACCAATCAATTTCCCGATTCCATTTCATCATAACTTACGAAGACGGGCAGTATCAGGTTCAAGACGCGAAGAGCCGTCACGGTACATTTCTCAACGGCAACCAGATTGGCGGACCGGAACCGATTAACGATGGAGACGTGCTCAAAATTGGCGTCTCTCTGTTCTGGTTCGTTATCGAGACCCAGGCCGGAGTGGAAAAAGACGATGGACTACCACCGGTCGACGTCGAAAAATCAAAAGAAGAAGTATCTCTCAAAACAGGCGGGGAGCCGGCTTATGCAGGTTCGCAGGAGCTGTCGGCCACACAAGAGATCAGTATTGTTTCACCGGAAGCCTTGCAGGCGGCCGGTCTCCTCTACAAAGAGGAAGAAGAACTAGCCGAAGCGGCTCGAGAGAACAGAGAGAAGGAAGAAGAAGCTAGAGCTCGAGAAGAGGCCAAAAAAGAGGCTGAAAAAGCTGAAGCCGAAAAGGCTGCGGAGATAAACGCTCAGAAAGAAAAAGAAAAGGAAGCTGCCGACGCGCAAGACGCACCTGATGCTGATGCACCCGAAGCCACCAAAACAGACGTCGAAGACGATGAGTCGAAGGTCGAGGAAGAACTAAAGCTAGACGACGACAAGGTCGAAGAGGTTAAGAAATCAGAGGAGCCGAAAGCCGAGGAA
The DNA here is from genome assembly GCA_019746975.1 of Candidatus Obscuribacterales bacterium. Classification (GTDB taxonomy): domain Bacteria; phylum Cyanobacteriota; class Vampirovibrionia; order Obscuribacterales; family Obscuribacteraceae; genus JADYXR01. Next base: position 98,905 of record JAIERK010000046.1, read on the forward strand.
GAAGAGCCCAAGGCGGTTGAAGATCAGCCGCAGGCAGACTCGGAGCCCGCCGACGAAGAGAAAGAAGAGCTCAAGGCCACTGAAGAAGAACAGCAGGACAGCAAACAAGAGGACGAAGATAGTCCCAATGAGCCAGCAACGGCACAGAAAGAGGAAGAGTCCGGACACTCTGATCATGATGCCGATTCCAATCATTCTTCAAAATCAGGGCTTTTGCATACCGAAGAAATTCAAAACGCAGTTAAAGACTTGCTTGAACCACTCACCAGTGAGATTGAAGCCTCACGTGAGATGATTCGCGATGCGCTAAAGAAGAGCGAGCTCAGAGACGAGGAAGAGAGCTCCGACGGCAAAGATGGAAAATCAGAGCCGGACAAAGCTTCCGAAGATTCCGACGAAGCCGAACCTCAAGCACCGGACGAGGGTAAAGAAGGAGAGGAGCCGGAAGAGGAAGAGGTAGAAGCCGAAGGGAAGACCAAGGACGAGCCTCCCGATGAGGAAATCAAGCCGGAGGAGACCAAGAAGAAAGATGAAAAATCACCGGAAGCAGAGACATTAGAGAAAATTGCTGAAATAATTGATGATTCATCACCGAAAACGGATTTGGCTGAAAAGGGTAACGACAAGCCTGCGATATCCGCGGACAAAATCCAAACCACAAGACCATCCGATTATGACAAAGCGACCAATGGGTTAGATGAGGACATGACAACAGTGAGCCAGATGGGTCCAGCAACAGTACCAGATTGGTGCAAACGATACTTCTCCGATGAGCTCAAGCATCTCAACAAAGAGCTTGAGACACTCAACGACCAGATCAAACAAACACAAGATATGATCAAGAAGATCGAGGGGCAGGCGGCGCTGACAAAAGGTCTGCGCAATACCCTGTTGACCGCCGATGGAGACGATCTCATCGACGCTTGTAAGCGCGTGTTTGGATTAGCCGGATGGAAAGTCACGCAATCTGACGAGGACAAGCACGAGTTTCTCCTCGAGCATGACGACGAGAAAGTGGCTATTGCCAGAGTCATTTCAATTAAAGGCACGGCAGAACGCAGTCATCTCGGTCAGTTATCGATTTCTCAGACTCGTTACTGGTGCGAAAAAGGTGTGGAGCCGAAAGGCGTACTCATCGTTGGACGTCAGAGCGAGAAAGCCCCGAAAGAGCGCGGCGCGGATGCCAACGAGGAAGTTACGGAATACGCGAGCTCGAAGAACGTCTGCCTGCTCAATACGTTGCAGCTGCTTGCAATTTACAGAGACATCGCGCTTAAAGACGGCAAATCGCATGAACTCAGATCATCAATTCATGAAAGCAAGGGCTGGTTGAAAGGACTCGAGCTGGAGCCTGGTGACGATTCGCCGGATGATGAAGACAAAGAGTCGACCAAGGGCAAGTCTCTGAGTTCGCTTCTATCGGCATAGCGCTACGTTTCAAAAGGTCAGGCGGTGGCCAAACTCCTCATAGTCGAAGATGATGAAGCTCTTCGCCGTTTGGTTGCTGACTGGTTAAAACGGCAGAACATGGAGGTGGAATCCGTCTCTACCGGGCAGGATGCGCTAGCCTATCTCAATGCATCTGAATATGATCTCGTCATCCTCGATATCGGATTACCCGACATCGAGGGTTTTAGCGTCCTCGAAAAGGTTCGACAACGCAGCAGTGTTCCGGTGCTCATCCTAACCGGCAAGAAAACAGTCGAGGATAAAGAGCGCGGATTTGATGTGGGCGCCGACGACTATCTCACCAAACCTTTTGACATGCGAGAGCTAACGTCGAGAGTTCGAGCGCTCCTGCGCAGACCGAGACAGATTACACCTGAACTCCTCAGTCGTCGAGACCTACTTCTCGACAGCAAACAACATCAGGTCAGAAAAGACAATTCCGATCTCAAGATCTCGCCCAAAGAGTTCATGCTTCTCGAATTTTTCATGCGCAATCCCGACCAGGTCTTCAGCGCCGAAGCGCTGCTCGAGCGAGTCTGGCGCTCCGAATCGGAAGCGACGGAAGAAGCTATTGTGGCGTGCATCCGGCGTCTCCGCAAGCGCCTGGACGAGAATAACAACGAAGCCTATATCGGCACTGTATATGGTGTCGGATACATTTTCAAATCGAACTAGCGATTGTGCTGACTCTTCTTCAAGCGAGTGCCAGACCGCCTCGACTGTTTAGCGGATCTGGCAAACTTAGACTTGTGACTCTGAACAGAACGCTTAGTTATCGAATGAGTCCAATAATCCAAGCAACTCCATGTCGCGATAATAGCGAAAAGCGCGAGCAGCGCAACCTCGATACGATGACGGATCAAAGCGTGCTTGATTGACTTGCGCGCCCGTTCACGTTTTCTTGCTTCAAATGTGCCGGATGCCTGAGCGATACCGAGCAGTTCTTGACCCAGGTGGCTGCTTTTCTCCGGCTGCGTCTTGGGCGTCATTGGCAGCCACCGATCGTAATCTTCAACCTGATCCTGATTCATTACGCCATCGATACCAGACAAGGACTGGCTCACAACAACGCCTTTGACCTCTGAGATCTTTTCCATATCCGCAGATAGTACTACTGCTGGTGCAGGTTCCGTCTCCTCCGGTCGGACAGCAAACACCATATCGTGAAGGGCGGCCTGGTCCAAGAGCTCGGATGGTGACTCAGGAAGGCCGGGGTAGAGGAAGAGAACGTAGTTGAGGTTTAAATACAAGGACAAGTCCGGCAACTTGTAGTCATCTGCATGAATAGAAAGGTATTTGAAGTTGCCATCGGCCATTGCAATCAGCTTTCGCAGCGCTTCATAGCCCTGGGTCGACTGTCCTTGAATCTTGGCCCCCATTATCTGGCGGCCGTCTCTAATCACCAAATTACCGGTGAAATCCGGGTTGGTGCTCTCCAGACGCAAAAGCGAGTCGCCCGGACACCCAAGCTCAATGATTCGTTCCAATACATTGTTGAGTCTCAGATCGAACGAGAGCCGTCCTTCAAAAATGCAATTGAGCTTACTATCTTCTTTTCCGAGATCAAACCAGTCGGTGAGCAGTTCGAGCGAGGCGGGCAATGCCGTAGCAGCGCCCGATCGAAGCAGCGGCTCCTTGCCCTCTTTGACCAGCTCGAGATCGGTACGAAGGTCGAAAACATTTTGGTATCGATCGACCGGCCGCTTCTCCAAACACTTCAAAATAACGCGCTCAAGAGCAATCGAGCAACGGTCACCGCAAAGTTTGAGCAGATTAGGCGGCTGATTGTTGATGTGCTGCAAAATCACCTTAACAGGGCTAGGTTCCGTAAATGGAGGACGGCCGGCGATCGCGTGAAACATGACACATCCCAGAGAATAAACATCCGATCGCACATCGACATCTTCACCCTGTGCCTGCTCTGGACTGGCATAAATCGGGCTGCCGAGAAAGTCACCTGCTCGCGTGAGAAGCTGTGTTCGCTCATCAAACTGCGGCACGATAAGCTTTGCGATTCCAAAGTCGACCAGTTTGACCCACACCGAACTGGTACCGGCATTGGTGAGCAGAATATTGCTCGGTTTCATATCGCGATGCACCACGCCCCGAGAGTGTGCATGTGCCAATGCGCCGCATACTTGATTGAATGTTTCGAAAAACATTTCAGTCGATAGCGGTTGACCTTCGAGAATGCTACCCAGGTCCTCGCCGTCAACATAGTCCATGATCAGATAGGGAACGCCCTCAGGAGAAATGTCGGAGGCATAAGTCGTCACGATGTTCGGATGATTCAGTTCGCGCACGGCCAGCGCTTCTTGTTCAAAGCGCCTTTGACTAGCCTTTTCGCGCGCCAGCTCGCTACGAATAACCTTCAGCGAGAAGTATTGATCGAGAACCAAATCTTTGACTTTGTACACCGAAGCCATTCCGCCTTCACCAATGAAATCGACCATTTGGTACCTTTCACCAAATTGTCTCGGCAGTCCTTGCTGCGCGAGCTTCTTAGAGTGGAATCGCTGAACCGACGGGTCCGGGACAAGGCAATCTGAATTGATCGGACGCTCGAGGTCCGTCTTGGTTTGACCTTCCGCTACCATTGCCTCTAAATCATTATCGGACGAAAGCCCGAGGAGTGGAGCGCCTGAACGGGCGCGTTCGGAGCGCTCTTTGCCAGACAAAGCAACCAGACTTTCGCCCTCGAAGCACTCACCACGGACGGAAGGACTTCTCTGCAACGGCACAGGGCTCCCTAATGACGTGTATTCTGGTGAAAGCGATTGGCAAGCGCATTTGCTTGCCTTAAAAATCCAGGCGGTTATCGAACCGGATACGGTTGCGCCAAGTTGTTTGCCGCATTTCTTGCAAATTTGCGCCTGCGTACTCTTTTTTGTAGCCATGAAATGCCTGACGATCGTCTCATTACATAAATACCCGGGCTTCAATCCGGACCCAACAAAGCCTTCATCGCTTGATTCGAATTCGGAAGGCGCACCCTTTCTCGGCGCCATCCTCGACCCAGATCGTGCCGCCATGTTGCTCCACGATAGCCCGACAAATCGCCAAGCCCAGACCGAAGCCCTTTAGCCTGTTTTGGTCGTCAGGCTTCACTTGTTTGTATTTCTCGAAAACCAGCGCCTTCATGTCGTCCGGAATTCCCTGACCTTGATCGATTACCGAGATATTCAAGAACGATCTATCCGTCCACGCCTGAACAAAAATCGTCGAATTATTCGGTGAAAATTTAATAGCGTTGGAGAGCAGATTGACCAGCACCTGAACAATCCTGTCGCTGTCGATTAAAACCATATCGTCTCCCACCTGCCGCTTGAGCGTAATTCCTTTCGGTTCGCAAAGTCCGAGAATGGCTTCTATAGCTCGGCCGATTACATCTTCCAGGGTTGTCCGACTGCGGACAAGCTCGAGCTTTCCGGTCTCCAGCTTGTCCATGTCGAGAAGATCGCTCACCAGCGCGACCAGGCGATCTACGTTTTTCCTGACAGCATCAACAATCTCTATACCGTCAGGCTGGAGCTCACCGTAGACACCCTCGCCAATCATTTGAAGACACGAACGCACCGATGCCAGAGGTGTACTCAGATCATGACTTACCATCGCAACAAAGTCGCGTTTCAGCTCTTCCAATTCGTAGCGCTCGGTAATGTCCGAAACAAAGACAAACTGCCTATCGCCCATTGGTGTTCCAACACTAATTCTTCGCACCTCAGCCGGAAATCTTCTGCCATCCGCCGAGAGTCCGAAAAGCTGAATCGGATTGGAACTCTCTTGGAGCTCAACCAGATCTGGAAAAAGCAAAGACAGTGGTTGATTGACCAAACGCACGCGAGGATAGCCAAACATGTCCTCAACAATACTGTTGCCGGCCTCCATAATCGAATCAAGTCTGGTCAGGAGGAACCCGACAGGAATATTGGTCATGATCAAACTGGTACGCTGCTCTGAGCTCTCGATTTCTCGGCAAAGCTGGGAGATCTGAGCATCATTCTCCGTTTTCAGGCGCGCGATCTCGCGATCGCGAGCAGCTACAAGAGCTTGCCACTCCTCATATGTGCGTTCTGGCTCAGGTGCTTGTGGACTTGATGAAGAGGTCATCGCGACGATGTTCGGATTTGTCGGTGGTTTGTCGGAATTCATGAATATTATGCACAAGCTTGGCGAAGAAAACGAGGACTTAGCGATGTCGAAACTGTGGTTTTTCGGACCGAAGAAAGCTGCCTTACCAAAAACTCAAGAAAGAAAATTTCTCGATTCGCACCCCGCCAAACAGCTTGGTCTGCCGGAGAATTTGGACAAAAACAAGTTCGGACACACAAGCTTTCAGGCGAAGGAAGTGGCGACAAGTTCTCTCAGCACCAATAAAGAGGCGATTTTATTGAACTACGGTTGCGCGATGTCCAAAAAAGAATCGAATTGGACAGACAAAAAGAAAGAGGATGCGCGAAGCTTCATCGAGCATCAGTCGCGCAGTAACGGACCGCAATCAATCGAGCAAAAAAAACGCGGACTGCACTCCGTTATGGAACAACTATATATGTGCTTGCGCCGGATGCAGTTTCACTACAACACTGTAACGGCAGGAACAGATCTGTACGTCACCGATACGATGCTCGACGATGTCACCGAGACGCTTCAGGTTAACCGATTCGGAGAGGTCGAACTTAGCGTCCACTACCTTCGTGCGCGCTTTTCAACGAATCCAATTAGTCTGGTTTTGCGCGGCAGAGGTGATGTAATTGAATTCTTCTTGATTCCGGCAGCTCATGCCATGTCGCTGAGCAAGATCGAAAGTGAATCTACTCCCCTTTTGATGGTACAGGTCCGAGTGGTGGCTGGTAGAACTTCCTGGCGAATAGTGGATGAAGAGCCGAACGTCAACGAACTTGATGATCTGGCAATGTGGTTATTCGACAAATTGACTGATGCGACTAAAGCGGCAATCAACGAACAGTTTGAACTGGAAGAAAGGCGTTTCTTTCCAGATGGAGATGACGATGTTTTAGAGCTTCTCTTCGAGAATAATAGCTATTCGCGTGCGGCATTCGCATAGGCCGATTTAGACAGGCAAAGGCATCCTTGGCAGGCAGGCACCACGAGCCTGGACGTTGACACCACAGGCGACACAGACATCGAGATCGAGATCGTCAGAACAGGCGCGCAGTAATACACCCGAGCCCAGCTCACTTCGCTCGTAAGGCTCGTCGACTACATCAAGGACCGATATCAAATTTCAAAAACGTACGGGCATGGTCAAATTCAACCAAGCAGTCTTTGAAGGCTCCCTTCCAACTCTGCCGCTTTTTTCCTCCTATCGTCACGCCAGTAAGTAGGTTGAGAGAAAGCCAGTATGCCAACATCCGAGCAGTAGACAGGCATCTGCTCTATCAGTTCCAATTAATGCGAATCTGCGAAACGGTTTTTTACAGATTCTTAATGTGACAGCACTACGAAACCCAATGCTAATCTGTTACAACCCCAGTGCCCGAGTGGCTTTGACATGAAATGTCTTGGAGCAAGTGGCGATGAAATCACCGCTTGTAACTCCTAGCGCCGAAAGTGCTTTCTTGTGATCGGCGACAAAAGCAAAACAGGCAGTATAGAAAATTAGGCACCATATATAGTGCACAAAATGCTTCACAAGCCAGGGATATCCATTGAGCTTCTCCGAGAGAAACTCCGTGTGAAACTTCAAATGCATAATCTCATCAAGAACGATTAGAGAGAAAACCTCTTCAAGCGGCTTGTAAGCAACATTATCGGCTAAATACTTGTAGAAACATTTTCCGATAACTTCCGCGATTAAGATTATCAATAGCTCGGTTTTCAAATGAAGCACGCGTCTAAGCGCAATGAAAGCCAAATCGGTCCAGTGCCAGGTCAATAGCGAACCATTCATCGACAGAATTACTTGCGAGAGCACCTGCGCATGGGACTGCTCTTCCTTGATGAAAAGGTCGACGCACTTGGCGTAATTGGGATCACCATATTTTTTTGCATACTTGCGCAGATGGTGCCCTTCGCCGGTTTCGCCTATCTGAAATCTCTGCAAGGAGCGGATGAGTGGCGCCTGCACCGCTTCTTCCAGAACAATTTCGTTGGGGAGTCTCAATGCAGGTCGAACCTTTCGGTTTTCTTCGAAGTACTTCAGCCACTGGCTGGAATCGAAGGTGCCTGGGCTCTGTAGCGCCGGCAAATCCACCTTCTGCCTGGGAGTCAACGACTGACTGGTCATGAATACATCCTCTTTGAGGGGATCAAGCACTCGCAAGTTGCATGTCACTTCGAGCCTACCATGGCTCGAGACAGGAAAGATGCAAATTCGTTCAGCTTAGACGCAGCTCTTACGCAGGACTTACAAGATAGGCAGCCTACATAACATGTCACTCATGCGCCTGCATTGGAAGATTGCTAGGCGGACACCTAGCAAATCCTCACGAGAGAAACGACCGGATTGACAAAGAGGCTGACTGTCGCTGAAGCGCGAACCGCTATTGGTTTTCGCTTTTCGCAACGGGTTGAATCTTCGAAGCGCGCGGACGCCAATTAGACAGCCGAGCAGGATTCTCAAAAGGCTTTAGCAGGCGGGCTAAGCCACAGCACATTCCCGCCAATCTCTACTGCGACTGGCCGCTTCGTCTCCGGATCCACAAAGCCATAGACAGACTGAGTCGATTGCATATCAACAAGAGGAGGCGCAGGTGTAGCAGGCAAATCAGGAAGCGTATCTATCCAACTCTCAATCGTCTTACTTGGAATAACTGGAAAACGCTCAATCGTATTATCCTGGACGAGCTCTAAAAGACAGGCCCGTTTACTTTCATTGCCTGTGAATTTATACGCACCGGCGAGCGCAAGCTCCTGCCGTGCACCAGATCTTTGAAGCGAAGTCGATCGCTCCAAAAAACGCATCCGCTTAACAGCCAAGACGTAAGCCAGCCCTATGACGAGAGGGATCTCCAGTACAAATGCGACTGCAACCGCCAAAAGATGTTTAGTGATATAAGCCAATCCGCTACTGGAGCTGTAGAAAATAAAAAACGTCGCGGCCGGCAAAATTGATGTGACAACCAAACCAGCGCCAAGAATCTTGTAGCGTTGATACTGCTCTTTCAGATCCGGATGTACATTGGCACTGGACACTCTCAGTAAGACCTCGAGGATTGAAGCGACACCGTAATCATACTAAAACTGCGTTATCAATCAAGTGTCAGCAATAATTTGAGCAGATTGGCGTGCTCTTGCAATGTCTCGCCTCGCTCCACAGGAGCGGAATTCGCACCCTGAAGCAATTCACGAGATTCCTCGAGGTAGAGTTCAAGTCCGATTTCGATCAATCGAGCAAACTGAGACAAAACGACAGCCGGCATTCGCTCGGGTTGCGGCAAATGCTTATCGACGCGAAAAAATTCTTTTGGACTTGGGTTTGAAGATCCGCTCAATATGAGCTCTAGCTCTTTCAGATCTACACCATACAAAAAAGCGATAAGCGCTTCGAGCCTCGCTCGTAGCAACCGACGATACCGATCATTGCCCCGCACCAGGGGTAGTGCATCATGTCCGAGCCGAACGAGCTCGCCAGAGAATCGAAGGTGGGACAACGACAGGTACGAAGAGAGCCGTCCTATGAGACTCCAAACTACCGCATTACTTTCAGAAAGGAGGGGAAGCGGACTCTCTTCAATAACGAAAAAATTGAGATTGTTGCCGGCCATTTTGTTTCGCAAAACGAAATCGAAAACAAAACTGTTCAAGCAGGCGCTGAGCGCAAGGTGAAACACTTCCGTCGGCAAAAGTCCGCCTTCACAATCATTGCTCAGAATTAGGACAGGCACAGAGTTGCCGCATGCCACTTGTGTCAAACAGGTAGATATCATTGTTCTGGCATTGGTTGGACTGCCCACCGCCAGAAATCCAATCTTCATGCGATCGACAATACACTTCTCGCGCATGACCCGAAGCGGAACAAGATACTGAGGTCCTATACCAAAGCCTTCATTTCGGTCCTCATCCGCTTCCACACGATGCCACACTGCCTGACGGCCCTTCCCTTCGACCCAGCGCTTCTCATTGCAATCAAACTGCCCGATCATTCGCCCCTCATACAGGGGGCAGAAAACTTCCAGCACATCTTCAATAGCGATGGACTCACGCAGAGAGGCGGAGCGGATAATACCATTTCCGGTATCACCTGCACTGCCCCAATTCCCCGAAAGCCAGTTGCCATAGACATCTGGAATGAAGCCCGCTGAGTCGAGATCCGACCTGCAGCGAAATCGTTTCGAATCGAGCGTCATGTCCAATTCTCGAACGTAACGAATCGGCACACCACCCAGCTCAAACTCGCCCAGGTTCTTGGTTCGGGACTGGATCTTCTCGATGATCGAGTAAACCTGCCTGTCTTGCAGTTCTGGAATCACCATCCACTTCGGACTGATGGCGCTCAATCCCTGACGGTTATGCCTGCACCATTCGAGGTCCGATACAACGCTTCCCAGATTGGAAAACGAGCTCTTCAGCTCAGATGTATTGCCACCTTTGCGAAAGACAATCACACAATATTTGAAGGAACGGTGGATTGCGAAAGTACCATCTCGATTGTCGAAGCCGATCAGTTCGGACCAACTGGTCTCATTTAACAGTAGTCGTCGCAGATTTTTCGTACCGCTGTCGGAATAGATTCCAGAGGGGGTCAGTAATGAGACAGTGCCACCATCCCTGGCAAGATAATACGATTGCTCGATGAACAGCTTGTAGAGATTGACGTCTCCTCTTCCTTGAAATCGGAATGCATGTCTAACCCAATGCATAAAAGACTGATGAGATCTTTGTCGCTGCTCCCAGGCTTTAGACAGGATCTCGTCCTCCGCCAAGAGCTCGTCCTGCACTAGAAGCGCTTCTTGCTTACTGAGCGCCCAGTAGCGAGAATCAACCATTCCAAAAAATTCGCGCGAATTCGGTTTTTCGATTTCCCACGGAGGATTGCCCAGCACAACGTCAAAGCCATCACCGTTTTGTCCTCGAAAGACCTCGGGAAACTCGAACTGCCAATGAAAAAACCTCTCGCTATCGGCGATTGCACTCACTGCATCATTTTCAAACTCCAGGGCCGTTCTTCGCTCCTGCGCGCTCATGTACCAGAGAGCACAGTAACGATTGAGACTTTTTTGCTGTTCCGTTGCGGGAGACTCTGCCAAGTTTTTTTGCTGTTCCATTGCGGACGACTCGGCCCAGCTCTTTTGTTGTTCCTTTGCGTCCGACACTGCACAGCTTTTCAGCTGCTCCATCGCGGGCGCTTCTACACATCTTTTTTGCTGCTCGATTGCAGACGACTCCGCCCAGTTTCTTTCCAAAATCAAAGCAGCTCGTCGCGACCCGCCATCCATTTTGGCAAAGTCTTCGACAGGAAAAGTACCTGCCTGCTCCATTCGGGCACCGACAAGACTGTTACCAACACGCAGTTTGGAAGTAGATGTTATTGGCTCTAAGTTAGAATTTCCAGCCGCTAGCCACAACGCACATCTAGCAGCCTCCACTGCGAGCGGGTCAAGATCGACACCGTACAGGCAATCGCTATAGAGCTGTAAGCGCCAATCTGTCTTGCCTTTGATTTCTGTCGACACCGCATTTTCTAGGAATCTCAAGGCCTCGACCAAGAAGATGCCTGCGCCCATGGCCGGATCAACAATTTTAAGGGCTAACAGCTCTTCGACGGTTTTACCCAGAACAACAGGTGTCAGTGCGCGTTCTACAACTAACCGGGCCAAATGCGGTGGTGTATAGAAGCTACCAGAACGCTTCTTCGATTTGTCTACCTTCGTTAACTCGAATCTCGTGGAGCCCCCATCGGTGGTTGTGGCGCACACCATATTCAGTATCACTTCATACAGAGTTGAAATCAGGTGCGCATTTGCAAATCTTATATCGCCCAGAGTATCTTCCACTCTCAAGGACGCAATCAATTCTTCAACCAGCCGCAGCCCAGGAGCGTATTTAAAGTCCACGGTAGCGCCGTGTGGATGGACCTTTAAGAATTCGCTCGGGGAAGTTGATTCAGTCCCGCCGAAGGCGAGCTGATGCGTCGCCAGTCGCAACATTCCGGTTACCGACGCATTCCAGACACAATCCGAGGCAACGCCATCCTGCATTTGCGACTGGACCCAGTTCGCCAAACTTTCGAGAAAACTGGATGCCAGTTCAATCGGTTTGCCACGGTGCTTAATAGGAAGCTTGACACCACTCATTTGACTTCCTTACACGGACGAAGCAACATTGAGCGTCTCCGCAACGAGGGTATGCTCGATGCCGGCGAGACCCCGGCGCTCCGAATTGCGGATGTCGAAATACCAGGCGGGAAAGAATACAACATGATTAGGTGATTGCCCAAGGATTTCCGCCGATTTCTTGGCATAAGGTATCTAGGGGCAAAGCTAATGGAACCATGGTTCGAAATGTAAATAGGATTGCATATGGCTATCAAGAAAGTACTGATTGTAGACGACGATCCGGATATCCGAAAGATCGGCAGATTAAGCCTCACTGGGGTAGGCCGCTGGGACGTTTCTCTGGCTTCGTCAGGAAAAGAGGCATTGCAACTGGTTCAGTTCGAACGGCCAGATGTCATCCTATTAGATATTAATATGCCGGATATGGACGGAGTAGCTACTCTCGGAAAGCTTAGAGAGCTGCCCGGTACACAATATACAGCCATCATCATGACCGCGGCTCGGTTCGATCAGAAAGACGTTGCAGCATGCGTACAGGTAGGCGCACTGGGCGTTCTCACGAAACCTTTCAATCCCATGACGCTTCCAGAAGAAGTTCAGAATCTTGTAGAGTCTCACCATTAACGATTCTTCGCGTTATTTGTTTTCCGAAGCACCGCTTGTTCCCCTCTTCGCCAAACCAGTAGCGACAGCAGGAATGGCGGAGGGAGCTCCAAAGGCCGAGCTCAGTTGGGCTTGCCCCAATACCAGCCTTGTCCATAGGTGACACCCATGTCGATTAGAAGCTCAAGCTCTTCTCGGCACTCGATGCCCTCGGCGATCAGGTCCGATCCCAACGCATTGACTACTTTGACAAGCCGCCGGAGCAAGCGTTCCTTCGTAGGCTCCTGCGCGATGCCTGAAACATACTTGCGATCGATTTTGACAATGTCCGGCTCGAGAATTATGAGACTCTCGAGCGAACTCCTGCCGAAGCCGACATCGTCTATGGCTACTAGCACGCCTCTGCGCTTCAGCTCCTGAACATGATCTCTCAGGTATGTGGGATCACCAATGAACTGTTGCTCGCTAATCTCAATGCAGAACTTTCCATCCTTGCTATCTGACGGAAATAAGGTCATAAGCCGGTCTATCGGGGTATCGATAATTGTGGATGGAAATAAATTGACGTGCAGCCTGGAATTTTTATTGAATTTCGGATCGTTGCTAGCCGCTGTCAGACAGGTCTTCAAGCACCTCAAGTCAACGATGGTGAGCAAATTGTACTCAACGCTGACCCTGAACAGATCGACCGGCATCTCAAATGCGCCTTCCGGCCCCCGACTGAGAATCTCGTAACCGACTAACTTTTCATCGGACAAATGAAGTATCGGCATGGAGACTGCTCTGAAACAATCTCCTTTTCTCAGTCTCTCGGTGAGCTCATCCAGAGCATCTCGATCGGGCTGACCTTGCGGCTTGTGCTTCTCACCTGAAGAAACTCGATTTTTTCCTAAGAGCTTGCTCTCTCTCACTGCCAGCCGGACAAGAGACAGCACCTCTTCAATTGAACAGAATTCGTAAGGCAGCGCCAGGACACCAAGACTGGCTGTCACGCGGATTGTCTCAGAAGCAAGGCGTAGCGGACTTTCGGCGACCGATAATCGAATCTTTTCGGCTACCAGCATGCCTTCAGCAAATCTTGTGTCGGGCAACAACAGAAGGAATTCGTCGCTGACTATACGCGCAATATGATCGGTAGGACGTACCGTCTCTTTCATGCGCTTAGAAATTTCCTTGAGGACAACATCGCC
>JAIERK010000042.1 GCA_019746975.1 Candidatus Obscuribacterales bacterium
CACCGGGACCGCCAGGACCACCAGGACCGCCAGGACCGGCAGGACCACCGGGACCACCAGGTCCACCAGGACCGGCAGGACCACCAGGTCCACCAGGACCCTTAGGACCACCAGGACCACCGGGACCACCAGGACCACCAGGACCACCAGGGCCACCAGGACCACCAGGACCGGCAGGACCACCAGGACCGGCAGGACCACCAGGACCACCAGGACCAGCAGGACCACCAGGACCGCCGGGACCACCAGGGCCTCCGGGACCGCCAGGGCCACCAGGTCCACCAGGACCAGAAGGACCACCAGGACCAGCAGGACCGCCAGGACCACCAGGGCCGGCAGGACCACCGGGACCGCCAGGACCGGAAGGACCACCAGGTCCACCAGGACCGGAAGGACCACCGGGACCAGCAGGACCGCCAGGACCACCAGGACCACCAGGACCGGCAGGACCACCAGGTCCACCAGGACCGGCAGGACCACCGGGACCACCAGGACCACCAGGACCACCAGGACCACCGGGTCCACCAGGACCCTTAGGACCACCAGGACCTTCAGGACCTTGAGGACCACCAGGACCGGCAGGACCACCAGGACCACCAGGACCACCAGGACCTAGAGGACCACCAGGACCGCCAGGACCACCAGGGCCGGCAGGACCACCAGGACCAGCAGGACCGCCAGGACCAGCAGGACCACCAGGACCACCAGGACCACCAGGACCTAGAGGACCACCAGGACCGCCAGGACCGGCGGGACCGCCAGGACCGGAAGGACCACCAGGACCCATAGGTCCGCCGGGTCCGTTAGGACCACCAGGACCTAACGGACCTAGAGGACCACCAGGACCGCCTGGACCAGCCGGTCCGCTCTGCCCTGTTGTGCCTGTAGGTGTTCCAATAACTGGAGTTGTGGTTGGACTGGTAGTCGAAGTTCCCGAAGTACCGGTTGGATTCGGATTGGTTGTTGTCTGCGCAATAGCGAGAGGACCGAGTGTGTTGGTTATTGGGAACGTGTACACACTCTGGAATTCCATCAAGTCGCCAGTGTCGACGCCTTGTTGGTTCCGTCCTTGAAAGTGAGCGCCAAAGAAGAAAATTGGCGCCGGAATGCGCGATGTGAGTTGGGTCTGTACCACGACGAAAGGTCCCGGAGCTCCGCCGAGAACTGGAGGTGGCACACGGCGTTGAGGATCAGCTAGTACCTGCGGATCACTAGTAGTTGTTTGAGTTGGCGCCGTCAGTGGCGGCGGACCACCAGGGTCATTAGTATGATCGATGTAGTCCTCATAGACGAGAAGATTCGCAGTGAAAGCCGTAATGACGTAACCCGCACCCATCGCCGAAGCTTTGTGGTGGCGGAGACAAGCGTTCATGGCATCAGTCGCTTCCTTGGGAGTGGACATCTGTCCGGCGGCTCGGGCGCAGTCTCTGCAAGCCCGGTCGCACATATCCGCGGAAAATATAAGAATACATATATTGAACGTTAGGGCGCAGATGACGATTAATATCGACACTACTGCCGCTAATTCAATAGCGGTGATTCCCTTAAAGCGCTTAAGAAGGCTCTTACGCCTCCTAGGTCGCTGAGATTGACTGTTCACAGGACTCCTCCAAAAAGAGAAATTGCCTACATTAACATCGTAGATATCGAACGTGAAGTGTACGTGAAAAGCCGCACCGTCACGGTCTTATTTGTCGGCGGTGAGTTCTATCAATTTAGAAAACCCGTCCATCTACTTATATTTCCCAAAATAGGCGAATAACCCCGAAATAGTAGAAAAATGTGCCGTGGCGAGCTGAAAATATAATGATTTATCGGAAGTTCGCGAGATTAATTTTTCTGGAGCCGAAAAACATCTGGTGAAAACTGCAAACAACTTTGAATTTGAAAACCTAAAACTAAAACTAAAACTAAAACTAAAACTAAAACTAAAACTAAAACTAAAACTAAAACTAAAACTAAAACTAAAAAGGATTGCCTGCAGAGTATGCAGGCAATCCTTCTTGAGTGATTCGCAATCGAAAATAACTTTTTATTTCTGAGATTGCGTCAAGCGTCGTGCGATTGCAGAGAACGCTTGTTGCACCTGGAGGACGTTGTTGCAGATGAATGCACGTCCGCCGTTCTTCGCTTTACCTGACAGTCCATTGGAGTGGTTGCCAAGGAATGCTGTTTGCTGTGCCGTCAACGGTCCAGAACCCAACATGTTCAGCGCGATTGAGAAGATAGCGATACCATCCGTCTTGCAGTCGGCTGCCGTGATTCGACTTGGGGCTTCTTCCGATGAAGGCACTGGCACTCCGTCTGTGAAAAAGACGATAGCGCGCTTACTTCCTGCTCGCGATGCGCCATTGTATGGCGCCTGTCCAAACGATAGTCTCGCTGTTTCGAGAGCTTCCGAACACTGAGTCATACTCAGCGCTCTACCCTGATACAGTCCGTGACCATGGTTAGGATCGGACCATGCAATGACAGTGGACAGGGTCGGGTCACCTTTCTGCATACAGTGCAAGGCTTCGTTCTTCGAAATAGTCGTGGACAATGGGAATCTCGGAACTCTGAATCCAATTCCAGTCCCTCCCCCAACTGACTGATCCGCTCTGTTTTCGTGAAGAGTGGCGCAGGTGCTGTCGGATGGACCGAGTCTACCGTCCCAGGCTCTGGCACTGCCGTTGACGATGGGCTGATAGCTGATGTCGTAGAAGTAGCTATTGCAGCCTGGCGATGTGGAGGTGCCGGAGGTACCACCCAAGACACCAGTGTTCGACGACGAAACGCTATAGACCGGGTTGCCGGACAATGTCCATCGGTCTGAGAATCCGACCAGTCCGAATCGGCAGTCTGTCAATGCGGCTAGACGTTGGAAGAACGCCTGATCGCAGGAGTCCAATGTTGTTGCAATTGGTTGGCAGTACCACATAGCCAGACGCTGATAGGCTTTCTGGTATGCGATCTTCGGTGACACGGTACCGTTATGTGTGACCATGCCGGTGGCGCTGCCTGCGTAATACGATTGATAGGCGGATTTACCACCTGCTAGGTCGTATCCGCGGTGCAGACCAGTGGAGCCGAAGTTGTTGGTGCCGTTGAGCCCAGGAGCATCTAGATTGCCTCTGGCGGCTTCGCACAGAACAGCGATGTTGTCGAATGTATAAGATTGACCCCGGATATCCGGGTCTTCTTCGACACTGGCATCAGAGCTGAACTGATAGCTGACCTCAGAGAAAATCTGCTGACCCCAAGCCGGCTGAATCGGCTTGACCTGGGTGGTCGGCTGACCGAAGTTGACTACGAGATCGGTATAAATCGCCGAATGGTCGATGATGGCTTGACCCGGAGTGTTGGACTGAAAGCTACATGGAGGTAGCGGGTAGTGCCAGTGGTCGGTCTCGTAATTCTTGTATGGAGAGGTTCGTCCGCCCGACATCGACCAACCATAAGAGTTGACCGGTGAAAAACTTCCTCCACTCGACACTACGCAAGGGCAGTTGCCTGGTGGGCTGTTGAAGTCATTTCTGTCGGGTGAGTGTCTCAGAAATCGCTTGAATACTAGCGTATCCTTGGGTTGTGTAGCAGCGACCCCTCTTTCAGAAAACCCCAAATTCTGCGGAGGCAGAGCGTTCAACGATGTTCCTGTCAGGGATACAGCGGTGTTCAGGTGTATGTACTGATAGAGACTCGTGTCGGTGCTCCAGTGCGGCGCTTCCAGGTAGGTTATGCAACCATGCCCGGAGAACTCATCGAAGTCCGGGGATCCGTCAGGACTACCATTCTTCTCGGAAGTAAATGAGGGGCCAACCATGCTGGGAAATCCAGACGGTTGCGATCCCAGGTCTGCAGTCAGAATAGTGGTAGCGTCATACGCATTCGTACCTAGCATCTGGTTGACCGCCTGATACGCTTCGTTCGGTCCATCGGACCATCCGAGAGTATCAGGGTTGCTACCGGCGTAACCTTGAGCGGTGGGGCGCTCGTTCGAACCGGTGCCTCGATGCGCGTCCCAATATCTTTTGACGAGTGTCACCGCCGTCAGGTCGTCCATCGACCCCGAGAGGTCTAGCACTACAACTGCGTCTACCTGCGGCAGACCACCTACGGAGCTCGCTCTGATACCGATGTTACCGACGCCGAAGAACGAAATGAATATCGGGTGATATCCATAACCAGCATAGACACCAATTGCGGTACCATTGGCATTCTGCGGGATTGTCGGAGGTACTGTTGCGAAATTGTTTTGTGGGTTGACCAAACCGATACAGACGTTGCATTCACCGTCTGTGGTGGTTGTCAATCCGGCAAGATTGGAGACCAAATTGGTTTGGTTGCGTACCCATCTCCCAAGGATGTTCCCCATAAGGAACATGTTGTAGGCGTAAGCCCCTGAGTTGTTTTGTGCGTCGAGCAGCTTTTGCCCGGCCGGCACCGGTGATGCAGGGGGACCGGTGTCGTTACTCACGTCGTAACTTGTGAGCATGGCTGTTCCAGCGAGTGCGGCGGCGTCACAAGTAGCCGTCAACGCTCTCTGGGCCATCTGTACTCTGCTGGCGTCGAAACAAAAGAAGCCGGCCATGAGAATAAAAAACATTAGCGCGATGACAAGACCTGTAACCGCAGCCCCTTTCTGATCACGTATTTTTCTAGATGATTTGAGCATACAGCTCTGTTATCTCCTTATGGTTTTCAACTAACTTTTGGTCTGAAACAACCACAAAACAGGCCTGTTAACCTACTCTCACACTAGAAGATTACTGTGAGGGTACTGTGAGGAATTCATGTACGGTAATTAAGCTGTCCGGAAGCGCAGTCCTACAGAAAAATAAGCCCCAAACATTCTGTTCTGTTTGAGGCTTTTAAGGCTAGAAACTGCGAGAGTGTACTCGTACAAAAGGAGTCTTAATACATTAGTCCAGGCGGATTTTCAAACTGGGCCTGTGAATTGACGAGGAGATCCATGGGCTTAGAGAGTCCAGGGACGTCGAACCATGGGACAGCGATCAGCGGGGCTGCGAACCCTCTGATCGTGACACGCAACAGAAGTGTATAGACATCTGTGTCTGTTTTGTCTCTGTCTGCAACCGGGACTGGTCCGGGCCCTACGTGCTGGTATGCGGGCAGAAGACTAGCGGGGTCGATTGGCTGAGCGATCAGCCTGACTTCCGGATTGTCCGCAGCGATAGCCCAGCCTATGCCAGGGAAGATGTTGCGGATCTCGGCAGCCTTGGTGCGGGCAGTGTCGTATGCGCCGGGATACCACGTGCCTGTGCCTGCTGGTATCTGCACCGCGGCTTGAAAGCATTGTGATTTCGCGCCGGTTGTGGCTGCAAGGTTGGTCGCGAACCAGAGGAAGAAGGCGTTGAAACCTACACAGCCAAGGTTGAGAATAGGAAAGAACATGAAAATAAAGAGGAGCCACATAGTGGCTACATACTCAGCCGCCATGGCTCCCGCCTTGTTTCTTCTTATTTGACGACGTCTACGGGTCATAATTAAGTTCCACCGTGCCAAAAAATTTTTTTGTTGATACGTTACGAGAGAAATACTACTAGGGAGAACGATTTAGTAAGTTACACTTTCTGAATTAACCTATTGCTCAGGAGAATATATCTGAGTTTTACATGTTCATAGCGGTCATTTGGCGATTGGCCAAACGACGCTAACAGATTCTTAACTATTCCAATCGTATCACGTCGCCGAAAATGATGTCAATTAGCTAGATTCGTGACAGGTGCTTGATTCTGGTAGATTTCAAGTGGTGCTTCTACTCCGCCGCTTCCTTTGCGGCCGCGCGCTTCAAAAGCTCCTTGGTTTGCTTGATTGGAGGTTCGTGTGCCGTACCAATGCTGTGTGACACCACCGTGTGGCCGGCATGATTGGGCGATCCCTGTGTTGGTGCTCCTGAGCGTGACTGAGCCGCATGAGCAGTTATGTAAAGATTCTTGAAGTAGTTATAGGTATCGTTTCCTTTAGAGCCTTTCATCCCTTCCTGAGCCAGCTCCAGTGCCTGGTCGTAGTTGCCACCCTTGATACTGACTCTGATCAATCCGCTCTTCGCATAGTCATTCTTTGGTGTCGTCTTTAGTGCCTCTTTGTAGCAGCTCTCAGCTTGATCAAGTCCACCGGAGCTCAGATACGCTTCTCCGTACGTGCACCATTCGAAGTAAGTAGGTTTGGTTGTCTTGCTGATGATGTTGAGTTGGTCGATCGCTTGCCTCGCTTCTCCCGATCTGATCAGAGCGAAAGCGAGGTAGCGCCTGGCTGTTATGCTGTCTTTATCAGCTTTGACTGCCTTATTCAGGAGTTGAACTGCCGGCGGATAATGTCCACCAATCATTTCATTGTATGCCTTCTCTAAAAGCGGAGCGAGATCAGCGCTTATCTTGTGCTCTGCCGATGCCTCGATAGGACCCAGCGTAGCAACAGCGGACAGGGCAATCGTTAACCGGACCCAGTTGCGTTGGATGGCCATAAATTTCACTCCAAAACCTATACGTCTTCAAAAAGCTCTATGCTTAGTATCATGCCACCGATGACTTTAATCCATGCGACGGACTGATCGCCAAGAGCTGATAAATGGCAAAAAAGAAGAAGCGCCCAAGAATCGATGAGATGACGATTGTACGAGTGCTGGTGGCAATTGTACTGATCTGGTTGGTAACAACTTTCATGGTGATCTCGTGGACTGTGAGACCAATCATCAAGGTGCCGGTCAACAACGAGGCGGAACTCCTCAATGAACTTCGTGGAGCTAAAACGCTCGGGGATACAGCCTATGTTCTTTCTGTAAGATCGAAGCTGATTCTCGAATATATGGCGCATCACAAAGACTTGGAAGCACGAAAACAGGTTCTCCTTTATAAGGATGAGCTCAGAGATTCATCTATGCCATTGCTCCAGAAAGTAGCATGCCGCGATCAACTAGCCACCATTGAATTCGGCTTGATGGATTTTCACGATGCGGTCACTCTCTACAATGATAACGTTCGAGACCTTTCCAAATTCGAAACCAGGGAGATGAAGGCCGCACGCGCTCGAGAACTGAATAATAGAGGTGTGGCCCAATTCATCGTCGCTCAGATTTTTAAGGACAATGATGAATTGAAGAAGTCTCACTTCAAAGCGAGTAGTGACGACTACAAGGCTGCGGCGAAATTGTTGCAAGAGCTAGATAAAACTCCAGCTAGTGGTCTCGGCGACAAAAGCGCTCAGATTCCTGGTCTCAGCGAGCCTCAACATCTGCCGCCAACCGTTTCCGCCAATCAAGACGTGCTAAAGAACGAGCTCGACTTTACTCCAGAGCGGGCTCGCCCCGCGGTCGATTTCTGAAAAACATGCATTTTAGGAGTGATAGCGAAAGCAATATATCCTTAGTATCGATAAACAAGATAAAGCTAGTAATCATCAACCATTCGAACTGAGGGATACACATCACCCAATCGATCGTGAGGTGCAGGCACAATCCGCACGCCAACACGTAGTAGCGGATTTCCTTTATCCATACGAGAAAGCAGAGAGAGAATTCGACTGCGAGCGTACCCCATGTGAAGATCATGCTTATCACGTCTACGTCGAAAGACACAGGCAGCGGATATCGAGCAAGGCTCTCAAATCTCGATGCTATATACACAGCTTCTCCCTGTGCCCAGTACCAGCCGGATGTCTTCGCTCCGAATGCTGAAAAATAGACCAGGCTTATCTGAAGCTGCATGGCGCGCCAGCCCCAGGCGCTGATCAGGGGGCAAAAGCTTGGGGCATCCTTGTCTTTTCTTCTGCCTAGCATTGAATCTATGGACCAGACTCGACTGGAGTCAGCGAAGATGAACCAGAACACCATACTTCGCATGAACGTGTCGCCTGAGTTGTACAAATAGAGGTCGCGACCCGCAAAGGTGGCGAGAACCATAAAGATATAGATGGTAGCGAGTCTGGCGCGAAACCCGAGCGTGAAGCAGATCGAGGCCAGTATCAAGAGCGCATAGATGACCGTCAGTGCGTCGTTACTGTCCGGGGACAAAGACAGAAGATTTAGCTTATTCATGGCGTCAAAGTAGACGGTCCTCTGCTCTACAATGCCGGGGACGCCGTACCAGGTATAGAGATCCGGTGCCAGGAATATGACCGTCTGGATTATCATGAATCCAAATAGAATGCGAAAGGCCGCCACCGGATATGGTGACACGCCCGAGAAGAAAAAAAGGTTCCACTGTCGAGCTATCGATGCGATAGTCATTGCAAATCATCCTTCTCGATGGCGAACGTGGCGAGCACCTTCGCCTCGTTGTGAGGCGGATTCGGCTTCTTCTCCTGGATTGGCGGTATCATCGAGTACAGTTTTATCAGAGTTACGGTCAGCGGACGATTTTCCTTAATGACACCCTTGACCTTGATTGGCTTATACACATCAACCGCTCTGGCAACGTATCTACACAGATCACCTAGTAAGAACTCGCATGCCGGATTTGGAATGTTGTCTTCGAGATACTTTCGAAATCGTTCCTGCGACAGCTTTTCGAGCATGGAGGAGCGGTCCAGGCGCTGCAACGGAAAGTATCTGATTGATCCATCCTGATAGGTCACTACAGCGACGAGATGAGAATTCCGGATAGATGGAGTCGGCGAGAATACGCCATATCCCTGCCATAGGCTCATGTAGGCGAGATAGCGCTGGATCGGCTCGAGAAGCCTGGCAGCGACGACATTAGGCAAGAACAAGCAGATCAAAAACGAGCCCAGATGTATGAGCAAGAACAAAGTGATGATCGGCTTGCGGATAACCTGCCAGGTCCCTCTGTCAATCAAAAGGTCTGTGAATTGAAGACCGCTTTCTCGCACTGTTTAAGGCGTTGCTCGCTGGGGATGCCTCTTATCGATAACTACCCACGCTTCAAATTCTTGAGAGCCTCCAAAACCTTTTGGGCTTGCTCGGTCTTTTTCTGCGCTCTGTAGGTGTCCGCTAGGCGCGAGTAGAGCATGTTCACCCAGGGGTCTGGAATCTCTGCCCGGGGAGCGCTCGATGCTAGGCTTAGCGCTTTCAAGTAATGCTTTTCTGCCTCGGCGTAACGTCGTTGTCGTTCGTAGCTCAGTGCGAGGTATGTATGAACTGTGCAGAAATTAGCTGCAATCGGGCGCTTCTCCATCGGCTGGGCGTAGAAAATTTTCAGGGCGATTTCGCCGTACTTGATCGATTCGACGTCCTTGAACTCATCGTGAAGGATGCATTGCAATCTCATCAGATACCGTCCAAGCTGGGTTTGACCGACACCAGAGGCCTTTGCCTGGTCGATTTTGTCGATCAGGAGCTTCTCGGCTGTGTACAGCTTCTTCTCGGTTCTGAGCTGTTTGGCCTGGGCAAACTCAGACTCGGGGAAGGAAGTATTCGGGTCAGGAGTCCCTTTCGTGAAGCCCTCAATAAATGTCTGGTCCGCATCAATTGGGGTTTCGGTTTCGGGATTGCAGCCCGTCAGCACAAACAGCAATGCGACCAGGAAGTAAAGCGCCGGATATTCGACTCTTTCTGGCTTTCTGGAAGTGAACATCATGTAACTGCCTCGTATCTTGTACCTGGAGATTGGATCGGGCACCGTCTCCATAAAAATAGTAACTCATATTCTACTCTGAGTTTCTCAAATATCGATTCTATACAGAAGTCAATTCCAACTTCTCATTGAGTTTAAACAGTGCACCCCTGAGGATTGAAGCTTCTCGTCTATTCGGATTCATTCGATCGATCGCATCCTTCAACTCTGTCAGTATCAGCCGCTTGTTGTGGGTTCTCGAGAACTCCACTTTGCCAAGAAGGAGATCGAGCTGTTCGAATATCTCTTGCATCTGTTTTGATTCCGGTAACTCGGCGACGCGTTGCTTCTCCGTCGGTTGACGTGCGTGTGCACCGGCTCGGTGGGCTAGTTGATACGCAATGATACCGGCTGCCTGAGCCAGGTTGAGCGCGGCGAAATTCTCGGAAGTCTCGATTCGAATTTTGCGATTGCAAAGGGAAACTTCCTCATCGGTCAGACCGTTTCGTTCGTTACCGAACACAACTGCCAGGCGATTTTTCGTGCCCAACTCGACAAATTCGTCCGCACAACTGGCCAGGTTGTCGAGCGGGCGACTGCGTCTGCGTCCGGATGAAGTCGAGATGGCCAGGTTGACGTCGGCAAGGGCTGATGGAAGCGTGTCGAAGACCGGTGCCGATTTCAGAATATCGAATGCTCCGACAGCCATCATACGTGCCTCGGCATCTTTATAGTTCTTTGGCGGAGTTACCAGTCTGAGATCCGCGAATCCGAAGTTCTTCATCACTCTTGCCACGGAGCCGATGTTTCCAAGAAATTCTGGACGAACCAAGACGAATGTGACATTGCTGAACAGACTGTCGCTCATTTTGTAGTTTTTATTCAATCGAAAGAGGGAGCTGCTTTAAACAGGAGCGAGTTCCAGGCGAGGCACCATTCATGATATCACGGGCCCAGTGCGGCTTGACTTCGATCAATTCAGCCTGCTGTAGAGCTGCCTAAAATTTTAAGTCGCTTTCGGCGGCGACTGTAGTTCAGGCAGTTAACAAATTAACAAACTCGGCGATTCTTCGCCAGTTTCGTTATCATTGTCACATTGTCCCTTCGCAGAGCGCGCTCAGAATTGATCGCAAGAATTCTAATCGCTGTACTTGCTGTATTTGTCTTGCACTCGACGTCCGCGAAAGCTGAAGGTAGTGCCGAGCCTCGCGGTGGTTTCGAGCAAGGGTCTATACATCCGGCTCTGCATGGCGATGAAGCCGAGGCGACGGGAAAGAAACAGTCGAGGCTGAAAGCCGGGAAGATTGCGACGAAAGGCGATACTGGCAGCGGCCATCACAGACCGAAATCTGGTGATACTGATATCGTCAGCAACCCTGCTGAAAAGCCGGCTGAAAGAACCTTGCATGAGCATGCGACTTCTAAGACCGAACGAGAATCGAGCGCGGAGGAAATCGTTCGTTCCTCGGCTGATGGCATAAAAACGGACGAGAACCGTCGACCTTTGGCAGGTGACGATCGACCTGCGACCGTCGAGCGGAGCTCGTCGTCGAAAAACAGAGCCAACGCGCAAGAAGAGAAAGAGAGTTCGAAGAAGCCAAAAGTTGTGAGAGCGAAGGGGTCTGAAAAGGATCCTCCGCATGCCTATCGGGGCGTCGCGCCTTGTTTAGCCTGGGTCGATCGAACAAAACCGATTAACGCTGTACTCGTTTGTGTACATGGACTTGGCCTTCATAATGGTACTTACGAGGCTTTCGGCAAACGCATGTCGGAGCTCGGATACGCCACTTACGCTATTGATGTTCGCGGATTTGGGGCGTGGATGCAGGCGAAGGGTAGGGAGAGAGTAGACTTCGAGCACTGTATCAACGATGTGCGCACGACGCTGAAGGTGGTGCGGCGGGCTCATCCCAACTGCCCCGTTTTTCTTCTCGGTGAATCGATGGGTGGCGCGATTGCGCTCAGAGTTACATCTATGTATCCCGAGCTGGTCGATGGATTGATTTCATCAGTGCCCGCCGCTGACCGGTTTAAACACGCAAAGACCAGTATCAAAGTTGGGTTTCACCTGCTGAAAAATGCGGACAAGCCGATCAATATGGGTGAGGGTGTAGTCAAACAAGCGACCAAGAACCCGGAGTTGAGAAAAAGTTGGCTTGAAGACCCGCTTGCCAAGTTGAAACTGAGTGCCAGGGAGCTTCTTCAGTTCCAGAGCTTTATGAACGGAAATCAGGATTGTGCCAAGAATATTCGTAGCACTGCCGTTCTTATCGTTCAAGGCTGTCAGGACAAGCTGGTCAGACCCGAAGGAACAGTAGAACTGTTTAATCACTTGGCGACCAACGATCGGGAAATAGTTTTAATCCCCGGTGCTGAACACCTAATTTTTGAGGAGGCTCAGTTTACCGATAAGGAGATCGCCACGGTCGATTCCTGGATAGCGGCGCATTTGCACAAGCCGTCGACACCAGGTGAAGGAAGTGGTGAAGAAAAAAAAGCAGAACCTACTGAGGCTGTCAAAGGCGATCTAGAATAGAACAAGCGAATTTGTGAGGTATGGCTATGAAATCTACTGGGCGGCGGTCGAAGATGCAATTGGCATTCTCCTGCGCAGTTGCAGTCACTGTGTGCGCTCTTGCTTCGGCTCAGGCTGCGGTGCCGAAATCCCCCGCTTCCGGACCTCTTACGGGTGCCAAGGCTCTAATGGCAAAAGGCAGTTACGCCAAGGCCGCCGAGGAGCTCGAAAAAGTGCTGAAGGCCAATCCCAAGAGTGCTGAAGCACAGTACCTGGCTGGAGAAGCCTATTTCAAAGCCGGTAACGCGAAGAAAGCACGCCGCTATTTGCGGTCTGCTATCCGTGATGGTCGCGGTACGATTATCGCTCAGAAAGCCAACACACTTCTCATGAAGTTGCCAAACGATCTGGTGCGTCCTCGCACCGGTCCTGATACTCGCATGATTGCATCGCTTTTCGGTCTGGCCAGAACCCGCGGCGACGGCGATTCGCCACGCCCTACCGTGATCGATTTTTATGCTGCCTGGTGCCAACCTTGTAAGGATATGGACAAAGCTCTCGATAAAGTCAAGAAGGACTATGGCGAGAAGGTCAACATCATGAAGGTCGACATCGACGATCCTAAAAATGACAAATTGATCGATCAGTACGAAGTGAGCCCGATCCCGACAGTTGTTTTTCTCAATAGCGACGGCGAAGTGGTAACCTATACCATTGGTTACGCTGAAAGCAATGTCACCGACGGGATCAAGAAAATTCTTGACTGAGCAATCAGTCCTCACCGAAGGAACATTGCATTCGTGTCTCAGAAATTCACGATAGGGTTTGTTCCGGTATGAATAATCGATGGATTGTTGCACTTATAGCTTTTGTGGCTGGCATAAACATTTTGTTGTGCCAGCCTGTGCAATGTGAAACCAAAAGTGTTAGCGACCAATCCTCGTCTGGGCTGCAGAGTTTCGGCGATAAATGGGCCGTAGTCGTCGGACTGGATACCTATTCTGATCGAGCACTAAATACGGTGCTACCCCTGCACGAAACCGCGAAGCGTGTCTCCGATGCCTTGATTTCCAAAGGATTTGCCAAAGATCACGTAAGAGTGATGCTCAATCGAGATGCAACCAGGCAGGCGATACTGTCTTCGATATCTTCATCTTGGTTGGGAAAGCTTTCGAGAAAAACCGATCTTGCTGTCGTTTTTCTCGCTAACCAATGCTTCCCCGCCAACGATGGCAAAGTCTACCTCTTGCCTTACGATACGCGATTGGCCAATTTCTTTGCCACCGCTGTTAGTGTCGAGGAAATCCTGGAAGAATTGAGATCTCATGTGCAAGCGAAACAGCTTGTTCTGGTTTTTCAAACATCATTTTGCGGATCTCCGGAAATGATGGCTGGTTGCAAAACCATGTTTGGGCACTACAACGTCAGTATTCACGCGCAAGATCTGCCGGACAACTATACCGTGCTCGTCTCGAGCAAACCCAGTCAGCCTACATGGGGAACCTACTTCTCCGACAATCTTGCCGAAGACCTGTCATTGAATGAAGGCAACGCTTCGATCTCGACACTGTTTTCCAAAGTCAAGACTGATACCATTAATGATACCGCTAAGGATTGCTCCGGCTGCAAGGTGCAGACGCCGATCATGATTTCGAAGAGTGATACCGACTCGATTGGTATCGGTGGACGGCCATCGAAGCCGGTAGTCGAATTGCCTGCGGAGATTTCCACTTACCTGAAGGGGCAAGAGATTTATTCCACAGCCCAGTCCGTGCTTGACGCCTATCGCGCGGTGCTCGCCCGCCAGGAGGATTGGACTGCTGCATCCAATGGTTCCGTTGCACCTGCCCGCCGACTGGACACGGCGATCTCGACGGGCTCGTTGCCTGAAGAGCTTCTGACTCGTATCGATGACAGTCTCAAGTCAATGACCGTGTACCTCAAGGAAAATTCGGACTTCGCGCCCGGACATTATGTGGTCGGCAGGCTCTACTTGATCAAAGACGACAAGGACAAAGCTTTGACAGCGATGCAGGAAGCCGCTCGACTCAGCCCAAACTCCGCCTCTTATCACTCGTGGCTTGCTCGAACTCAGGAGCGTCTCGGCAAAGATGCCACCGATGAGTGGCAGTCCGTGTACAAACTCAACAGGAAAAGCTTCAGTGCAATAGACAGTCTAGCCAGTCATGCTATCGATTCCGGTAAGTACGACCAGGCGGCACAGCTGATAGGCGAAGGATTAGTGCTTTATCCCGGCGATGCCGGCCTGCATGTGCGGATGAGCAATGTGCTCAAGCAACAAGGCAAAATGAAGCACGCAATCGAACATGCCCAGGAAGCAGTTTTTCTCGACGAACATTCGTTTGATGCGCTTGTTAACCTTGGTGCGCTTTTGATCGCTACAAGAGACGAGCATGGTGCCCATGCTGCATTCCGTCAGGCGCTGGAGTTAGGCGCTCCTCAGGCTGAGCACTACTATGTTCTTGCCGAGGGTCTTGAAAAGACCAAAGATCCAGAGGGTGCGATTCTTGCTTTGACCAAGTTCGTCGACGGGACTGCAAAAGATGACAGACGGATGATTGACGCCAAGAAGCGTCTTGACGAACTTAAGAAAGCATCTCAGTGATAGACTACTTATCTGGTTAGAAAAACACCTGGCAGGGTTGTCAGGGCCGCCGAGTAGCGGCCTCGCTTTCTCTGACAGCTTGTCGAACTGAGGAGATAAGACATTGAAACAGCTGGAATCTCCCACTGATTGGCTGGAAGCACGAAAGATAAAAACTCGTGGACGGGAAGAGCAAAGACCGGCCAACATCTTTGCCGGTGGATCCAGCTGTGATTCGGCTGAGATTCAAGGGGTTGTGGTATCCAGGCTCAGCGTCTATCCAAAAGGTTCTGAATCTGCTCCCAGAACGTTTGCCGTCATCGAGCCGGAAGAATCTTCAGTGGAAGGACTTGAAGCAGAAGGCGAGGCGACCTGGTTCTGGAAAAGATCTTCTAAGGACCAACAACTTCTTGATTTCGAATGGCAGCAATCTTCAGAGAGTCGCTGGAATTTTTACTTCAAACTGCCCAAAGATGCCATGTGTTTTGGGCTTGGCGAGCGGCTTTCCGGATTCAATCTTCGCGGCCGAGTGCATACGCTCTTTAATCACTCGGACAATATGCACGTTCCAACTCTTGATCCTTTGTATAAATCCATACCTTTCCTTTTAATTCGGCACCAGGGGCGATACCAGGGTATTTTCCTGGATTCTCCTGCTCGGCAACGCTGGTCACTGGATGTAGAACTCGAAGAGCAAGCAAGTATAGAGCTTTTGTCTCGGCGCGGTTTTACTGTCTATCTTTTCGAAACATCCTCTCTGCCGGATCTTCTAGCGGCATATACCGCGCTCACCGGTCGCTCCAAGCTTCCGCCCAACTGGTCGCTCGGGCACCAGCAGTCTCGATGGAGCTACCCGGACGAAAGCACAGTGCTCGCTGTCGCCGCCGAGTTTCGAACCCGCAACATTCCGTGCGATGCCATCGTGTTGGACATCGACTTCATGGATGAATATCGGGTTTTTACATCGTCTCCAGAACGTTTCCCTAACTTCAAAGAGATGATCGCCAAATTGCAGGACCAAAATTTTCGCGTGGTGACGATTGTCGATCCTGGCGTCAAAAAAGATGCCAAATATTTTGTCTATCGTGACGGAAAGAAGCACGATTACTTTTGTAAGAAGGCCGATGGGAAGACATTCTATGGAAAGGTGTGGCCTGGACAGAGTGTATTCCCGGACTTCTTGAGAGAAGACGTCCGGCTATGGTGGGCTGCTTTGCACGGCTTCCTGGTTGAAAACAACGTAAGCGGCGTATGGAATGACATGAACGAACCCTGTCTATTCGGGCAAGGTTGTCCTTTGCCGCTCGACGCCATCGAGCTGCCGAAAGAGCATCATCAGTTATTCATGCAACAGAGTCCTGAGGGCGATGTTGGGCACTTCGAGGTTCGCAATCTCTATGGACTCGAGATGAGTCGCGCTACCTGGGAGGGGCTGACCGCCTTGCGCCCGGACGAGCGACCCTTCGTTCTTTCGCGCGCTGGTTATGCTGGTATTCAGCGTTACGCCGCGGTCTGGCTTGGCGACAACATGTCGTGGTGGGAGCATCTGGCCGTGTCGGTGCCGATGCTTTTGAATGTCGGTCTCAGCGGTGTGCCTTTCTGTGGGGTTGATGTCGGCGGTTTTGGCGATGATTGTTCGCCGGAGCTATTGGCCCGGTGGTATGCCCTGGCGATGTTTTATCCGTTTTTCAGAAATCATTGCTCCAAAGCTGGTGCCGAGCAGGAGCCCTGGTCTTTCAATCAGCGCGTTGAAGATGCTATTCGCCACTTCGTGGAGACGAGATACCGATTACTGCCTTATATTCGATGTCTCTTCTGGGAGCACATCCGTACCGGCGCACCACTGATGAGACCGATCATATGGGATTATCCTGAGGATCAATTTGCGGCCGAAATCGACGATCAGTTTTTGTTCGGAAGAGACATACTGGTTACGCCCATCGTCAAGCGCGGTCAGACGGAGCGTAGTGTTTATCTACCGAATGGCTTGTGGTATCCGTTTGATGGTGGCGAGCCGCTTGAAGGAGGCAGGTTGCACAAGGTCGGCTTTGAGCTCGACGAGGTGCCGGCATTTGTCAGAGACGGCTCGATTGTTCCGTTTGTCGACCTGATTCAGAGCACGGACTATTATGAGCTGGCGCCAATCACCTTCAAAGTCTGGGGCGATCATGCCATGGGGCTATATCTAGATGACGACGGGATCAGTTTTGAGTACGAGGAAGATGGCTACAATGAATGGCTTTTGCGTTATGACAACGGGCAGTTCTCGAGCAATCTTGCCAACTTCGGTTATATCGCGCCTGAGCGGGAGTACTACTTCCAGCACGGACTAAGAAAAGAGCGCGTACACTTGGCTCGCGAGTGAATCCGGTCGTCAATCTTTCACGCTTCTTGCGCTTGGGATATTGTTAAGAACCGTTAACGGAGCGCCTTTCCAAATGATTTAAACTCTACTTGGTTAGTGGGTGGAGAAGATTTCTGTGGATACTTTTGTGACGTCTACGCCGGTTAGTTTGACTGAGTCGGGTTATCCTTCCGGAATTGCGGGTTTGTTATCCGATCAGGTGCGCTCACGTCCGACCAATCCCGCCATTTTCTTTGGGGGCATTGAAGTCAATTATGCCCAGTTGGGAAATCGTGTCGGCATAATCGCGAAAGCTCTTGTCGATGCTGGTATCAAGTACGGTGACAAGGTCGGAGTATTCTTCCCCAATCATCCCGATTTCGTCTCCTCCTTTTTCGCAGTGCTCAGTATTGGAGCTACTGTCGTTCCTATCAACCCACTCCTCAAGAGCGAAGAAATCGCGCATATTCTGTCTGATTCAGAAGCTAGTGCAGTCGTTGTTCACGAAAAACTGACCGGCGAATTGGACGGTTCTTTGAGCAGTCTTGAAAAGCTTCACAACGTTTTTATCCTGAGCTACAAAGAGTCGGGCAGCGTTTCGCCACGCCGAGATCTTGTGGTTACCAGGTTGAGCGAAGCTGCTCTGTCCTCCAGTTTGAGCGATCCTCTCCGACCGAGACTTCTTTCGGAGGGGCTGTCCGTTCCGCTCGATCATCTAGCCGTTCTGGTCTATACGTCGGGTACTACCGGGAAGCCGAAGGGTGCGATGCTGACGCACGGCAATTTGCTGGCTGCCGTCGGTATGAAGCGCTCAGTCCTGCAGTTCAAAGAGAGCGATAGAATTCTCGCGGTGCTTCCTCTCTGTCATATATATGGACTGGCCGTAGTCATGCTTGGCATGATCAGTCAGGGCGGTGCGATGGTTATCTGCGATCACTTCGAGCCGGTTGCCGTGCTCACTGAGATTCAAGACAAGCGAGTAACGGTGATTCCAGCTGTTCCGGCGATGTACCAGTTCATGGCGATGGAGTTGGAGAAGAACAAATACGATATCTCGAGCGTCCGTTATGGTCTGTCCGGCGCTGCGCCGCTAGATGTAGAACTGCTTCAGCGCCTCGATCAGGCATTCGGTGTGCCGATTTTAGAAGGCTATGCCTTAACGGAGACCGCCTGCATCGCGACGATTACTCCTATCGAGGGACCTCGCAAGCCTGGTTCGGTCGGTCCAAAAGTTCCTGGTGTCGAGCTCTATGTTGTAGATGCAAAGCTGCGTCCATTACCTTTCGGCAAAGGCAATGTCGGGCAAGTCGCGGTCAAAGGACCCAACGTAATGGTTGGCTATTACAAGCAACCGGAAGCTACGGAAGAGTGCATGAAGAGTGGTTTGTTCCTCACCGGTGATCTGGCTTTCTTTGACGAAGACGGGTATCTCAATATCTGTGGACGGACGAAAGAGCTCATTATTAGAGGCGGACAAAATGTCTATCCTCGCGAGGTAGAGACGGTAATCATGCGCATGGAAAGTGTGCTCGAAGTTGCTGTTCTCGGAGTACCGGATAAATACATGGGCGAACGCGTCAAAGCCGTCGTCGTGCCTAAAGCCGGTCGAACGGTGACTGAAGAAGAAGTAAAAGATTTCTGTTCGCAATACCTGGCATCATATAAAGTGCCGAGAGTGGTTGAGTTCAAGGATATTCTTCCACGTAATTCCACAGGAAAAGTACTTAAGCGTTTGCTGGTTTAGAAATCTATTAAACGTATAATTAAGGTGGAAGCAAGCTCAACTTTTGTTGATGCAAACCGCCACCTTCTTTGTGTGTAGGGTTCATGGCCGATATCGATAATCCAAACCTGACTGTAGTCATAGTCGAGGATCAGGAGATAACTCGAGTAGGACTCAAAGTCATTCTCGAAGCCACGTATGGCTTGACCATCGTGGGACTGGCGAAGGACGGCGAAGAGGCTGTGGCAATGGTTTTGGAAAAACTGCCGTCCGTTACCCTAATGGATATCGGACTTCCGATTCTTAACGGTATCGAAGCGACGAGGAAAATCAAATCTGAAGATCCGACGCGCAGGATAATCATGTTGACTTCGCACGACGATGATCGTCATGTCTTTGCTGCCCTGGCAGCCGGTGCAGACGGATATTGCCTGAAAGAAGCGCCTGCCCAACAATTGGTCCTTGCAATCAAGGCCGTGAATGAAGGGGCTGCCTGGCTTGATCCTGGAATTGCCAGTCGAGTTTTGCGTGCCATTGCCAATGGTGGCAAAGAAAAAGAAGGGTGTGACAAGGCTTCCCTGCCTCCGTCCTCGTTATCGACTCGTGAGTTGGATGTCTTGCGCTTGGTCGTAGACGGCAGAACTAATCAGGAGATAGCCGAAAAATTGGTATTGAGTGTGGAGACTGTTAAGACGCACATGCGACACATCATGGAGAAGCTGGCAGTTTCCGATCGAACTCAAGCCGCGGTCAAGGCGATGAGAGACGGGCTTGTGTAGAGGAGCAGCGGAGATGGGCGTCATCAATCGACTAGCAGATGGGGATAACCGATTTTGACCTTTCGCCAAACAAAAACACCACTCAGATTGCTCTCGAATGGTGCTTTGCTATTGTCTGATATGCCTCTTGCGGAGGCTCAATATCTCACTACGCGCTCATCAGATATCGACGTAATGCGGGCTCACTTGCTACTGTTTCCGAACAGCGCCGTCTGACGTTGCTGCAAGGCCCCTCGGCTCAACGCACTCAACCGTTTGGTGTGTGCTCACCGTTTATGTTATTAGTATAGCATCGGAAGAATGTAATGGAAGTACCCCGTTAGACATTTAAGAGAAGCCTGCTCTCTATTGCCAAGATGTTGTATTCATCAGTGTTTTCGTCAATCAATTCATTTACGGGTGCTTGAACCATAGTGGTGTCGGATGCGGTGGCTGCTCTATATCCACATGATAATTTATTGGATGCGCAAGGGGTGTTTATAATATATGCTCCGTGTATCCAGTCTGCTTCGAGTCGGATATTTCAGGTGCTAAGAAATAAATTCTGGATTTCCTCTTTATGGTGCCAATGCCGGCAGGCGCACCGTTAGTGTTGTTCCGACACCTTTCTGACTGTCGCAGGTTATGTTGCCGCCCTGACCTTCTACGAGCATATAGCTCAGGTAAAGACCGAAGCCGCTGGAATTGTCCGATCCATGTTGCTGCGTTGCAACGCGCAAGGGGCTGAACAGTCTGGCAACTTCTTCGCAACCCATGCCGCTGCCTTTGTCCGTCACCTTGATGTAAACAGAACCGTTGTCAGATGACAAATCTACAGTCACTCTTGAGTGGGCTGTGCTTGCTTCGATGGCGTTGAGTATGAGGTTATGGAGAACGTGGCTGATAACGCTTGGAAGACCTCGAACTCTTGGTAGATCGTTAGTTGCCCTTATCTCTAGCGAGACTTCGTGATTGACTGCGTCCAGATGACTCAACTCAATGGCTTTGTTCGTCAAATCCAGGATGTCCAGGTCTTGACCAAACTCTTGGCCTGCAAAGAAATTCGAGCGAAACATCTCCAGCAACGAATCAGCAAGTTGCAGGTATTTGCTACTGGTTTGTCTTAACGAGTCGAGAATTTCAAGTGTGTCGGAATTGAAGTCGTCCAAGTTAAGCAGTTCGAAGAACATTTGCTCGGCGGCAAAATGATTCTTGATATCGTGCGTTATGAGAGCCGCCAGCGAGTCTCTCTGCCGTTGCAGCTTCATCCGCTCCGTGAGATCGTTGAAGACAGTAACTCCGCCAAGGATGTTGCCATCTTCGTCGAAGAGCGGCGCGGCGTGCGCTCGTACCCACCTTCCCGGTGGTGGCAAGTGTTGACTGACGACATAGCCGATCATTTCGTGCGGTCGTTTTTCTCTGATGGCGACTACTATTGCCTCTTCGTGATACGGAAGCTCCGTATAGCCTTCGTCGCTGTAGAACTTATAGTTGCGCCGAAGCTCATCGCGTGTCATATCTTCGAGCTGCCAACCAGCCATTTTTGCCGCTGATAAATTGGCAAGGACGATCGTAAGCTTGTCATCCAGCACAATGATACCGTCGGCGGCGCAATCTAAAATCTTGGCAAGAACTCTGGAACGCATGTCCCCCAGATCGCCTGATTCTTTGAGATGGTCAAGGTAACGTTGATTGTGAGTATTCAGGAAATTCGTCATTTCCGTAATCACCCACTCGACGTCGGCGTGGTTTTTGTCCATCGGCTGCTCCAGGGGCAGTATCCACGGCACGGATTATACAGACATTCTGCGAATCTGCGCAAACAAAAACACCACTCAGATTGCTCTCAAGTGGTGCTATTGCTACTGTCTGATGTGCCCCTTGCGAAAGGCACAGTATCTCATTACGTGCGCATCAGATGTCAGCGTAATGCGGGCTCTCTTGCTACTGTTTCCGAACAGCGCTGCCTGACGTTGCCGCAAGGCCCCTCGGCTCAAGGCACTCAACCGATTGGCGTGTGCTCACCGTTTATACATATAGTTTACCAAGCCTGCGTTGTATTGGAACTACCCCAATAGACATTTAAGAGTGACTTGCTGTCTATTCAGAAGGTTCGCTACAGACAACACTTAACTATAGCGTAATCGAGAAATACGATGGGACCACACTGGTGTTGCGGGTGGTGACTAACACGAATTGATGTTCTATAGGTTGAATATATTAAACACTGCCGAGTGGACTATTGAATGCATATCGATTCTATGTCGATCTACTGTTTTTACCGTCAAGAATTTTTCTGAAAACTATTTGCACCGATTTTCGCCGCGATATTTGGTCAGATTTGGAAATTTTGTCTCCGAAGCCAGAGTTTCGTTCGGGGATCGTCTCTTGGCAATCGCATTTGCTATTCAAGTTTTCCGCAATCTATATAAATGGAACAGACCTTCGGAATTGATTCGATGACAGTTTCTGCCAAAATGTAGCGAGCGACATTTTTCTTGCGATTACCTTCTTGGTGATTGTCAGGAGTTACTTCCAGCAGGGGGAGCCATGTCCGAATCGACGCGAGTTGAGCGAGACTCAATGGGAGAGATGAGCGTTCCTGCTCAGGCCTACTACGGCGCGAGCACACAGCGAGCGGTGCTCAATTTCCCCGTCTCTGATTTGCGCTTTTCCCGCTCGTTCATTCGAGCTCTTGGATTGATCAAATATTGTTGTGCTTCGGTCAACAAAGATATAGGCGCGCTCAATGTGAAGACCGCAGATGCGATTATGCAGGCCAGTCTGGAGGTTGAAGGCGGCGCGCTTGACGATCACTTTCCGGTCGACATCTTTCAAACGGGATCCGGCACGTCGACCAACATGAATGCCAATGAGGTAATTGCCAATCGGGCAATTGAGATTCTGGGAGGACAACGCGGTGATCGGGGATTAGTCCATCCCAACGACGATGTCAATAAAGGGGTTAGCTCCAACGATGTCATACCGACAGCCATTCATGTGGCGGCCTTGATTGATATCACCACGCGATTGAAACCTGCTTTGATACAGCTTGCCGAGTTATTGAAAGTGAAGGCTGATGAATTTATGCCTGTTATAAAAACGGGTAGAACTCATCTGCAGGATGCGACTCCGATTCGACTCGGTCAGGAGTTTCTCGGATATGCAGGGCAGATGGAGCGAGCACTCGAGCGGCTAGATTATGCGCGGTCTCGGTTGGCTCAAGTAGCTCTGGGTGGTACTGCTGTTGGTACCGGTATTAATACCACTGTCAGCTTCGCCGGTAAAGTTTTGGCAAAACTGTCTCCTTTGGTAGGTTGCGAAGTTCGAGAAACTACAAATCATTTTCAAGCGCAAAGTACGCTGGATGAGATAGTCGATACTTCTGGGGTTTTGAAAACAATTGCGATTAGTCTGATGAAAATCGGAAATGACATACGTTGGCTTGGATCCGGTCCGAGAGCCGGTATAGGCGAGATCATGTTGCCGGAGGTTCAACCAGGCAGCTCGATAATGCCTGGAAAAGTCAATCCGGTGATTGCCGAGTCACTGTGCATGGTATCAGCTCAAGTGATCGGTAATGACTGTACGATCGCAATTGCCGGGCAATCAGGCAACTTCGAACTTAATGTCATGATGCCGGTCGCCGCATACAACTTATTGCAATCGATCAATTTATTGGCCAGCGCGACCGCCAATTTCTCCAAGCAATGCATTGTCGGAATCAAGGCTACCGATCGCGGTCCCCAGGTCGTAGAACAGGGGCTGGCGTTATGTACGGCGCTGGTTCCTGTCCTGGGGTATGACGTCGCTGCCAATATATCCAAGGAGGCATACAAGACAGGAAAAACCGTTCGAGACGTTGCTCGAGCTACTTCGAATCTGTCCGAGGACGAACTCAATCGACATCTAGACCCTTTCAAAATGACGGAGCCTTATCGTGAGTAGACAACCGCCTGAGACAAGCGAAATGAAATGGGCGACTGCAATATGTGGACCCGAGACGCTGGGCAAATCTCGCGAAGAATTTGCTCGTGCTTTCGAAAGATGTGCCTCGGACATTGTTGAACAGTTAGGCGATGGACCAATCGATCTAATCGTTGGTTTCGTCTCCCCGCACTTCAAGGACCTCTTTGAAGACGTTCCTGGTCACGTCAGAAACTCCTTTCCCTCAGCTACTTTCTTGGGCTGTTCGGCTGGAGGCCTAATCGGCGGCGGTAAAGAGGTTGAGCACAAAATGTGTGTTTCACTCACTGCAGCGCGAATGCCTGACGTCAATGTTTCCGGATTTCATGTATCGACGAGCACTCTTCCCTCGCCAGACGACCCGCCAGAGAAATGGGAATCTTTGACCGGGGTGAGGAAGTCTGATGAACCTGCCTTCATTCTCATACCGGATCCGTTTTCAGTTCATTCCGATGATGTCATTCAAGGGTTGGATTTTGCCTTTCCGAGTGCGGTAAAAATAGGCGGTTTGGCGAGCGGAACGCACGAACCTGGTACCAATGCCCTTTTCCTCAACGATCAAGTTTATAGAGAAGGAATTGTCGCAATGAGTTTAACCGGCAACGTGATTGTGGATACCGTTGTCGCTCAGGGATGTAAGCCAATTGGACACCCGATGAGGATTACTCGTTCGAACAAGCATCTTCTGTTTGAACTGGATGGACAGCCCGCCGTCATCGCGCTTAAGGAAATCATGGACGGCTTGAACGGTATCGACAGATCTCTAGCTAAGGAAGCTATGTTCCTCGGTTTAGTCATGGAAGAAAAAAATGATGAACATCACGCCGGTGATTTTCTGATCCGCAATATCCTTGGCATTGAGCAAACGACAGGTGCGCTGGTTGTTGGTGAGATTCTGGAAGATACACGCACTGTGCAGTTCCACGTCCGTGATGCAGCTACATCAGCGGACGATCTTCGTTTTCTGTTAAAACGATATAGAGACGAGAAGCTGGACGGAGCAACAAAGTCCGTAAAAGGTGCACTGCTATTCTCCTGTCTCGGTCGTGGAGCTCATCTCTACGGACGCCCGAATCATGACAGTGAGTGCTTTCGAGACTATCTTGGACAGGTCCCTTTGGGTGGATTCTTTTGTAATGGTGAAATTGGTCCGGTCGGCGATAATACTTATTTGCACGGATATACATCGTCGTTTGGCATCTTCAGGCAGAAATGATGGTGTTAAACTTGATTCAAAAGTGATAATTCCTCGGAGTTGAATAGTATGAGTATCGAAACAAGAACAAGAAAAAGTGTGGTCTCCCTGACCAGTGCGCTAACATTGTGCGTCTCGTTCGTCAGCTTCGAACTGATAGACTGCTTCAGTGCCTCACCCTGCCATGCCCAGGGTAAGAAAAAATCGGGTAAGCCTCAGATTAGCCAGCCAGTTTCTTCAGGTCTCAGTAGTCCGGAGATAAATTCGTACTTGATCAGATTGCGGGAAAAGTTAGACAGCAACTGGACTTTGGCCGATGGACAGAACAAAGTGACGCTTTCAGCCAGAATCGATGCGGACGGTCAGGCTTCGGAAATCTCGGCTACGAGCACACCTTCTTGCCCTGAAGCGGAGCAGAGTGCCAACGAGGCATTTGCGAAGGTGCAGCCCCTTGAGGCCTTGCCCAAAAGCGCCGGCACTGCAGTCAAACTGACAATCATTTTTGATTCCTTTGCAGATCCGCATGGAGACACTAATCGTAATTTAACTACCACACTCGATCCCGTCGCAGCAGCACCAAAAGAAAGTCAATGAATATCTTTAGCCGAAAGGAAAAAAGTAAGACAGGAAGGCGGGAGGCTCGTTATGCTGGGTCCTGGTATGAGAGCGACCCCAAGAAGCTGGAATCAGAGCTGAGAGGATATCTGGCAGGTGTCAGCGGAGCGGAAGACAGGAGTAGCGAAGCAGAGAAGCATAGTGGCAAGCCGCTCTATGCCATAATCGCTCCCCACGCCGGATACATTTATTCAGGCGCTACAGCAGGCTTCGCGTATGAACTTGCAGAGCGGTTTTCTCCGAAGCGCGTTTTTCTGCTCAGACCAAGTCACTATGTCGGATTTCAGGGTGTTGCGCTCACGACCGATGCCGCTTTCGAGACCCCGCTAGGAGAACTTCAACTCGATAGAGAGGTCATCGAAGAACTCGGTCAATATCCTATGTTCGAAGTTTCTCGCGAAGTTCATGAGCGCGAACACTCTCTCGAGCTGCAGCTTTCCTTCATCAAACAAGCATTGGGAAATGTGAAACTGGTGCCTCTGGTGATAGGACAATTGCCTGACATAGCAGATGTGCGATTGGTGGGTCAGGTCATAAGACGATATCTTCGCGAAGATGATCTGGTGGTAGTGAGCTCGGATTTCACGCATTACGGTCCACGTTATGACTATATGCCGTTCGAAAGCGACATAGCTACAGAAAAAGTTCGCGAACTGGATTTCGAAGCGATGGAGTGCCTTAAGAACTCTGATCTCGAAGCTTTCCTTCAGTTCCACAACCGGACAAAATGCACCATATGCGGCTTCTTCCCGTGTGCTGTACTTCTGTCGATGTTGCCTTCCACAAGTAAAGGTGAACTATTGAAGTATGCCACCTCGCGCGATGTCACAAAGGAAGATGGTGTTAACTCCGTCTCGTACCTAGCGGTTTCGTTCACTGATACCGAAAGTAGTGGCGGATGGAAATCAGAGCAGCCGATCGATAAGGAAGATTTACTTAGCGAAAACGACAAAATCGGTTTGTTGAAACTGGCGAGGTCAACCGTCGAGAACTTTGTGAAAGAAGGAAGATCTCCGAATCTGAGAGACTCGAGTATCGATGTGACTGATGGATTGAAAAGACAGCTTGGAGTATTCGTCACTCTCTTCAAGAAAAAGCAAAATCCTAAAGTGATCGTGGATCCTCTGAAAAAATCGATTCACGATGAATACGATCTGCGCGGTTGCATCGGATATATCTGGCCGATCAAACCTCTTGTTGATGCGGTGCTCGACAATTCTGTAGGCGCGTGTTCGAAGGACTACAGGTTCATCCCTGTCAGAGAGCATGAACTTGCTGATTTGAAATATGAGATCAGTGTCCTGACTCCGCTCAAGAGAGTGGAGTCGGAAAAGGATATTGTAATTGGTAAGCACGGCATAGTGCTTTACGTGAAAGGCCGCCAATCGGTATTCTTGCCGCACGTACCGGTTGAGTTCGGCTGGTCTCTTGAGGAAACATTGAGTCAGCTATCGCTCAAGGCCGGTGTCGGCGCTCAAGACTGGCGGGATGGGGCCAAGTTTGATGTCTTCGAGTCAATAATGTTCGAAGAGTCGGAGTCCTCCTAGCTCGAGTTTTAACAATCTGAGCGATTTGCGCGTTACACACGCGTAACTCTCGCGTCTTAACTTGCGGAAATGCGAGTTGAGAGGAGGAGTTGATATGCTCGACATAGATTTTTCCAAGGCTGGCTTTGACAGAGCATCTGCTGTGCCTGCCGGATTCGGCAGCAGTGTTCAGCCAGAGTCATTTACCAGTTTTAGTGTCGCAACGTCTAGATCGACTGCGGACAGTTATTTGCCCCCGATTGAAATAGTCAACATAGTATCTATGGTGGGCAACGTAGCATCCAGGGGCGACCTCCCAGTGATAGTCTCTGGCGCGAGGCAGACCGCCAGTTTAATACCTCCAGTCCGAGGTGATGGAGTACCGCCGAACAACCCCGGAGCAAATCCGAGTGGCCAACCTCGAGGTGGGCAGCGCGGAGGAGGTGAGACAGTGGCGCCACCAGGGTTACCAAATCCGATGCCACGTTCAGATGGTCAGCCCGGAGGCGATGGTGGAAGAGCGACACCGACGGGGCTACCAAGTCCGATGCCGCGTCCAGGTGGTCAGCCAGGAGGCAATGGTGGAAGAATGACACCGCCGGGGCTACCGAATCCGATGCCGCGTCCAGGTGGTCAGCCAGGAGGCGATGCTGGAAGAG
The DNA here is from genome assembly GCA_019746975.1 of Candidatus Obscuribacterales bacterium. GTDB lineage: Bacteria > Cyanobacteriota > Vampirovibrionia > Obscuribacterales > Obscuribacteraceae > JADYXR01. The sequence continues at coordinate 27,419 of JAIERK010000042.1, forward strand.
TGACACCGCCGGGGTTACCGAATCCGATGCCACGTCCAGATGTACAGCCAGGAGCCGATGGTGGAAGAGTGACACCACCAGGGCTACCGAATCCGATGCCACGTCCAGATGGACAGCCAGGAGCCGATGGTGGAAGATCGACACCGCCGGGGCTACCGAATCCGATGCCACGTCCAGATGGACAGCCAGGAGCCGATGGTGGAAGATCGACACCGCCGGGGTTACCGAATCCGATGCCACGTCCAGATGGACAGCCTGGAGGCGATGCTGGAAGAGTGACACCACCAGGGCTACCGAATCCGATGCCACGTCCAGGTGGTCAGCGAGGAGGCGATGCTGGAAGAGTGACACCGCCGGGGCTACCAAATCCGATGCCACGTCCAGGTGGTCAGCCTGGAGCCGATGCTGGAAGAGTGACACCGCCGGGGCTACCGAATCCGATGCCACGCTCCGATGGGCAGCCGAGAGGAGGTGTCCCAGGCCTAACGCCATTCACGCCGGCCCAGCCGGTGGAGATTGCACCCTTGCCTCGCCCGGTAATGCCTGGTGGCGATCAGGCTCCAAGAAGACCGGAGACGGCCTGGCGCTGCCCTGAGGCGAGGCAACGAGCTATGTTGGTGTTGCTCAAGCAGGGCGACCTACGCGATTTTGTAAAGGAGCTCATGGAGTTGTCGCCCGAAAAGCGATCAGACGCCGTAAAAGCCCTCTCGAAAGAATTAGAGTCCCGCGGCATCTCACTCGAGCTCTTCGGTGAGAACAAAGGTCTTCAGATGAATCTTAGATTTGGCGACGATCCTGCCAGTAAATCGCTCGTCTATGATCTGACGACTGGAGATTTAGTAGGTGGACACGAAACCATCCACAATGGAAGGTACTCCTATTCCAAGGAGAGTGGATTCGAGGGACTTCGTGAAGTAGCGGAGCATGTCCGAAAGGCGCTTCGTGATACATCGACTGAAGTGAGGCCAACAGATCTATTCAAACAGGGATGGTTGGAGGAGCTCCGTGATTCACTTCGCGGCGCGACCGATGATAAAGTACGGCAAGCCGTCTCAGATATTCAAAAGACGCTCGAGGGAAAGGGCGTCAAGCTCGAGTTCGATTCAAGCAGTCGCGCGTTCATCTTGTCATACACGGATACGTACGGGGATAAAACCGTTGATAGCAAACTCGTCATTCCTTTGAATGGAGATGCATTTCGCGCCTCTGTTCGACAAGAGTTCAAAGATGGAAGTCCAGGCTATACGCTCGATAATATGAGTGTAAAGGCAATACGACGCGGATTGGACGTCAAGCTTGCTGAACTGTTCGGGAAATCGATGTAAGAACAGAATTATGCGTGATGCGTCGTTTTGCGAATCCTCGTTGAAACCAATATGATGACTACACCGTTTCAGAAAATTTTGCTTCGCAGATCCAGTGTCTGAAGGCGTTCAAATCGAGCCGAGTCGAGTCGATCGTCCCGCTAGCAATTGATGTAGAATGATATAAGCTGCTTCGATTGCCCGAGCCCATACGTTTTTGCCACGTCGAAAATCTTTGATTCATCTTCATTTGAAATGAAAGATCGCCTCCTGGAAGACTTTCTCGATAACAATCCGGCGCTCTCCTTTATCAAGGATGAGCAAGGTCGATACCTTTATGCTAGTAAGGGGTTTCGAGATTTCTTCAAAGTATCTTCGGAAGACTTCATCGGTAAGACCGATTTCGAATGGCTACCTCACGATCTGGCAGAGCACTTTAGAGCCAATGATCAACTCGTTCGCGACAGTGGCGTGAGTCTGGAAACTATTGAGAGTGTTCCATCGGAAGAGGGCTTCACCAAGAGCCTTGTCCACAAATTTCCGATCAATGGACCAGATGGAAAACGCTATGTAGGCGGCACTGCCATTGATGTTACGGCGAGGCTTCGGGAACAGGAACTCAGCGCCAAGTTGGCAGCTATTGTCGACTATTCGCATGATGCGATTCTTTGCGTCGGAATCGACGGCACCATTGAGTCATGGAATGAGAGCGCTTGTCGAATTCTTGGCTATTCGGCTGAGGAAGTGATCGGAAAATCCATTGATGAGCTTATCCCTGTTGAATTCGTTGATAAGAGAGAGCAACTTCTACATCTGATCGCTCGATCTGCATTGGCTGACAATCTCGACATAGTGTTTGCCACCAATAATGGTGAACAATTATTTATGTCACTAACGCTCTCTCCGGTTGTAGTCCCTGAAAAAGATCTGAAGATTTCGATTATCGCAAGAGACGTTACTAAGAAGAAAGCGATCGAAGCTGAACTTACGAGGAAGAGCCAGGACCTGGAAAAGGCTAGGGATGATGCCCTGGATGCATCGAATTTGAAGTCTGCATTCGTTGCTAATATAAGTCATGAACTCAGAACTCCTCTGACTGGAATTCTTGGTTTTGTAGAACTGATGACGTTGACAAAGCTCTCGACCGATCAGGAAGAACTCTTGGACTTGATGCGTCACTCCTGCCATTCCCTGCTCGGCGTGGTTAACGATGTTCTCGATCTATCCAGAATCGAGTCTGGAAAAGTAGTTCTGGAGATAGTCCCGTTCAACGTCAATTTTCTTGTACAAGAGTGTTCTCGCCTGATCGCTTCTACCATTGAGAGTCCCGACCTTGTGCTGAGAACCAACGTGGATCAACGAGTGCCTGAATTTGTCGTCGGAGATCCCGAAAGAATCAGGCAGACATTGCTCAATCTATTGAGCAATGCGATAAAGTTCACCGAGTCTGGTACCATTGAAGTCAGGACAACAGTAGAAGCACGAGATGGGGACAAGATCAGAATCCAGTTCGCCGTCCAAGATACCGGTATTGGTATCTCGGAGAATGACCAGAAGAAATTGTTTCAACCGTTCACTCAGGTAGATGGATCGAGTACTAGAAAATACTCGGGGACAGGCTTAGGTCTCAGTATCAGCAAAAATCTCGTTGAGCTGATGGGTGGAACGATCGGTATCACGAGTGAAGTAGGAAAGGGAGCTGAGTTCTTCTTCTCCGTGCCGTTCGGCACTGCCACTATCACTCGGGATTCCAAAGAGTACATCGGAAAGATGACTGTCGATCAGCTTCTCAACGATAAAGTGATACTGATTGTAGAAGACAATGCGTTAATCCGGACGATCGTAATGAGCCAGTTATTCAATATCGGCTGCTACGCGTATGCAGTGGAGAGTGGCGCAAGTGGAGTGGATGCTGCCACGTCAATGGAGTTCGATCTCATTCTCATGGATTGTCATCTCCCGGATCTCGATGGCTTCGAGGCGACCCGGCGCATTCGAGACTTCGAAGCTCGAATGGGGAGGCACACGCCGATCATCGCGCTGACGGCGGGCGCGATGGTGGGTGACCGAGAGCGATGTCTGAGTGCCGGTATGGATGATTATCTGAGCAAGCCTGCCAGCATAGCGCAGATGCAGGAGAAGCTTTTGGAGTGGATTCCTTTGAAGAGGATTAAGGGGCGCTAGGGGTCACCGCTGGTAATGGCTAGTGAGAGCGCTATAGGGCTCGAAGGTTACGTATGGAGGCGGATTATATGGCACTAAGTAGGCATCAGAAGCTGCATCAGAGGCATCGACTTAATCTATGTCAGATTCTAGTTTTGGAATTTCGAACCAGAAGCAACTTCCACTGCCTGATTCGGGTGTCTTGAACCCGATTTTTCCTTTATGCGCTTCGATTAACAATTTGCAGATATACAGTCCAAGTCCGCTTCCCTTTGCCTCTTGAACAGGTTGCTCTCCGAGCATAGAGAAGCGATTGAATAGCTTATGTGAATCTACTTCGGCGACGCCCGGTCCCTGATCTACCACCTCGAATCGTGTCGCGCCGGAATTGACAGTTCGGACCGAGATTACAATCTTGGCACCACGCGGGCTGTGCTTCACTGCATTGGAAAGCAAATTGACTAAAACTTGTGTGATCCTATCGCTATCGATAACAATGTCATCGGATCCACTAACATCTGTTTGTATGCTCACGTTCTTATAGCTAGCCACGTTCTCGAGTGCATCTACTGATTGCTCTATCAGATTCTTCACGTTGTGTTTGAGCAGATCCAATTCGAGCTTTCCGCTCTGCAGTTTTTCCAGATCCAGGAATGACTCAGCCAGTCGAACCAGTCTCCCAACTTGTGAATTGAGCCGAGTGACGATCACTTTGACCTCAGACTTCAGATCTGGAGAGTATTTATCAACGAGCAGCGAGAGAGACAAGCTAACCGAAGTCAATGGCGACCTTAAATCATGACTGACCATCGCCTGTAACGATCGTCTCAACTCTTCTGCGGAGTGTCGAGCCTTAGCCATCTCGCGAAACCGTTGGTCGAGTTCATCGATTTCGTCGCCGCCGCCAACCGGCTTAAGTTCTACTTCGCCGGCTGCGAACTGGTTGATATTATTCATCAAATGGTTCATGCGCACGATCATAAAACGCCAGAATACGAACGAGAGAATCACGACGAGGATGATATTAAATGCGATGGCATACCAGACAAGCATAATTGCGTTCTCTCTTTCCTCGCGCGCAATCGGAGAAAACTCCGTCACTGCCGGCATGTAGTGGGCGATAATCTCACGCTCATACTTGAATATTGCGCTCGTTCTGACGAAGAATTCCTCGAGGAACTCTCCCTCGGTCATGAATCTTGCGAATCTTAGCTCGGCATTGGCGCTTTCATCGAATTTTACTATCGAATCCTTGAGCAACTCTTTCATAGACATAAGCTCGTCGCCGTACTCGCGTACCTGCTTCTCCGCGAAAGAGTCGCCCTTAACTTGTTGGGTCAACTCCGTGATTTTCTTGTTTGCAGTATTAGCGAATTCATCGACTGTGAGCTCGGCATTTTCATTATTCATGAACCGTTGAGCTCCAGCCCAGAGCCAAATTTTTGATACAGAAACTCTCAAATCTTGACACGTTGCGATTATTGCTTTCGCATCAGCTTCACGCTTGGCCGCCTCGTCGAGACGATGCAGTTGATCGAACAAGAAATATCCTGATAAGAGCTGCCCGACAATCGGCAGACCCAACAACAGCATCATGTAATGTTTTAATCGCATTTCTGAATCTGTTCGTGGCTAGAATCGAAGTCAGTGATTGATTGCCGCATGAGATTGGGAATCATATTGGATAGGCTTGTCGACGCTTAGATACTGATATGCCACGAACACTTATATGTACCGCGATAATCTTATCAGTAATGACGGTCGGTTCGCCATCTTCTCTGGCTGCTGTCGATACTGTTGCAGAATGGCGCTTGCACTCTGCAAAGGCATGCAATTTATATTCTCACGACAAGTACAAGGAAGCCATCAACGAGTATCGTCGAGCTCTGCAATCCGCCGAACGCGACAATATAGAGCCAGACGTGAAGGCTGATCTGCAGATCAACATTGCGGAAATTTTGACACTGCAAGGGAAGACCGCAGAGGCGGCTGAGATCCTGGATAGACTTGAAAAATCTGTAGCTCGCGACGACTCGCTGCTTGCGATGCGATACTGGCGTCGACGAGTACGGGTTGCGGCTGCTGTTGGAGATGTTGATGCTGCGCTCGAATATAAGAGACATGTAGTCGAAATAATGAGTAAGTATTTTCACGCTACCAGTCCGCAATACATTCTTGAGCTCTACGATTATGAAGCCTGTCTTCTCGCCGCTAGAAAACTTGCGGAAGCCGCGGAGATCGATGAGAGAATTTCCAAGTTGATACAACGTAACCTTACTCGCTTTGCTCGCACTATCTGCGAGCGAAGCTTGCGATTATCGACTCAAAAGTTCGAAGAGGCAATCAAAGCCACTTCTAATTCACCGATTAAGTCACCATTATTGGTGCGGAGAATTGAATCGATTTTGGACCGATCACTCAGTCCGGCAGGCGAGCAGATTTTTTGCGCATCAGTGATTATGCGCTCCGCCGATCGGAAGTCCAGAGAAAGTGCAGCTAAGCGAATTCTGAGGGTCGGAAAAACAGACTCTACTTTTGCAAAAGAGACCGGTGCTGCGTCTCTGCAGCTAATGTTCCTTCGTCTGTACGATGAGATTTATGATGAAGTGACAGAAAAACTCGCTAGAGATGCATTCGATAGATTCAACGCGGTCTCAGCCGATAAGTTTGGTAGAATGCAGGCCACAACGATGTATTCGATGGTTCTGGCTAAGAGAGCAAAGGCAGATGAAGCCGAGAGAGTTATCGACACTCTACGGTTTTCGCCAGATGTGATGACTGACTACTCCGACTTTCATCCACTCTACCAGGCGAGGTATGAAATAGCTGTACAACGCGCTCGTCAGCATAAGACGGAACAGGTAAGACAGCAGTTTAAAGAGCTAAGGGCCCAATTCGCTCTGCAACCACGCATACCTCGTAAAGTCAAAGCTGAGCGGCTTGTCGGCTGGCAAAATGAAGAAGACCGGCTCGTTCGCGAAGCTTCTAACTGACTGACGATGGTGTCAGTCGAGAAAGCCGTCGCTTATTTTGTATCCCCAACCTTTCGCGTTCTCTATTACCGACGGCTCGCCGTCGATATCAACCTTTGTGCGCAGCCTGTTGATACACACTCGTAAAGCCTCATCGCCGACCTCAGCCGAAGAGCCCCAGACGTGCTTTATCAGCTGCTCTGTAGTGAAGTAGGTACCAGGGTGACGCAGAAGAAATTCGAACAGATCAAACTCGCGCTTTACCAATTGGGCTGTCCTTTGGTCGATTGTGACTGTTCGACCGGCATAATCCAGCCTGACTCTACCTCGAGCCCGACTTCCGTCAAAGAGATTGGTCGAGCGTCTTAGTAGGGCGCGCACTCTGGCTGTGAGCTCATGAATATCGAACGGTTTTGGCAAATAGTCATCGGCACCGGAATCCAGACCGGCAACCTTATCTCTTATCGTCGACTTTTTTGTTAACATCAAGATTGGGGTTTTTCCACCCGTTATTCTGTAATTCGAGCAAATCTCATCGCCATCGAGCTCTGGCAATTGCCAGTCAACTATGGCAAGGTCGTAGCCACCGAACTTGAGTAACTCAAATCCTTCCCGCCCGTTGAAAGCCATCTCCGGGGTGTGTCCCTCTAATTTCAGGCAGAGCTCGAGCGCCTGCGCCACCTCAAGATCGTCCTCTATAACGAGCACCCTTGCCACATTCAATTCCCGTGCCAACATATCCGTCTCCTACATACACTGCTGAGAACGCGTTAAAACTTAATTGAGTGTGAAATTTAGTTCGTAGGACCCATGACTGCGGTTGCCGATGCCCTAGTTTCAAGTACCAATCATGGCAACACAGCTTACTATGATATCGCCGCGAATCACCGTTATTGCTTCCCACTGCTCGTCATAGAGGTGTTTGGTCGAACATCGTGGACCAGGTTCGCTCGAGGTACACCCAGATGTTCCGCTGGTCTTGCGCGAGAATCCATTCATGTTGCTGTCTATTTCGCAGCATTTGTGAACAACTGACGAGAAGAATGGAATAGCCTGCCAATTAAGTTCCGCGACGTATAAGTCAGAATTTTTCATTTCGTCACCCCGATACACAACCCACCTGGTGTGCATTCTCACGTCGACGACTATAAGTCGCGTCTGTTACGCATTAGTAACTGCCGGTTTCAGGTCGAATCTTTGATGCTGTTTTTTCAGAAGTGGTTGAAACTGGCTGGCTATGATCACCAAATGCATCCAAGACCTCGTCCCTGTCGGTTGGGGAGGCAAGGTGCGGAATTTAGTGCATCGCCCAGACGAGGAAGACCAGAAACATAGCCTGGAATCCGGCGAAGATGAGAAAGATGACCGTGTTGTCGTCGTGTTTGATGAATCGGGCGAGCTCGGCTTGCACGCTTGGAATCGCTTTCTCCTGGTTTTCCGGTTTGAGCAGAGCGCCAGGTACGAGAAGGCGAGGATTGGAGCGCCAAAGTCCATATGAAATCACTTCGTCCGATGCTGTATCGACGACAGCGAACTTCAAGCTATGGATATGTAACTGCTCGCACTGCTTTGAAATAACTTCGGCAAGTCGAGGATTGTCGCCGGCGATTTCTGTGATAGTCACGAATCGCGCTTTGAGATACCGGCTCTCGAGCCAGTCGAGGATAAGCGGCAACAGCATGAGACAGAGGACATTCCAGCACAGGATTAGTCCGAACGCCCCACGCGTCCCGAGCTCATTGGCTTTGACCCACTGGGAGACTGGAACAGACATCATCAGTCCAATGAGGAACGTTGAGATGTAATAGATTTTGAGTATCCTTGAAGGAGGCATACAGTTCCCGCCTGTCCCAGCGTCAATGGCGCACGCGGGACGATTTGTATTTCCTGGTGTAACTATTGTTCCCAAACAATTCACCGAATAACACCCAATTCTCTCATGACAACTAAGTTCTAATGAAATTTTTGGTCTCGTATATGGTGCTAAAGCAAACATTCGTATTTCTCGAGCTTTCTCTAATCGACCCATCAGAATTTGACGATGATTGTCTGGAAGTATCCGGCTACGAAGTTGATGTTTTTCGGATTCTTCGTGCGGAGAGCCCAGCAATCCCCAATGCGATTGCGGCTTTGTTGTTGCACTTGCGCGATACTACAGTGACCATTCCGCATGCGTATTTTGGGTGGACAGAGTGACATCCGCTCGGGTACGTTTTCAAATATGTATTTCTTGGCGAAGGAGAAACAGTTCCTGTGACACGGGAAATTCTGCGCGAGTTAGAAAAAGATCCGGGGAGGAGACCCAAGATAATTGTCGGTTGAGCGTCTCAGTTTTTTTTATGTACCCGATGTGGCAGTTAAGCACGGCAGTGATGCGGGTCTAGAACACTATGTTGAGTCTGGTTCCGACTGCAAATATGCCGGGAACAGGTGCGGATCCACCCGGTGAAAAGACGTACTGCACGTCTGGTGATACCGATATGTTTTTGTTTATCTGATATCGATAATAAACCTCGAGAGCCTTTTCATCGCTTCTGCGTGTGCCACCTGTCATGGTCACGAGATTCTGATTGACCTGCTGAATGTTGTTTGCCGGTACGCCGTTAAGCGAGAGAAAGGCCGGTGTACTGGGCGAAGTGATACCATCTCTATAGAGCCCACTGATTTGTCCGTATGCAATGCCGATCACGTCATCAGGACGTTTTTTCGGAAAGATTATTTTCAGTGGAATTTCGCTGCCGATGCTCCATGACTGCCTCGATGTGAGAAGTCCGCCAAGGAAAACCTCGCCTATGTTTTTATCATTGAGTGCATATCGTCCCCAAATCCCGATGTCTTTCCAAATCCTCTGATCTGCGTTCAAGTAGAAGCCCACAGGTTTTGGTCCGTTGGCGCCCGAACCACCAGGGATGACTGATAGCAGACCTGTGCCGAACAAATCGCTCGGAGTGGTGAATGGGGTGTTGCTTCCTCGTCTGAAATTCCAATTCCAAAATCCAGCTCGAAGATTGCCCTCTTTATTCAGAAATGTATGTCCGAACTGAGCTTCGTGATTGAATCCGTAGCATCCAAAGAAATCTCGGTTGGATATGGTGGCAATTGCGCTGGTCCCTCGAATGAAAGCTTTGCCGCGGAATAGTGGCTGCTCTAATGAAGCAACCATGGCCGGACCGTTTAAGTTCGGTCTCCACGAAGTACTGTTGACGAACTGCGTATTCATGAATTGTAACGCTTCGTTGTTCGCGAAATTATTATTGTCGAACATCGCGCCGAGATAGACGAGACCAGTCTTGAAATTACCTTTCACCTGGCCGCCCGGGCGGAAATCCTGCGAGTAGTATGCTTGTTCTAAACTGACAGTTGGTCTCAGCGAATTACTATTGTTGTTATTGATAACGAGGTTAGGCACTTGAACTTCGTTAGGTCCGGAATTGTAAGGTGATGCATTGGCGTCGACTATGTCGTTTAACGGACTCATTAGGAATTTGTTCCTCGGGAAAAATCGGCCGGCTGCTGCGGTGAGCCTGGCGAAGACATAGCCTTCTCCGAGTTTGTCCTCTGGTTTGGCCTCCTTGACTCGTGCCAAAAAGTTGATACGGGCTCGTAAATTGGCAGCCATTGAATCGCGGTCAGATCGACCCATGTCGGACTGTGGTGCAAAGGTAAAGTCTCCGTTGATTTTCAGCTTTTCAATGACTGAGAGTCGTGCCTTTGCTTCTTCGACTTTTGCGTCGATTTGTTTGAAATCTGCCGTCGAATTTTTAAATGCGTGGAGAATCATCGTACCGCGCACTTCTTGCATGCTGTTTTCGAACTCTTCAGACAGAATCCCGATGTCCTGGATGTCGCGAGATGATAACTGTCCGGGTGGTAATTGTGACAATTTTGGTAGAAGAACGAGAAAGTACCTGCCCAGCGCAGAATGAGTCAGGGGCTCGGTTGGTGTCGCTGACGGTGGCAGCTCCACGTTTGCCTTCTTCGCGAGATTCTCCAGATCTCTTCGGAGATCGTCTACTGGTCGCAACGTTATAGGTCCGCCTAGCTCTTTCGGTGACGCGCTCAGAGTCTCGATCGCGGTTGGTTTCTTTGTCGAATCGGGCTCTTGGGCTTGCAATGGAGCAGACCAGTTAAGAATGCTCACCAAGATTGGCAGAATCAGATAGGGGTGTTTAGTAGCCATTGGAGTTGGAATACGCATTAGGGAAATGTAGACAATACGGGATTATCTCTGTCTTAGTTGGAATTTTGACGATCGCGGCTGATGGTGCTCATTTCGATTTCGTTCTTTAGTATTCTATCACGCCGCTGTGGTATTGCAAGTGGTGGCACGTAAATTCTTGAACTTTGTTTGAAGATCTTTGAGTTCTCTGTAGCCGCGGACACGTCTGAATCGTCTTTCTGCTTCCAGGATGGTCACCACCAGAGTTCTTTCGATGTGAGATGAACTTTTCACACTTCTTATCGTTGCGTTTGTAGCGGCGCAACATCGAGAACATGGATTCAATGCAATTGGTTGACGAGAAGATGCGCTTCAAATCGCCATTCAAGCCAAGCTTATGGACTGTGATAGTCTCTTCCATCCCTTCCTCAAGGCTGCCTGCAGAAGAGGCTCCCAATTTTCAGACCAGTAGTTAACGTGTAATTTGCTCCCAAAAAATCGTGAAATGTAATAGGTTCACAAGAAGGGAGTCGAAATGAAAAAACGCGAAAGAAACACAGCCTGGAGTTCAAGGCTAAAGTGTCACTGTCTGCGCTTCGCGAAGAAAGAACGATGATCGAATTAGCAACCAAGTATGGAGTGAGCATACGGCGGGTCTCAATCTGGCATTTCTTTAATAGATCACGAGCACCGCTCATGGTATCATCAACAAACAATTTGATTCTTGGTGGACTACCCCGTAAGGTAATGAAGCAGATCCACCTTAACTTCTAAGACTTTGGCCTGATTGATCGGGGCCACCTTTATCTTCGAGGATTTCTTTATGGTTGATCCTCTTTAAAATTGGGTTTAGTGTTGCAACCAAAATCATACCGGGCTTCTCCTGGAGAGGATCGCCAAACGTTTTAACTAGGCTCGGGACAGGGCCGACAATACAGGCTCGCATATTAATATTCGGTATACATTTCCACAAAGGTATAAAGAACGTATCAAAACGGCCTCGCTTTCGTGTTGAGCGCGCTAATCTTGTGGATGCAAGTTTTATTTGGAGGTTTTGATGAAGAATTGGTTTCTATCTCTACCGATGGGACTATGTCTGTGTTTCTCACTATTTGTGAGTTCTCCATCATTGGCAGGTGGAGGTAATGACGAACAATCATCCGGAAGCAACGCATCGCCCGAGGATTTGAAAACACTTAGTAGAGAATTGAGTGAATTAAGGCGGTCGTTGCATGAACTCAGGCGCGACGCTAAATTATTACTAGCCGAGTTCCAACGTGAAGATACTCGGATTCTCGAATTTGGTGATTTTATCAACGACTATATAGATGATAAACCTACTCCCTATCAGGAGCAGCTTTATCCTTATGGTTTTCAAAACATTGGTAACACCGGCACAACCACCGTGCCCTTACCTCCTCGAAAGGAATGGGTTGAGCACTATTCCGATGCATTGAAAAAGCTCACGACCCTTACTGAAAAGGAGTTTAGCGATGTGATCGCTCTGTTAGGCACGAGCATACCATCCCAGTCAGCATCAGAGTGTCGGGCGCAGATGGACAGATTAACCAGCAGCACAGAATCTGTGTCTACGTTGAATGAGAAATCAGATGTCGCACAATGCCAAAAAATCATTGTTGAGATTCTAGATGAGATTGCGCAGGTGGAGCTATGTACGAAAAGGCTAGTGCGAAAGCGTGTTTCTACATGAGCAGGTGCCGGTGGATAAAACCAATGCGTGCTTCATGCAATTGCTAAGTTGAACAATTCGCAATCTTTGCAATTTCTTTGCACACAACGGGATTCCTGCTACGAGACTTTGACAACTCTGGGTGTTTAATTGAATATGACCAGAGGAGAGTAACTATGTTTGATCCCTGGCTAGAAGTAACAGTTGCAGTATTCGGATCGCTTTCAATACTCGGATGGGCGAAAAGCTCACTCAATGCGATTGCAGATAAATACTGGAAAAATGAGGACGAACGCTAATCGCAACACGTCAAGTTAAAAGGGTTGACGATTAGAATAAATCTCGCATTTGCCCTTCAGTGCTCGTGCCATTCTCAGGCAATGCCAGTCTATCCGTATTGACTATCGGAGATGGTTCTTCGAGTTCTAACGCAAATCGAAAGATAGAGCCGCCGCCCGGATTATCTTCGACCCGGATTTCACCGCCATGAGCCGCGATGATACCGTTACAGATTGCCAGACCGAGACCGGCTCCGAAAGTGCTCGAACTGTCGCGATAGAACTTCTCGAAAATTTGCTGTCTACTGTCAGCTGGGATGCCTGAACCGTGATCGGCAACGGAGATCATTATGGTCTCGTCCGAATAGTGTGCAGACAATACGATTCAGGATCTGGGGTGATGGTTATGGTGACGAGAGCCACTACATCAGGGTCTTCATGGCGCAACTTCGCCGCAAGCTCGAGTCCGACCCGGCGCACCCGCGGTACTTTATTACTGAGCCTGGTATTGGCTACCGTCTCCGGACCAACGAGTTGCAACCACCCGGCTCACGAGCGAAATCTTAAAGACCTTCGTCACTTCGCACGTTGCCTGTGTTCGTTGGTTCTAAGGTATGAGTTTCATTGGACTTATCACCATCTGTATCAACAGCTGCTTCGGACAATTGCATGTGCCGGCCACTTCGGTAGATATCGATCGTTTGAATCTGTTCTTCGAGCGAATCTTTTAGTGATTCTGTCTTTGAAGCCAACTCTTCGCGTAACGAATAGAACGCTTCCTCACCCAATACACCATCCTGAGAGAGCTGGCGGAGGCAATCCTCTTGTGCTTCCAACAAGAGGATTCTCGAATCTCTAAGTTCTAAAGCCTCAAGCTCTTGGTCAGCCAAGTTAATTTTGTCTATCTCGTCTTCTAAAATTTCGGACTCACGCGAGATTTCGTCTGAGAGAATTTGATAATTGCGGTTCGACAATCCTCTCTCGTTTCTCAATTGCTCTAAGATACTTAATGCCGCCTTCTTGGCTGTCAATCGAGCTCTTAGTACCTGATATTGCTCGGCCGAATCTTTGTCCGTTTGACGTAGACCCAAAACTTTTATCAAGGGCCCCAACGTCATTCCCTGAAACAAAAGTGTGAAAAGAACGATACCAAATGTAGTGACTATAATTCCTTCTCTCAAATCAAATGATTTTGGCAGGCTCAACGCAAGTGCCATGCAAGATGCGCCTCGCAATCCGCCCCAGACGAGAAGATGTCGCCATCCGTCTGGAATCGGAGCTCTTCTGGTCGAGATGAATGGACATAGTCCATAAACAGTTACCAATCTAGCTACGGTCACCGAGAGAATGCCAACTCCGATAAGGTCTCGGTATTTGATTAGGAGATCCAGGTTGATTTGTAATCCAATGAGGAGAAAGACCAGTGAATTGACGACGAAGGTCGAATACTGCCAGAAAAGATTGATGGCTGATCTGGTGGAAGGCGACATGCCGACTCTACTTCCGTAAGTCCCGTATACCATCCCTGCTACCACGACTGCCATGACTGGAGAGATATGCATTTGTTCTGCCAGTAAATAAGACCCATAGGCGACGAGCACGGTCAGCGTGATTTCGAGAAGGTAATCGTTGAAAAAGCTTGTGATCTTTGATGCCAATAAGCCGATTAAAAGCCCGATCAGGCAGCCGCCAACGGACACAAGCGCGAACTGTCCGACCGTATTTGTAATGGAAAAGGAAGCTCCTGTCACCACGATCGAGAGCACAACATTAAAGAGCACCATGGATGTTCCGTCGTTAAAAATACTCTCGCCTTCGAGCAGTGTTGTTATCCTACCTTTGAGATGCATCGCCCTCATTACTGCGACCACAGAGACCGCATCTGTTGCGGCAATCAATGCGCCAAAAACTAACGCGGGTCCAAGCGCCACTGCTCCTATCAGATTCAGGCAGCCGGCTGTTATCAACATGCAGAAGAGAACGCCAATTGTGGCTAATACCAGGATTGGCAGCCAATCCGCTTTGATGGACTTGAGATTTATATTCCAGGCCGCCTCGAAAAGCAGCGGTGGTAAGACGCAAACCAGTATTAGATCTGGTGTCATCTCCACGGGCGGAAGAATTTTGAAAATTCCAATTGCTAATCCGACAATGACAAGCGCGACCGAATACGGAACTTTGATCCATCTTGTGGCCATCGCTACGGCCGTTATGACCATGACGAGCGTGAGCAGAATATCGACGTTGTATTGATGAATCTGGTGATTCTGGTCCATGACCGATAAAATTACTTCGCTAATCAACGCGTTCACATATTGTTCCCGGTTGTCGGATGTAATCAACCGGCTTCATTCACTGCAGAAGTAGGTCGGACTGTTTCTATGGCATTGTGATAGCGGCTCTAGCCCGGCTCTTGTATACTGCCTGGGTGTCAACTGGTGGGTTGTTAGTTGTTCTCTAGGCACTCGGTGAGTAGTCAGTCCACGGAAGAGCAGCACGCTTCCTGGTGGAATGTTATGTGTTTGACGGGAGTCGACTATTTCTCGTCTCTCGGCTACCAGCCTGGCATCGCATTTCTTGCTGCTGGAATCCTTTCGCCAATTGCTACCCTAGTCGTAGTTATTGTTACCATGTTCGGATTGGTACCACTTTATTATCGGGTCGCGCACGAGAGTCCACATGGTCAAGGCAGTCTGGCGATGCTTGAACATCTCTTACCAGGCTGGAGAGGAAAGCTTCTTATTCTCGTGCTGCTCGGATTTGCTGCGACTGACTTCGTGATTACGATGACGCTCTCGGCTGCTGATGCTGCGGCTCATATTGCGGAAAACCCGATTCTGTCTCAGGTTGGTAACGATAAACTTAACATCACTTCTGCTTTGTTGATTATTCTTGGAGCCATTTTTCTGAAAGGGTTTCGAGAGGCTATAGGATTATCGGTAGTGCTTGTCGTCTTCTACCTCGGCGCAAATTCAGTGGTCCTGTGTCGATCTCTATTCGAGCTAATCATGAATCCTGGATTGATTGTTGACTGGCAAGTTAAGCTGCTTTCGACATATAAATCCATACCATCAATTGTAGGAATTTCCCTGCTGGTTTTTCCCAAACTGGCGCTAGGAATGTCGGGATTCGAAACCGGGGTCGCGGTTATGCCTCTCGTGAAAGGATTGCCTGACGACGTGGAGGAAAATCCTACGGGGCGCGTCAAGAATACTCGCAAATTACTGCTGACGTCTGCCGTGATTATGGCAGTTGGATTGATTCTAAGCAGCATAACTACAACGTTGTTAATTCCGGCTTCTCAGTTCCAAACCGGAGGCAGTGCAAATGGCAGGGCGCTGGCCTATCTTGCGCATCAGCACTTCGGAGTAGCCTTTGGTACCGCATATGATATCGGTACAATACTCATCCTCTGGTTCGCAGGTGCTTCCGCAATGGCGGGACTTCTGAATCTCGTTCCGCGATATCTGCCTCGATATGGAATGGCTCCGCAGTGGTCTCTTGCTAGACGTCCATTGGTTACGGCCTTTACCGCGATATCTCTGATAGTTACCTATCTATTCCACGCCGACGTCGATGCGCAAGCCGGCGCATATGCCACTGGCGTGCTCGTTCTCTTTGCTTCCTCTGCTTTTGCGGTTATGCTGTCTAGTTGGAAAGAGGGAACTACAAAGCGCATTCTCTTCGTGACCATATTTCTTGTCTTTCTCTATACATCCATTGCAAATATGATTGAACGTCCGGAAGGTCTGCATATAGCTTCAGTATTCATCGGAGCCATTCTCATAATATCGTTGATATCGCGAGCGGTGCGCTCCGTGGAAATTCGGATTCAATCAGTTGAATTCGATCAAGCCGCCACGAATTTGGTCCAGGACTGTCTCAAGAACACCGCAGAACTCTGCTTACTTGCGCATCGTCCAGATGGCAGTAGCTATGCCAAAAAGGAGATGGAAACTCGCAAGGTCCATAAGTTGACTGAGGCGGAAGCGACATTCATATTTCTCGAACTTAACCTGAGTGATCCATCCGACTTCGAAGACGAATGCTTGTTTGTAACTGGTCACACGGTGGCCGGATACAAAGTTCTGCGCGCGGTAACTCCAGCCGTACCAAATGCTATCGCAGCCGTCCTCATGCATCTTCGCGAGTCAACCGGGACAATTCCTCACGCGTATTTCGGGTGGACCGAGGGGAATCCGATCGGTGTTTTCTTCAAATATGTGTTTCTTGGCGAAGGAGAAATCGGAGCTGTTACCCGAGAAATTTTACGCGAGAACGAGCCAGACGCAGAGCGAAGACCGAAAATCATAATCGGTTAAATCTGCACACTTGTTGCTATTGCAGTGTCTTTTTTATAGGTGCTTTGACGTCGTACAGCGGATAGAACTTGCTGGATGACTTGTCACCTTTTTCCGGTTGCGTCTTCTCTTCGCGATAGACTTTCATAGTGCGGCCGCCTTCTCCCACCACGAAGCTGACGCTCTTATCGCTGCCTAAAGCCTTGAGCTTTTCATTAATAGGACCGGAAAGGGGACGGGATATCGGATTCTCGGGAATCTGGGCCAGAAGTAGGGCAATTGCAGCAGTGTTGTCGCCTTTTCCGTCGATGAGCGTTGCAATGGATTGCAGTAACTGACGTTCTGCTTTCTCCTCGGGGCTTTCTTTCGCTTCTGTCTTGACCTGAGTTCCATCCTTTGCTCTGAGCGAAGAGGCCTCCAGCATTAGCTGAAATGCTTCATCGTTAATCCTGCGATTATCTGGGACTGGTGCGAAATCGAAGAAACCCGAAGGGAATGAATCTAATGCCATCGTTGCTAACCTCACATGCGAAAAGATAAAAGCGTTTGCGAATAATCGGTGTCGTTCGCCAGGTCTGGATTCAATCTGTGTCTAAGATAACAACGTGTTAGTTACATGAAAGTAACGAGATTGAGCACAATAATTAAACGAACAATTTGAGATCGGGCGGTCTGATATGGAACGGTATTAATGCAGTATGTTTCTTGAATGGGCTGCCTTTCGCGAGTTCCCCATCGCCACGGCAACAACGCCGAGTTCAGATTCTAAGCGTCGACCGATGGAAATGCCAATTAAGAGCTCGGCCCAGCGCCGAACTCTTAATTGTTGTCCCTATCATTCTGCTCCGTGTAAAACTTGTTTGATCAATATCTATTTGTCTGGTTTTGAATTGCTTGAACCGTTGTGTTGTAGATGGAGCTTCTTCTCCTCTTCGCGGTCGCTTCCTTTCGGAGCTGTGCCTTCATTGGACGATTTGTCTTTTCCGCCAGGAGATGGCTCCTCTGTTCTATCTTTCAGAGTATTGGTTCCCCCTGCTTTTTCAAACTCTTTTAAAAGGTCTTGTTTCGTAAACGATTTTTCTTTGGAACTCTTGCCCCTCTCGTTGAGCTTGGCTTCTGCGTCGCTTGCGGAACCCGGCATCGTGTCCTTTTTGAATTCGAGACCTTTGTCGAGACCACGTGCATCTTTCTCTGCATCAATTTCCGCCTTGCTTCGAGTTGATTCGACTAGATTGGGCGCCTTATCAGAGCCGTTCGGCTTCGCTGGCTCCGAGTCTTTGTCGTTCGGTACCTCCGTTTTTGCAAGTTTGGCGCTATCTCCAACTTTATCTTCATTGCCTGTGGTGTCGGCACCACTGGTGGTATTGTCCTCTATCTCCAAATCATTTAACATGAAGCTGCCAGTGAATCTACTCGCTGCTGCGGCTAACTCTCTTGAGGCTGATGAATATAGCTCTTGCACAAAGCTTGCCATCGCGGCGCTGGAATTGTCCGATCTGTCGGTCGAGGGGTCTTGCGGTTGATCTGTTGGGTTGTACATGAAGTGTTCTCCCTTGGTTTGATTCGCAATCGACGCCCATGCGCCACTTGCGATTTGGTCTCTGGTTGGCTGGTTCGGAGTTTTCAATGTACACACTGCAAAATTTTGATATCGATAAATAGAAACTGATCGATCAGAACCAATAGTTGTATCGGCGTTTTATTGTTCAAGATCTGGCGAAGCTCAGTAGGTGCGAGATTGTGCTTGTCTGAGGTTACTTCAAGTCGTACACACGAAGCATTTTGTCGAAGAATGCGTCGTCGGGCGCGCTAAGGATCTTGCCGCTTTCCGAGTACAACGTTCCTCGCCGTTCACCGTTAGCTGGATAAACCACCTCGTACTCGATTTTTCCGGAGGGGAAGAACTGATAGATTGTCGTTGTACGTCCGGTCTTATCGGACAGAACGGTAGACTCCTTCGACCCGTCGGGTCTGTACTTGGTGAAGGCCTTACCACCTTTTCCATCCGGCATTGGCTCAGACTTGGAATCGAGCTTTCCATCTTCGTAGAGGTACACCGTATATCCTTTCTCGCCCGTCTCTACTTTCGAATTGAGCTTTCCGTTTTTGTAGAGGAACGTGGTAGTGTCCTTTCCGTTGTCGTCGTGTTCAATTCTTGTGGAGAGTCGTTCTGCACTATCGTAAGTCTCTGAGGTTTTCAAGGTTTTTCCATCAGCGCGAAATTCCAAAGTCGCGGTCTTCTTTCCACTTTCGTCTCGATCTGTTGATCTGGCGACAGTTTTGCCGTCTGCAGCAAATTCCAGCGTAGTACTGCCACTGGAAGTTCTGATAGTTTCCACTCGTGGCTTTTGGGGCTGATCTGTTGGACTTTCGCTCTCTGTTGTGCTGGCGTCTAAAAAACTAACTTCATCTAGTTTGAACGATGTTTCCGGATTCACGGACGGGCTTATCCGTGAATCTCTGGAATACATCTCCCTTAGAAAGGATTGAAGACCGCCTCCAGTGCTGTCAAATTTCATACTGGAGTTGTTGGAATCGATCAGGTCGTTTATTAACATGCTTATGCTCCTCAAGAAAAACTAGCAACAACACGACGGGGTGCGGTGCTTTGTTGCAGACAACGCTAACTGTGTTTGGGACCTCTCCGAACTGAGGGTGCACTGTTCGGATGAGTCCAGAATAATCGGCGGTTGTGAACTACTAGTGAACTAATCCGAAATCTTGTATCCAACGCCGTGTACGTTAGAAATTATCGAGGCGCTACCCTCGATGTCTATCTTCTTTCTGAGCTTCTTAATCGCGGTTCTCAGTGACTCTGGGCTGCGTTCTGCGTTGAAGTCTGCAGTGCGCTCCAAGATCGAATCTGTCGAGAGAACCGATCCTTTGTTTCGTAATAGGAGTTCTAAAATTCTAAACTCGAGATTTTGCAGTGATACCAGTTTTCCTGCGACGGATACTGATTTTGCTGTCGGGTTGAGTATGACTTCTCCGGATTGGAGGACCGACTCTGTCACGTCCCTCGATCTTTTTAGAAGACCCTTGATACGCAGTGACAGCTCCTTTAAATTAAAAGGTTTGCTGAGATAATCGTCCGCCCCTGAACCGAAGCCGAGCTCCTTATCCTCAATTTGATCCTTTGTGGTAAGCATGATAATCGGGCTTTGTCCGCCTGAGTCTCTGTAACTCTGGCACACGTCGAAGCCGCTCATATGAGGAAGGTTGATGTCCAGCACTATGACATCATAGGTGAAGGATTTCATCAAATTAAGTGCATCCGATCCGGAGCCCGTATGTTCGACGAGGTGATTCTCGAATTCGAGCCACCGCTTTATATTCGCAGCTAAGCTCAGGTCATCGTCAACTATAAGTATCTTTGCCATTCCGTTCGGTTTTGAGCAGACAGATTGGTTGTACCACGTGAGTGCCGGATATAAAAGCGTCGCACGCATCGCTTGAATATTCCGGAGTGTACACTAAAATGGTGGCAGTTAATATGGCATGGTGTCTTTGTGAGTTGGAAGCTTAGACAGAAAGGAATTGCTTTGGTTTGTTTGCCGTTGTGCTTTCAAGTCGTATTTCTAATTGTCCTTATCAACGCGCTGTCGAACGCGGACGCCGCTCTTCAACGAGAGTCGACGTCAAAATATCTGATCTACACCGCGAGCAATGTGCTTCGACATTCTATCGACTGTGCTACTGCCGGTGCAATGTACAACTTCACGCACCAGCAATCTGCGCGTGACAAGAGCGTGCTCTCAATGCAACTGATGAAGCAGGGATACGAAGAGATTAGTCAAAAGAGTTCGAGCGACAAGGGGCAAGCTGACCGAATCGCCGCATGCAAGGAGACTATTGCGTCCGCGGAAAATGCTCTTAACCGGCTGCTCAATAAGATCGACGATTATTCGGAAGGTATGAAGGTTTTTGCTAACAATAGTGGTCTGTCATCGGAGAAACGTTTGCTCGATGATATATCCCGACGAACATCTGACTTTATCGAGGCCGAGCGCATTCTGTGCGATAGCTTTACCGGTCAACTACGACGAGCGAGACAAAATGTCGTTGTCATACTCGTCGTAGGTATTGGATTGAATATCGTCATTGCCATTGGTGCGGCTGTGTTTTTCTTCCAGAACATAGCGACGCGAATTGAAAGACTTAAGAAGAGTACCGACCTGATTTCTGGAAAGAAAACATCGCCGATCAATCGTCAAGGCGATGAAATTTTACAGTTAGATCTGGCTTTTCAGCAGGCAATCACGGACCTCCACGAGTCAGAGGAGATGAGGCGACAACTCGTAGCAATGGTAGGTCACGATCTTCGCTCTCCTCTCACCTCCATCGATGCTGCACTTACCTTGATTTCGGAAGGCGCTGCCGGCGAAGTTTCCGACGAAGCGAAGACGATCACGCGCAACGCTTCCCTCGATATCGGTCGATTGGTGCGGTTGACCAATGATCTCCTCGACGCGGAGCAGCTTGTGTCTGGGAGTATTTCGCTTAAACCAACTTCGGTTTCTGCCCGGAAATTGATTGCGGATGCAATCAGGGCGATGGAGTTCTCCTCAATCAATTACAGTGTGGCGATAGAGCAGAAGCTCGAAAATGACTTTCAATTTTCGGCTGATTCGAATCGATTGAATCAGGTGCTTTGCAATTTGATAGGCAACGCAATTAAGTTTTCACCGCACGGCAGCAAGATTGTTGTGGACGCCAGTGAAAATGGCGACAAAGTTGAGTTCACCGTAGTTGATACCGGATGCGGAATCGCAGTGGAACATCAAAATGCGATCTTTGATAGCTTCGTTAAGATTGGCGATCACTCGAATTCTGGAAAGGGTCTTGGACTAGCAATCTGCAAGGCGCTTGTGGAGCTACATGGCGGACAGATTGGCGTCGAAAGCGTGCCTGGCCAGGGGTCTGCATTTTGGTTTCGTGTGCCTAAGAAATAGTCCGGATAGTTCAATGTTACTGATCTGTGAGGCTATACATCCGCACCCCGGCACGTCGACGATCGAAACGAAATAAGCGTCTATCTCCTGAACGGCGTGTTGCCAACCCTCGTGCATTTGATGCAAACGTGATTCGCTTCTGCTCCGTCTTGCGCGTAGCGGGCGAACCAACTGGCAGGTTGATCGAAGTCTTGCTTAGCAAGTTTGCAATGATAAGCAGGCTATGTTTCATCAACGCAAATCATACCGTTGTACCTATTGGCGCTGGCGGTCCCAGGTGAACGTCCGACGAGCAAGCGCCTGTACCGACCTACGATCTTCTCAAAAATTCTCCCAGTCGGCCATCAATGCAGTCCAGTTTTTGTCCTATTTGACTTCTATAGTCTGTGCATGCAACGAAAGGAGTTTGAATTATGGTCAAGTTTTATGCAATCTGTGCCTGCCTGATGGCTTGCCTGGAGATTCTAGACAATGTATCCAACCTGGTTACTAACGGTCAGGTTTCGCTTATCAACTTTTTGGTGGCACCTTTCGAGATGTTCTGGTTCGTTGCTTCGATAGTGGCTATCTTTGTACTTCGCAGCCAGAAGGCCTCGACGCTATCGCCCCTGTTTTTTCTCGGGTATTTCGCATTTGCATTTGTCTTCGTTTTGTTCAATGGACTTCCTCTGCCAACCTGGTTTTATGTTTTTGTCTTGGTTGCAGCGGGTGCTTATTTCCTGATCAATGTCTCCTTGTTAAAACAAAGCCGAGCATAGGTCAGACGCGAGAGTGGAGGGTCCTCCAGGCGATTAAATCGAGCTTGGGCATACCATGGACACTGCTCTGCTCACACTTCGACTCAAGCGGTCACTCGCCATGAAAAGGTGGTAGTATCGTGTGGTTTTTAACCGGCATGGTAATGACCCAGTGATTCGAAAAGTCGATCGTACGAAGGACGATGTCCTGGAAACAGCTAGCAAATTCGGTGTGAATTTGGTGCGATTCCTGTACACGGACTTCTGCAGCATGGTTCGTGGCAAAAGCTCGTCCTTACCAAGGCTGAAGGACAGAATCGACACCGGGATCGGACTCGTCAAGGGACAGTTGGCGATGAACTCGCTTGACAAGCCTCAAAGTGATACCGGATTAGGTGCGGTTGGGGAAGTCCGGATGGTGCCGGACCTTTCCACCTTCACGGTCTTGCCTTATGTTTCGAACACTGGTCTCATGCTGTGCGATTTGATCGAGTTGGATCAACAGCCGTGGAAGCTTTGTCCGCGTTCGTTACTCAAGCAACAGATAGAAGAAGCGGACAAAATGGGTTTCTCCATTCAAGCAGCATTCGAGCCTGAGTTCATGATGGGGACGAAAGACTTCGATGGTCGATTCGTCCACCTGGATTCGAGCGTATGCTTCGGAACTGATGGACATAACAGAGCAAATAAATTTGTTTCCAAATTGGTCGATTACTTGCACCGCCAGCGGTTGCACGTCGAGCAGTACTACCCGGAGCTTGGGCACGGTCAACATGAGGTGAGCATCTCTCATGCGCCTGCTTTGACTGCTTGCGATCAATACATTATTTTTCGTGAAACATTGCGAGGCTTAGCAATGGAGCAAGATATGCTCGTCACATGCGCACCCAAGCCATTCGAAGATCAGCCGGGCAACGGGTGTCACATTCACCTGTCTGTTTGGGATCAATATGGTGAGAGGAATTTGCTCTGGAGTGATAAAGGACTGAGTGAATTCGGCAAGCATTTCGTTGCTGGAATAGTGGCGCATTTGCCCGGATTAGCAGCGATGCTCGCTCCTTCTGTAAATTCATACAGGCGCCTCCAGCCGAAGAGCTGGGCGTCGGCCTTCACCTGTTGGGGGTATGAAAATCGCGAAGCGGCGGTTCGAATTCCGTCGTTGTACTGGGGTCATGAAATGGCTTCCTCCAACATCGAGGTAAAGTGCGTGGACAGTACGATGAATCCGTACCTCGCACTGGCCAGTCTTATAGCATGTGGGCTGGACGGAGTCAGGAAAAAAGTGGTGCCACCGGAGCCGGTGGCAGGAGATCCGGCAGATCTAACAGACGACGAGTGTGCTAAACATGGGGTCCAGCGCTTGCCCCATTCCCTGCATAAAGCACTTGTCGAACTCGAGGCCGATCGCTTCTTGATGAGCACTCTTGGAGAAGAGCTTTCGAACGCCTATATCATCGTCAAATCTTCTGAAGTGCAAGCTTTCGCCCTCGATAACGAGTTCGAGCTGGCCCATCACCGGATGCGGTACTAGTAGATGTCGATGAAAGTTGATCTGTCCGAGACAATTCTGATAGATAATCACGCGCATTCGCTGTTGAAAGGATTTCTCGACGTAGACGTTCTTCAATTCCGTCGCTCTTTCTCGGAATCGCAATCAATGAGCTATATCGAGAGACATGCGCATCATTCACTGACCTACATCAATATGCTCCACCGGCTCAGGAAATTGTTGCCATTCGAGACCGAGGATGAGCTTATCGAGCTGCGCCAGAAGATGTCGCCGTCCGACTACCTGAATACGCTCTTTGATGATGCTTCGATTGGGGCGTTGCTCGTGGACAATGGTTTTATGTCAGACGTCATGCTCGCCAACAACGAATTGGCAAAGATGAGTGAACGTCCTGTATATAAGATTATGAGGCTGGAGGCGATGTTCGAACGGTTGATTCGGCAGCGGATGTCGTTTTCCAAATTAGAAAGGGGGATTCAAGAGGAAATTCTCGAAGCTTCCTCAGATCTGGTGGGTTTGAAAACAATTGCCGCGTATCGGGGTGGACTTCCTACGGACTGTGCGGTCGAGAGATCTCTTGCGGAGACGGAGTACAAAGAGATCTGTGGATCATTGTCGGATATCGCCCACTTCAGGATAGAGAAGTCCGCCCTGTATCACTATCTCTTGTTTCACGCCTTCGAGGCATCAATTCAAGCAGGGCTGCCAATTCAAATCCACTCTGGATTCGGCGATACCGATCTTATGCTCGATCAGGCTAATCCGGTGTTACTGACTTCCGTCTTGAAGTCCAAGCGCTTTAACGGGGCGAGGTTTGTGTTCCTCCACTGCTTTCCGTATCATAAGGAAGCTGCATATCTTTGCTCCGTTTTTCCGAATTGCTATATGGATTTATCTCTAACAGTGGTGCTGGCTTCCGCTACTGCCAAACAGGTGATGCTGGAATCCATGGCTGTTGCACCAACGACAAAGATACTTGGTGGTACTGATGGACACAGCGTCCCGGAGATGCACTGGTATGGCGCGCTAGTCACGAAGGAAGCACTGCAGGCGGTGCTCGGTCAACTTGTCGGAGATAACTTCATCAGGTCTGTTGACGCTATGAGCATCGCGGAAAAATTTCTCTACGGTAATACCAGAGATCTCTACAACCTTGAAGGGTTGGGTTGATTCCCTACAGGACGCTGTTCGGTACATCCAACGTGAACTCGTCTGAGCGTCCAGTGCACGTGCCGGCTGCAAGAATTGGGACCGCCGGCTTCTAGCCGATTTCTCCACCGGTTCAGTCGGTCACTAAGCGGACAGTCAGGTCAGTTCTCCGCGACAGCCGATGTTGGCTCCACACTCAATGATGTAACCGCCATAGCGATGCTAGTTACAATCGATGTGGATGCTAATGGGGAGCTACTTTTTGAGCAATATGCTTTACAGGCTAGCACCATATCTGGTACTAGCCTGCAAAATTAGCTTGATTGTCTCGCGATTCGCTTAGGTAAGGGACGCCATGATTTCGTCCAGAGCTTCTTTCGGCGGTCGGAGTTCGTTGGGCGTGAGCGAGGACAACGGCTTATCGACGAGATTCGCCAGCTTCGTGAAGCTCGGCGTTTCCTGATCGATGTAGAGCAGTCCGGTAAGCAGCGTGCCATCTTTGTGCGACTGGTGAATAGCGCGATCTGCTGCGAAACGATCGGTTGGATTGTAATCCAGACCAAGCTTTTTCAGCCGCAGGTGCGAACCGTCATGCATTTCAACGTCTTGAACAGTACCCGGTTCGTAATCCACCGTGATCTGCTCGTAGAACGGAATGAAGCCGAGTTCGTGAAGCGGTCTGTCCACTTCTTTGGCGTGTTTGTAGCTCTTGGTCGATCCTTCGTGGTTGTTGAAGGTGACGCAGGGACTGATTACGTCGAGCAATGCTGTACCCTCATGCGCGAGAGCTGCTTTGATCAATGCAACCAATTGTTTGGGATCGCCGGCGAAGGAGCGAGCTACGAAGCCGCAGCCCAGTTCTATAGCCAATCCGCAAAGGTCAATAGCGGTCTGGCGATTGACGGTTCCATCCTTAAGGGTGGAGCCAACATCGGCTGTCGCGGAGAACTGACCTTTGGTCAATCCGTAGACTCCGTTGTTCTCAACGATGTAGATCATAGGAACATTACGTCGAATAAGGTGTCCGAACTGACCAAGTCCGATACTGGCCGTATCACCGTCGCCGCTTACGCCAACCATATAAAGCTTGTGATTAGCCATATGTGCGCCGGTCGCTACCGAAGGCATACGTCCGTGTACGGAGTTGAATCCGTGGGAGCGACTCAGAAAGTAAGCGGGTGTTTTGCTGGAGCAACCGATTCCGCTGAGCTTCGCTACTTGATGCGGCTCGATGGAGAGTTCCCAGAACGCTTTGATGATTTGACTTGTGATTGCGTCGTGTCCGCAGCCGTCACAGAGAGTTGAAGGCGAGCCTTTGTAATCAGCCAGGGTCAAACCGAGCTTATTGGTTTGAGGTGCCTTTCCGGCTGGGCTTGGGGATGTTACTTCTTGAACCATGATTTTAAGACCTACCTCGCGTTACGCTCTTGTTCCAAAATATGCTCGGTGACGAAATCTGCGTCAACCGGCAAGCCGTTGTAGTGGCGTACTGATCTGAGTTTTGCCGTCAAATGCGGGAATTCCATTCTGAGCAGATCGAGCATCTGTCCATCGCGATTTTGTTCGACGACATAAACTTGCTCGTGTGCTTCGATGAAATCTGGAATCGACTGCGTGAATGGCAGCGCTCTGACTCTGCAATAGCTTGTCGGAAGTTTTTCCTTCATAAGCTGATCGCGAGTTTCGAGAATTGCCCAATGTGTGGAGCCGAAAGCAAGGATGCCGATTTTGGCATCTTTATTGTGATCGATAACTGGTGCTGGGACGAGCTTCTTCGCGTTCTCCCATTTTCTCTTCAGTCGATCCATAAGATAGAGGTAATCTTCTGGACGCTCACTGTAAGCTGCATTTTCATTGTGTCCGCTACCGCGAACGAAGTAACCAGCTTTTGGATGAGCCGTACCAGGCAGAGTTCGATATGTCATGCCATCGCCGTCGACATCTTTGTATCGAGCAAAACCACCCAGCTTTTCGAGATCTTCTTTGCTGAGCACCTTGCCCCTGTCCAAGGGTGTGGTGGGATAAACAAATGGATCTGACATCCACTGATTCATTCCCAGATCGAGATCGCTAAGGACGAAGACTGGCGTCTGCATTCGCTCTGCCAGGTCGAAGGCTTTCATCGCGAATTCGTAGCACTCTTCTACTGAGCTGGGAAGCAGGAGTACGTGCTTCGTGTCGCCGTGCGAGAGAAAATATGTCGACATGAGGTCGCCCTGCGAGGTTCTTGTCGGCAGTCCAGTCGAGGGACCGACGCGTTGAACATCGAAGATCACCGTTGGAATTTCTGTGAAATAGCCGAATCCGGCAAATTCAGACATAAGGGAGATTCCGGGACCGGAGGTCGAAGTCATGCTTCGGCAACCTGACCAGCCTGCGCCAAGAGCCATGCCTACTGCTGCGAGTTCGTCTTCGGCCTGTACGACCGAGAAGGTCCGCTTACCGGTTTCCTTATCGAGACGATACTTCTCGAGGTAGTCGATAAGCTGCTCGCAGAGGCTGGATGACGGAGTGATCGGATACCAGGTCACAACCGAAACACCGGCTAACATGCAACCGATTGCCGCAGCGCCATTACCGTCGATGATGATCTTGCCTTTCGTCAGGTCGAGTCTTTCAACGCGATACGGATCTTCTTTTTTGAGATTCTCGCGAGCCCACTCACGACCAATTGTTGCAGCGCGGACGTTGAGGTCGATAGCTTTCGCTTTACCTTCGAATTGACGTTCGATTGCTTTGTCGATCTCTTTCTGGTCGATGTCGAGAAGCTCAGCGACTACGCCTACGTAGATGATGTTGGTCAAGAGCTTTTTGAGCTTGACGTTATCGCTTGCTTTGTTGGCAAGCTCGCCGAACGGTACGACGTAATGCTTGACATCGTCGCGAATCTTGTCGAGATTCAATTCCACTGGACTGACGCAGACGGCGCCCGGACGCAGATCCTTAATATCCTCGACCGCGGTCTGAGGGTTCATCGCGACTAGAATGTCTACTTCTTTTTTGCGAGCGATGTAACCATCCTTGTTGACGCGGATGGTGAACCAGGTCGGCAAGCCCATAATATTAGATGGGAAGAGGTTTTTGCCGCTCACTGGAATGCCCATTTGAAAAATGGAGCGGAGCAATACGGTGTTGGAAGATTGACTGCCTGACCCGTTGACCGTGGCGACGTGTATTGAGAAGTCATTGACGATGAGCTTCTTGTCCTCGGTCATGTCTTTACTATCTCTGGCTAGAGTTTTCACGTTCGATTTACCTGGCTGTTAGTTGCCGACATACGAGTTTAAAGTTTATCAAGTCACTTCTTTGATAGCCGGTTAACTACCGATTTAGATAAGGTTCTTGAGCTTTTTTCGAAACATTGTTGCCAAGTGGCTTTTCGAGTTAAACCGACAGCAATTTTTCTAGCAGTATTGTTGTTTTTACAAGGTTGTTGCACACACTGGTGCGTTAAGTCGTTGTAACTTTGTGGTCGAGCCCAAGCGATTCCGGATCGATTTGAACGTCAATGAGGCTTGGACCCTGCTCTGTGAACAGCTTGGCGAGTGCTGGTTCCAACTCGCTGAACAACGAGACGGTGACTGCAGGTACATCCATCGACTGGGCCAGTGCGGCTAGAGATATGTCGGGACCGGTTATCTCGAATCGCGGAGGTCGTCGCGTCGGCGCTGAGGGCAAGAGGTTAAGCCTGGATTTCCCCTTCGTATTGGCGATCACGAATTTTGTGTTCAAACCATAGTGCTTCGCGGTCCACAGTATCTGTGGATATGCGAGGAATGACTCGTCACCTGTGAGGCAAACAATCGGAATATCCATGCCGGCCCACTGCACTCCACATGCGGCGTTGGCAGCATATCCGTTGACGCCGCTGCAACTGCCGAAGAATGCGCTGCCGCTCTCGAGACTGAGTACTTCGAAAGGCTGGCTGCCAGGTTGAATGATGTCGGATACTACAACACAGGTTGGCGGTCGAACACCCTCAAGCAGTCGCATGAGCCAAAACAGAGAGGACTGCTTAGCGGGATTGGGATAGAGTAGCGACTCTTCCGAATCAGTTCTGCGCTCGGCGATTTTGGTGACGGTCGCTTGTGTGCGCGCTTTGACTCGGCTCAACCACTCGTTGTCGACGCTTAACTGAAGCTCTGCTCTTATGCGTGAGAGCGTTTCGGCAATATCCGCTTGAGTGCAGAGGGTGGCGCGGAAAGTCATTCCTGCAAGTCTGCCGTCCATATTGATCTGGATGATTACACCGCTGTCCGGCACCATAGATGGACCCTCCGTGCGGTTCGGCAACCGATTGTGGACACCGAGCATAATGATCAAATCATAGCCGGACAGCATTTCATGAGCTGCTTCGACGTCCATGGGCAGAACGCCGGCAAAGTGCGGATGGCGATTCGGAAAGTTGACGCCGATGGGAGCCGCCTCGGACAGCACCGGGCAGCCGAGTACCTCGGCAAGAAGGACTGAATCTTTTCGGGCTCGATATTGGGCAACCTCGTTGCCGACGACCAATACTGGGTTTTCCGCTTTCACCATGTGACCCACGGCTTTAGAGATGAAATTCGGATCGGCGGCACCCAGTGGACTGGTGAGTGGCGGCCGGATGACTTGAGATTTTGCGGTGGAAAGCAATAAATTGATTGGAAGTGACAGAACAACAGGACCTTTGGGTGGTGTCAGCGCTTCGTGAAACGCGCGGCGTAAAAGGCGACCGATTTCACGCGCGGTTCTGGCCTCGGCCATCCATTTGCTGATAGATCTGAGTGTCAAGTGGTGCTCTACAGTCAGAGGCGGCTCGTCATTCATCAAATGTGAGTCTTCCTGATCGGCCAGAATTACTACGGGGACTTGAGCTCTCATCGCTGAATATATTGCCGGCGCCGCATTTAGCAGGTGACCGGCTGAGATATTCACGACTCCGGGAAGAGAGGTGGCTTGAGCGTAGCCAGTTGCCATAAAGACTGCCGAGGATTCGTGAAGGGCACCGATAAAATTCATACCATCGGACTTCTGGGCCATGATGCTGGCGGAAATTGGCGAATCCGATGATGCAACGGACCCGAAAAGATACCTGACCCCTTCGACTCGCAACTGATCGAGGACCTGATGGACTGTTAGGTTTTTTCGTTGTTGGGCGGTTGTCATAGTTTCACTGGAGTTAAGGCTACTGTTTGAGTATATAGACTACCGAAGAGTGTCCGTTATTTCTATAAGTGATCGAGCTCGAGAAATGGACACGGACAAATTGTCAACCAATTCTTGAGCTCAGGATTGAATGGCAGAAGCATGCTGCGCCCCTTTATTTTATCTGCAAACATCAAGGACTTGCAGTTAGCACGAATGTTGTCATCGAAAGTGGAAAACTGTGCCAGGGAAAAGCCCGGTATGAGATCGGCAAGGATAGACTCCCATCCGGATATTCGAATCGCTTGTAGATCGTGAGCTCTTGCAAATATTCCGTTCCAGAGAATGCGACGCTCTTCAGAGTTGCCAATAAGCTCGAGGATTCTCAGTACGCGACCGCCATGTTCGATGATGGCATACCCCGATCGATCGTCTCCGTCCCTGGTCAAAAGCTCGAGTCTCGGCCACGCTAAAGCGGAATTGTCGGCCAGGTAATTCTCCCTGAAGACTTTGAAATGAAAATAGGTAGACGATCTCTCCAAGCCGTACGGTTGCCCTCTCAGCCATCGCCGGTAGTGCTTGGTCACGAAATCGATCATTCCCCTTTCGGTGGTCAAATATTTTGTGTTTATCGCAACCTCAGCTCCATCTATATTGATGACTCGCCGCCATGCTACGGTATCGCCTGTGGGGCTAGCGCATGCAGACGGGCCGTCCTGCGACAGTGGAGATTGTTGCTGATCGCTCAGAGTGAGAATGAATTTCTCGTTATTTAAATCATAGAAACCAAACTCTCTATAAAAAGAGGGTGGGATATCGGAGAAAAGAATAACGCCATGATTACCTTCATTCGATGCTTTGTCGAGCACGAGCTTGATGAGCTCAGTTGCAAAGCCCTTTCCTCTTAAATCTTTTCTCGTGTAGATTGCCCCCAGTCCGATGAATGGATAAGAAATACCTTTACTCGAGATCTGCAGACGGTAGTACTTCAGGCTGGCTGCAGGCGTCGGTGAGCTTTTGCCATCTCTCAAAATCAAATAGGAGTAGTTGCGCTTCGACCACGGATGCTGCATCTGTCGCCATATAAAATTGATATACTTCTCGCGACTAAGCCCCGGCGACCAGATATCAAAGGTCTCTTTCAAGATCCTTTGTATATCGCACCAATCCGCCTGTTCCAGTCTTTTTGCCATAATTTGAGTCTAGACTTGTAGCCTGGCAGCAAGAGAAATTCGAGTTCTGTGGTTTAGAATTTCCATCGTCAAAGCCAACTGCTTGATATCGACTGTGCGCCCAACAATTGAAGTGATAACAGATGCAAATCGATGATACTAAAAAGTTGAGAGCCTATAGAGGCCATATCGTTTCGCCTCAGAGAGGTGGGGAACTCAAAGACTTTCGCGACGGCATTTTAATTGTAGACGAAAATGGAGTAATCGTTTTCGTCGGCGAATGGAGTGAGTTTGAAAAACAGAACAAGCCGTTAAAGGATATCCAACACTTCGGTGATAGATTGATTTTGCCGGGTCTGATCGATATGCATTTGCACTTGCCGCAGGTCGCAGTGACAGGAAAGTCGGGTGAGCATCTGTTGAAATGGCTGGAACGATTTGTTTTTCCATCCGAAGCGCGATGTGCTGATCCGGATTATGCGCTTAGAATCAGCAACTGGTTCTTCGACGAACTGGCTAGAAATGGCACCACATTAGGTGTTGTTTTTGCGACTATACATAAGCAAGCGACTGACATCGCATTTGAAGTTGCTGCGCAGAAAGGCGCAAGAGCAATCATCGGCAAAGTCATGATGAATGCCAATTCTCCGCCGGCGCTCACCGAAAAGCTGGAAGACAGCCTCAACGGTTCTGCGGAGCTGTGCGACAAGTGGCATGGCTACGACGATGGGCGACTGATGTACGCATTTACCCCTCGATTTGCAGTGTCATCCACGAGTGAACTCATGAGCAAATGTGGGGAACTTTGGCATTCCAAGCCCGGCTCGTACCTGCATACCCATCTTGCCGAATCACAAGAAGAAATCGATTTCGTAATGGAGCGGTTTCCCAAGTGCCGAAGTTATGCGGATGTTTACCATCAGCACGGGCTCCTGGCTCGCAACAACATAATGGCGCATTCGATTCATCTCGATGAAGATGATGTAAAGGTGTTGAAATCAACCGATTCATCGCTCGCGCACTGCCCGAGCTCCAATTTCTTCTTGAAGAGCGGCATCTTTCCCTATCGTAAAATCGAATCAAGCGGGATCCGCTTCGGTATCGGTTCTGACGTCGCTGCCGGTCCACAGATGTCTTTGTTTTGCGTCATGAAAGATGCCAACTATATCCAACCGGATAACTGGATTTCTCCTGTCGAGCTTCTTTACCGTGCCACTCTCGGCGGTGCGCAGGCGCTCGGACTCGATCACCGAATTGGTAGTTTGGAAGCCGGCAAGGAAGCCGATTTCATCATCGTCGATCCGTCCAATAGAACTGGAATTATTGACGATATACTGTCTCAACCGACTGAAGAGATTCTGTCTGCCCTTGTGTTCCTAGGCGATGATCGGGTCGTGGAATCGACGTTCGTCAGGGGCAAAGAAATTTACAGTCGCCAAAAGACGCCGCAATTAAGTCATTCGGTTTGAAGACGACAAATTTTCGTCCGCTTAATCTGAGTGGATTTTAGATATACCTGAAGCCAAGATCCTGTTAGGATCTGTGCTTTCTCATCAATATGGGTGCGGACATGGTTACGAGCGAAAAAACCGGACACAAAATCACCGAGATTTATAGCCCAGAGCAGATTCAGAAGCGAATCATAGAGCTTGGACAGATCATAAGCCAGGACTATAAGAGTCTGGAAAACCCAGTCGTCATCGGTGTCATGAAGGGTGCATTCTGTTTTCTCGCCGATCTGGTAAGGAATATCAATACAGATGACCCACTACAGATGGAATTCGTCCGCCTTTCAAGCTATGGCAGTGCCACCGAAAGCTCTGGGCATGTGCACACTCCGTATCTTGAACTTCCGAATATTTCGCACCGACATATTCTTGTGGTTGAGGACATCATCGATTCCGGCAGAACCGCAAAGTTCTTCCTTGATTACCTAACAGGACAGTTTCAACCGGCGACGCTCAAGATTGCTTGTTTCTTAGACAAACCTTCTCGTCGAGTAGTAGAGGTCGAGCCGGACTATGTCGGATTTACAATCAACGACCTTTTCGTTGTCGGGTATGGTCTCGATTATGCCGAGAAGTACAGGGAACTGCCTTTTCTTGGTGAGCTTGATCTGGGCGGCGGGTAGAACCGGACTATCGACCGCGTCCTCCAGTTTTTCACTTCGTCATGCTGATCGATGATTTGCATTAAACTGATGTGGAAAGGGTAAACTAATCTAGTAAACCTAAGGACCACGCATGCGCAATTCGTCAGGTCATAGTCTTGTTGAACTTGGAGTCGGTGTATTCCTGCTCGTTATAGTGGCATTGATATCGTCGAACATATATGTTCTGTCTCTCGGAAAG
Source organism: Candidatus Obscuribacterales bacterium (assembly GCA_019746975.1). GTDB lineage: Bacteria > Cyanobacteriota > Vampirovibrionia > Obscuribacterales > Obscuribacteraceae > JADYXR01. Next base: position 61,284 of record JAIERK010000042.1, read on the forward strand.
GCGTATAACGATAGAATTTGCCGCGACTCGATCGATCTTGGTGCCAGAGTGGCTCTCGATGGAAAAGACACTGAGGCAGTGCAGAAAGCCGCCAGAGCCGGTATGGATAGCTGCGGCTACGGCGGGATCTTCATTGGCCATCCGCAGTACACTGCTTTTAAAGATGAGATGTCCAGGGAAGTTCGAGTTCTAAAGTTACAGACTCAAACGATTGTGAACCTACCTGCCGCGTTCTTATGCTTTGGGAAAGAGGGCGGACCTAAGGTCGTATTTACTTCCGACTACGAATATCTGATTAAGAATCCGAAGCGACCAGTCCGTGCCGCTGATGTAAACACGGAATCCGCTCCCGAGAAAAAGCCAGAGGAAAGCGCGAAGACTCAAGAGTCCGTGAAAGAAGGGTCTAAAAAAGATTCAGAGAAGAAGGACTCTGAGAAGAAGGACTCTGAGAAGAAGGACTCTGAGAAGAAGGACTCTGAGAAGAAGGACTCTGAGAAGAAGGACGCTGTGACGCCACCCTCACCGAAGGCAGATGGAAAGCTCACTCCGGAAGCAAAGCCTGAAAATAAAACTGATCCTAAACCTACAGATTCGAAGTCGACCGATGGAAAGACTGCGGATCCAAAACCCGCGGGTTCAAAGTCCGCTGCGGCGACGCCAGCACCAAAAGTGGATGGGAAGCCAGTGCTAGCGCCTGAGTCGAAATCTAAACCGGCCGAGAAGCCAAAGCCACCCTCGGCGAAGCCATAGACAGTTTACTAATGTGTCGCCTGGAGCTCGCCTTGACATGGACAACGACCAGCCATTGAAGAGTGAGTCAGAGACAAGATCTTCAATTCCTCGACATTAGCCGAATGGAGCGAACGTTGCGATTCCAAATTGGGGGGCAAGACCATAACCGAATCCAATAGTCCAGAGAAATCGCCTGTTTCGAACTCTGATTCGGCAACATCCAACAGCGCCGGAAGTAACGCATTTATTCGATCGTTCAAGAAGATGTTCTTAAAATCGAGCAAGTTCATTTCCCTTTCTCTCGTAACTATAACGATCGCTTCGCTTTTCGCTCCATTTAGCACATTTTGCGAGCTTCTTTGTCACTTTCGCCTCCAGTATACAGTATTACTAGTAGTATCAGTGGTGATACTGCTGCTATTGCGAGCGAAATCGTTTTTCTTTGCAGCTCTTCTGGCTCTGCTCTTCAATGTATCTCAGCTGCTGCCGTTTTACGTTCCTGTTGGTGGCACCACCGATACGAATTTGTGTGTGATGACAATCAATGTGAATAGTCGCAACGCTAATTTTCAGAACGTTGCCAAAGTATTGGAAGAGTCGAAGGCTGATGTGATCTGCTTGCAGGAGCTTCATCCGCAAATGAGCGAGTATCTCGCCGCCAATCTAAAAACGTATCCGCACCAGTTTGTCGTTCCTCGAATTGATAACTTCGGCACCGGAATTTATAGTAAGCATCCTCTTAAGGACAAATCTTCAATTCCAATTCCCAAGCGCATGTTACCGAATGAGTCATTCGGCGGTCCTGCACCGCAGGTAGATATTCTCAAGGCGGTTGCTACTATAAACGGAAAGGACATTACATTCCTGGACGTGCACCCTATTCCTCCAATGGCTGAGGATCTGAGCACCTGGCGAAACGATGGTCTGGCAAAGATTGCGGAGCTTTCAAAGGCAGTTGACGGAAGTGTTATTGTCGCCGGTGATTTAAACTGCACCCGATTCTCCCCATATTTTGGAAAACTCTTGGAAGGCGGAGCGCTGCATGACAGCGAGGAGGGATTCGGACTTCAGCCGACCTGGCCATGCCAGATTCCAATATTATCTATGCCTATCGATCATGTCCTCTACAAAGGACTACTCACCGTATCAAGCAGAGTGCTGGGACCTGTGACTGGATCAGATCACAGACCGGTAGTGGTTTCATTCTGGTACGGAAGGCTTCCAAATTGACCAACGAGCAGTTTACCTCCTGAATGAGAGGAATCGTTGAAACATAATGACCGTTAAGGACAAGCGCGCTAGAAAGAATCAGTCGAAGACGGTGAAACTAATTGGAGTAACGATCTCGGACTGCGAGCTGATGCCAAAATGTTCTGTTTTGCATTCAGATCTGAATACGAAAGAGACCAACCGTTGTTGTCTAAGTCAATCAGCAATCTTGCAACAATTTGCCGAAATAATACCCCTCACCGGCACACTAAAGTGTCCCCCTTTGGCACTTCCAACGGAGGAAGAAGCATGAGCGACAAACTTACTATTTCAGATGAAATCGAGTCGACCGAGATGTCTGCAGGAGAACTCAGCGCTGTTATAGGCGGCACCAGAGTCAATTTCTTAGCAGGTACAGTACCTCCACCAACACTCTTGGATAATGTTCTCAACGTTACAGCCGATCTCGTCGCGGCCGCCGTGGACTACTTCTTTCCGGTTAAGTGACCGCGGCTGATCCGCCAAAGGTGATTAAGGGTGGCTCCACAGCACGAACTTGAATTCGTCGGTCTGCTGAACCCGGCGCTTGCAGTAGAGAGGAGCTCCGCCTAAGTCACTTTCCCCTCGGCCATTACCAAGCTAAACCACCGAAGTTGGTGTTATGGAACCGACGATCAACCTACCTGGTTTCGCTCCGGTATGCTCGCCGTCTCTAAGAACTTGTTCTCCGTTGACGAAGACGTGATGGACACCGATGGAGTATTGGTGAGGGTTGTCGAAGGTGGCGCGATCTGCTATTGTCGCCGGGTCGAACACGACAACATCTGCGAAATAACCTGGACGTAAGGCACCACGTTTGGTGAGCCGCAGATTGGAGGCGGGTAAACCGGAAAGGCGGTGAACTGCTTCTTCGAGCGGCATTAGATTGCGATCGCGCACGTAGTGACCGAGGAACCGCGCCACGTTGCCGTAGGCTCTGGGATGATTACTTGATTTGAGAAATACTCCTTCTGCAGCTAGAGAAGACCCGTCAGATCCAACGCTCACCCAGGGCTTCTTGAGCTGTTTTTCAATATTCTCTTCGCACATCAGAAAGTAAACAGTCTCGATTCGGCTCTCGTCTTCAATAACTAGATCGATCATTGTCTCTTCAGGACTGGTGCCTCTTTCGGCTGCTACCTGGGCGAGCGTCTTAGACGTATATTGCTTCAGCTTCTTGAGTCCTACGAGAAGGACGCCATTAGCACCAGCATGCAGATATCCGTTTTCCCACGAAGAGCTTGGTTGGGAGATCTCGGCTTTCAATTGAGTTCGAATCTCAGGATCTTTCATTCGTTCAATCCATTTCGACAGTCCACCTTCCTGCACCCATGGTGGCATCGAGAAATCGAGACCGGTCTGGGCGGCTGGGTACATGTACATGTCGGCAGTGACAGCCAGACCCTCTGCGCGAGCCGCTTCGATTCTTTCTATCGCCGAGTCCATCTTGTGCCAGTTCGGGCGCCCCATGGCCTTGAGATGATAGACTTCGGAGCGCGCGCCTGAGACCCTGGCAATCGTGAGGAATTCGTCGAGCGCTTCCAGGAAAGAATCGCCCTCGCTCCGCAAATGCGAAGTGTACATGCCACCATATTCGGCGGCTACCTTCGCCAGTTCGCAAAGTTCTTCCGTCTGTGCATAAAATGCCGGAGCATACACCAGCGCGGAAGCAACACCGAGCGCTCCATCCTTCATAGCCTGCCGAACCAATTGGCGCATTTGCTCCAACTGATTGAGGTTCGGTTGAACATCATCGCTTCCAAGCACGTTAACTCGTACGGTCGTGGCACCGACGAAGGAGGCAACGTTCGTCGAAATTCCCAGTCGAACCAAATGATCTAAGTATTCCTTGAGTGTCGTCCAGGTGACATCGTATTTGATATCACCCTGGTTTTCGACGCGGTTTTTCTTCATCTCCTCGTTGAGCGGACCCATGGAGACGCCCTCGCCCATGACCTCGAGAGTTACGCCCTGTCGGATATCGCTTTGCGATCTGCCGTCTTCGATGAGGGTTTCATTCGCCCAACTCAGCATATTGATGAATCCAGGCGCGACTGCAAGGGAAGTTGCGTCGATTTCAATCTCGCCGCGTTGTTTGATGTTGGGCTCTACAAGGACTAATGTGTCGTCCTTGATTGCCACATCGCTGATAATACCTGGTCGTCCGCTGCCATCGTAGACGGTGCCGCCCCGGATGACTACGTCGAAGTCGTACATTGACTTACCAATCCATCCATTTACGAATCCGGTCCCATCGCCGGCGGATTCGTGCTGAGTTCGCCATTGAGGTCGTACAGTTCGATTTTGCCGTACGCTTCGAGACCAGAGCGAACTTTCTTTGCGTCACCAACTACGGTGATAATCAAATCATCGGAGTGAATGACTTTCTGCGCCGCCTTCTGTACTTGCTCAGGCGTGATCGCCATAATGTTCTCAGAGTACGTTTCAAGATAGTCCTTAGGCAGATCGTAGAGACTCACTTCAAGCAGTCTTTGAGCTAATCCGCTTTGCGTTTCTAGCCCAAGCTGAAACTGTCCTGCCAGGTAGTTCTTCGCGTCATCTAGCTCCTCTTTGGTGACTGCATCTTTGGGCATGCGGTCCAGCTCGAAGATGAATTCTTTCAAGGAAGGCGCGGTTACTTCAGTTCGCACATCTGCGCCTGCGCTGAATGCGTCCGGCTCGATTCTCGCTGCTACACTGCTGTAGGCACCATAGGTGTATCCTTTCTGCTCTCTGATGTTGAGGAAGAGTCTGGAATGGGCGGAGCCCCCCAGAATCTGGTTCATTACCTTTGATGCAAAGTAATCCGGGTCGGTCTTCTTTATTCCGAGATTGCCTAACACGATCGAAGATTGGACGGAGTCCGGACGATCGACGAGGTAAATCCTTCTGTTCTTATGAGGCGCGACTTCCGGCAGCTTGGCAATTGTGCGGTCACCTTTTTCCCATTTGCCGAAGGCCTTGGAAATCAGATTTTCAATTTGCTTTTGATCGAAATCGCCGAGGACTACGAGGATAGCATCGTTGGGAATGAAGTTTGCTTTGTAAAACTTCTTCAGATCATCTCTCGTGATGCTCGCTATCATCTCAGGTTTTGGTGAAACGACACCATAAGGATGGGGACCGAACATGACCTTTCGGAAGCGCTCTTGAAGAAGGAAGTCAGGATCGCTGCGCTTCATGGTCAGCTCCTGCACCCAATTGGTTTGCTTGAGCTTGAGTTCGTCCTCTGGAAAACTGGGGTTGAGGAGAACATCAGACATCAGCGCAAAAAGCCTATCGGTATAGTTGGACAGGCTGGAGGCGCTCATGATGGTGAAGTCGTAGTCGGAGGAAAATCCGAGAGAGCCTCCGATGAAGTCTGTCTCCTCAGCTATCTCTTTACTCTTTCGAGTTTTCGTCCCTTCATTGAGCATGTCGGAGGTCATTTCCGCGACGCCTCGCTTGTCGGGATTGTCGAGCACGGTGCCGGCTCGGATACCGAGAAATGCGGTGACATATGGGACGCGGTGGTCTTCAACCAGTTTGACGGTTATGCCATTGTCGAGCTTATATGTTTTCACTGCAGGAAGTGAAAATGATTTGGGTGGTGGCAGTGTTGGTGATTTCTCACGCCAAGCCTCTGTCGCTGTCGACTTTTGTGCCAGCAGTTGATCCGTTGCGACACCGCTCGAGCCTGGCGCTGCTACCGCAGATCCAGCTACTGCTATGAGACAAAAACTGGAGACCAGTGCCCTGGTTATTGCTCCCGTCTTCTTTCGGCTATTCATCTTAAATTCCTCTGTCGATAAGGGTAGTGGATGTATGAAAAACTCTTCGCTCAGGAGCGCGACTCCTTGTTGCTTTGAGCTTCTGCCTTCGGCTTAGCGTCCGCCGGCGCGGGGACTACATCCACCACGGTGATACCATCAGTGGTGAACACTTTCTTTGCTATGTTTTGAATATCCTCGGCGGTCAAGCTGAGATATGTCTCTACATCTTTGTCTATCAAAGTTGGGTCGCCGTAGAAGCTGGCATATTGGGCGAGCATCTCGCCACGTCCTAGACTTCGCTGTAGCGAGGAGTAACTTGAGGAGGAGAAGAATGTCTGCAGGATTTTATTCTTCGCTTTTTCAAGCTCTTGTGCAGTCACCCCGTTATCCTGGACTTTCTTGACCTCTTCTAGAATTGTTTTTCTGACTGCTTCAGCACTGGAATTAGGTTTATAAACAACGAAGAAGTCATACTCCGATGGACCTCTGCGCTCTTCGTAACTGCTCTGGACCTGAAGCGCTACTTGATCGTCTTTGACGAGGCGCTGATACAGGCGCGATGAGGTGCCGGTCGTCATGATGGTTTGAAAAAGATTGAGAGCGAATGATTCGCGATCTCTGCGTTGTGGTGCCTTCCATGCCATCCAGAATGCCGGCACTTTCGCTTGCTTATCTTCGACCTTCAGGTACTTTGGTTTTGTCTGCGCCGGTTCGGCGAGATTAGGTCGTTGAGGAGCGGGTTGTTTTGGAATCGAAGCGAAATACTTTTTGGCCAGCGCTTCGATTTCATCGGCCTTCACGTCACCGACCACCGCGATAACCGCATTGTTGGGAGCGTAATAGGTGTCGAAGAACTTCTGAACATCGCCGACTGTGGAAGCTTCCAGATCCTCGACAGACCCGATCACGGGATGCGCGTTGGACCAGTTATCAAAAATCAAAGACTCTGCCTGGAGCGCGGCAGGCATGTACGGCTGATTATCAATGCGCAGGCGCTTCTCTTCCTTGACGGTGTCGAGTTGATTCTTGAAATTCTCTTGCGTTACTTTCAATGATCGCATCCGATCGGACTCGAGCCAGAAAGCCAGCTCGATCTGGTTGCTCGGTAACTTTTCAAAGTAGTCGGTGAAGTCGGCATGAGTAGAGGCATTGAGCTGACCACCGGAAGCCTGGACGTACTTGAAAAATGCTCCCTTCGGTACATTTGCAGAACCTTCGAACATCATATGTTCGAACAAGTGCGCAAAACCGGACTTACCCTTCTTCTCGTCGCGGGCTCCGACATCGTAGATCAAAACGAGTGAAGCGACCGGTACGGTGTGGTCTTCAGAAACAATGACTCTAAGCCCATTGTCCAGTGTGAAGTCTCTGGTTATTGGAACGAGCGGTTTTTTCAACGACAGAGGCTTAACGGATTCTGACTCAGCGGTTGCTGCAGCTGCCTGTGCCAAAAGCCTGGGTGGTTCTGCTCTTGGGCTTTCGGCATTGGCTCGATTGGTGCCAGTCAATGTCAACCCAAACGACAGTGCCAAAATACAGGAGATGCTTTTCCGAACCAAGCTAATCATCTTCATCATCATCCGCTCCAAGTAGTACGCACGACCAGAAAATCGCAACGACAAGGATACTCAGAAATCCCGCCCCGATGCATATTTTTTCCGGAAAACCGTAACGATGCAGCACAAGGTAAGAGCTTAGCGCCAGGCATAGCCCAAGCACCGCCACCATGTGGTTGACTCGCAATCGGGGTAGATTCATGACTTCCGCCTTCCCTGCGGTCGTAAGCTGTCCATCGGACAATGGCTTTTCGCTGGTTTCGGCTTTATTATCGCACTAAATTCGAGCGCCGGCCAGAGAAGAGGCGCAATCGCATTTGGTTGTACGGGAGGTAATGGACTCCACCAATTTCTGCAATAAACTGAGCAGCTTGGCGTTGTTTTCATTGAACACTTTAACTCCCTCCGCGTGGCTGACAGGCTCGACATTGCCTGTGAGACCGCAGTCGTAATCGGTGATTAAGGAGATATTGACCACGCAAAGTTCTTGCTCTTTGGCAAGATGCGCTTCCGGATACTGAGTCATATTGATTACTTCCCAGCCCATCGAGGTGAACCAGATCGATTCCGCTCGCGAAGAGAACCGAGGCCCCTGCACTACGACAACCGTCCCTTTCTCGTGCGTTTCAATGCCACTGGCTTTGCCAGCCTTGATGGCAAGCTCTCTCATCTCCGGACAATAGGGATCGGCGGACGAGACATGCGTCGTGACCGGTCCGTCGTAAAAGGTGTCGCCGCGGCCGGACGTTCTGTCGACGAATTGATCGCAGATGACGAAGTCTCCAGGTTTTACATGCGTCTGAAGGCTTCCCGCTGCACATGGGGAGATCAAGCGTTTAACTCCAAGCGATTTCATCGCCCAGACGTTGGCGCGGTAGTTGATTTTATGTGGTGGAAGCTGATGGCTGGAGCCATGCCTCGGCATAAACGCTACGGTTTTGCCGGCCATCTTTCCAATCGCCACCCTGTCGCTTGGGGCTCCATAAGGGGTTTCCACGACATGCTCATCAAACTGGTCGAATAGCTTGTAGAAGCCTGAGCCTCCAAAAACGCCAATTTCAACGTCTGGTTTCGCCACTTTTTCGTCTCCGTGTACCTATTAATATGCACCGTAGGCCGAGCTCCTCGGAGAGAAATGCGAGTCTTTCCAATGGAATACTCGCACAGCCAAAGTCCAGGGTAATCCACCTGGCAACCCGGTTGAGCGCTGAGTACACTATGGTAACACTGCCCATTTTGGAACTGTTGAGCGTGGGATGCCGGAACGCCGCACCTATTCAAGGACGAGCCGGTTTTTACTAGTGGCGGATGCCGCAAATGTACATTGGCTGAGTGTTAGCGGTCACACAAACCTGACTTGATTGGGGAAAACCGCAGCCTATAAGCCATACACCTGCTTAAAAGATTTAGGTAATGGGTATAAACCACTTGTCACCATATTTTTCACGATAACTGGGAGGCGATGCAACCTTTACAATGCGGCCGGCATTACCGAAAAGCTGATGAGACCTCGCTTCTTTCGGTACCGCCCCTGTTTCTTACCAGAATGTCGGCGCTAAGGCAGATGTTGACCGCCTCGTGTCTTAAGGGAGTCGTGATGTAACAAATGATATGGAAGCTCATGCTCGGGCTGACGCTATCTCTCTGTGTCAGTATCGGAGGTTCTGACTTCACTCTCGGGAATCCTAGCTACATGGCCGCCATACCCGGCAAAGGTCATAAGCTGGCTCAACGGCCGTATATGAGTCCGTTCAGCGACCCGGACAAAATCTATGAGAAAGTTTGGGACCTCATCAATGACGATTTTTATGATGGATCTTTCAATGGCCAGGACTGGTCCCGCTGGAAGCATAAATATGATGGCAAGTTGAAGAATTCGGAAGATGCGCACAAAGCAGTAGAGACAATGCTTGCCAGTCTGGGCGATCGCTATACTCGATTTCTCGACCGCGATGCCTTTGATGATGAGCGCTCTCAGATTGATGCCCAGATATGTGGGATTGGCGTGCAGATTGGCACCAATAAAGAGCGAAAGATTGTAATTATTTCGCCCATCGAAGATACACCTGCGTACAAAGCCGGTGTCAAAGCTGGTGATGAACTGGTAGAGATTGACAGCAAAGCGACAGATGGCTTCACCGTGGATGATGCCGCGAAGAAGATTCGTGGACCGATCAATACTGATGTGGAGCTGACCCTCGTGAGAAAGGGAGCCAATAAGGACAATCCGCAACGACTGATTCTGAAAATTACTCGCGCCGAGATTCCTTTGAAGGCTGTGCAAACTACTCAGATGCTCAACAATGACATCGGATATATTCGACTTTCGAGCTTCATCTCGCAGAAGGCTGATAGAGAGGTCGCTGAATCGATTGCGAAGTTGCCGTCGGCGAAGGCTCTGATACTGGATCTCAGAGACAATCCGGGCGGATTGCTCAATAATGCCATTGCCATCTCAAATATGTTCTTGAAAAATGGAGTGGTAGTATCAACTGTCGATAGAGATGGATACAAGAAATCTGAAGCGACCACAGGCCATCCGCTTTGTGAGTTGCCGATTGCTTTGTTGATCAACAAAGGCAGCGCCTCGGCCTCTGAAATCACCAGCGGTGCTCTCAAAGACAACGGACGAGCTGTTCTTGTCGGTGAGAAAACCTTTGGAAAAGGTCTTGTCCAGGGGATCAATCGTCTCGAGGATGGAAGTGGTGTCAACATCACCATCGCCAGATATCTCACCCCCAACGATACCGATATCAACAAGAAGGGTATTCAACCTGATGTTGAAGTCAAGCTGGTCAAGAAGGATATAGAGAGCCACAAGGGACCATGGTGGCTTGATCCGGATGGACCGAATGTAGAACGTCACGCCGAAGATCTGAAAGATATTCAGCTCAAGAAAGCATTCGATGTTCTCAAGGAAGGACTCGAGAAGAGCCCTTCGGTAGCGATGAAACGCGAGACCAAGTAGACGCTACTCGAATCTACGAGTAGCAAAACTCGAACCATGGGCGGTGCGACCGATAGTCGCATCGCCTTTTGGTATCGTGAGCAAATATCTCATGGTTGTTGTGTGAGCCCATTAGCGAGGCTTTTGGTAACCACATGTGGTACTAAACTGTGTGGCTTTCTTAACAGGATTGAATCAATAATTCTTTCGCCGCTGAGCACCGCATATAGTATAGTGTTGGGATGAGTCAGAGCTATAATCCCGAGCCCGCGAGAAAAGACCTGGAATCATTAGGTCAAAGCAGCGTACCGTCGGGAGAAAAGACTCGCACGCTACGCCGGCTCTATAACGGTATATCCATCGTCGGGTGTGAAACTGGCTGTGGAAAGACGGTCTTGATGGCTGGGCTGACAGGAGTTCTGTCCGATCTTGGTGGTTCGGTTCGAGCAGTGAAGCCGCTGACCTACGCACGCAATGAGAAGAGTTCGCCAGAATATTCATTCATCAGTTGTATCACCAAGAGCACCATCGACTACTCTCTGGTGCACCTCAACTTCCCTCCGACCTTAACGCAGTCGGAGTGGGATCAGATTATCGTGTCTGCTAAATCAGGCGATGCTGTCACATTTGTGGAACTACCAGCAGGAGTGGCTACACCGTTGAGTTTTGAAAGAGACGGAGTCAATCGCCTCACGCATGAGTGGTGGACGACTACAGATCTTATTCGTTCTCTTTCATATCCCGTCCTTCTCGTGGCGCGACACACACTTGATGCTCTCGAGAAGCTGGCGGTTTCACTCAACTACCTGCAGGCTGGTGGCATAGAAGTACTTGCCATTGCGACTGTAGAGACCAACATGATGGAAGCACAGGTCGTGAATCGATATATATCGAAGGACGACTTCGAGCTCTTCCTTATCACAAGCATGGGTGTGCCTTACTTGGGATGTCTTCGTTATAGTCCGTCAATCAGCGTCGATCAGGTGAGTCAGGGCAACCTGAAGCGAACAACCGAAGAGTGTCTTGATCTTTTGATTCTGCGCCGTTCTCTAAATTTGCCTGTTTGATCGAGACTTGCGCATGCCTGTCGCGGCACGTTACGCACCTGAGTAAATTATTGCGGCTGTCAAGAGTGTCGAAAATACATAATACTGTAGACGGTATCATGTCCGGTTAATACCTATTTATCTACTGTTAACCATCTCTTAGTCATCGGCGCTTCAGAGTATTGCTACCAATATCAAAGGCGACATTCGACGGGGTAAGATCATGGATAGACGAGTTGTAAGAATAAAAGCGACTGAAATCGGAAAGATCACTTGTGACGAGGATCTCAATAGAGCAGCGTCGCAAGAGGAGGCCTGTCTGGATTGCGGTACAAAGTTTATCCGTTATGGGATCGAGCGCATATATCCGGTGTTTGGTTTGTTCGGAAAGCCGTCGACGCGATGCCACAACTGTCGTGTTCTGAGAAGAACCAAATACGGTGGCAAGCAAGGTGACTCTCTTAACGCTGTCGTGTGCGCATCTTGCTATCAGCTTACTTATGTCTCGTTTCGCCCCAATGGTCGGGAGCCGATTTACTGCGCCGACTGCTTTCAAACCAAGAGCACCCATCTTGGTATTTGTGCTGGATGAGCATGAGCAATTGGGCAATATCTTAGGTTTTGTTAATTGGACTGGATTTATCGCTTCCGGCTAGGGTTTTCATAAAAATAATTGGTCGTTTTTCCGCTTCTATATAAGGATGTGATACGAATATCTAGGATGTGCGGTTGATCTGACCTCGACATCCCGGTGCATTCGTAGATGCGTCGCTGCTTGGCTTGGAACCATGACATTCCGCCACGGGAAGTGCTTGACTTGGAAGAAACGACAAGCGAGATCTTATCGAGAATTCCGGACGACGGACGGGATCTGATTATCTTCACTGTATCCGACTCGAGCGGCGAAACGGCCGAGTCTGTGGCGCGTGCTGCGCTTGTGCAGTTTCCACCCGGCAAGGCTTCGATATTCAGGCTGCCCCAGGTGAAGAATGTCGACCAGATTCAGGGGCTGGTCCGAGAGATCGCTTCGGATAAAGCATTGATAGTGTACACCCTGGTTCTGCCGGAGTATCGCGAAGCGATCGAGGCGGAAGCCGCAAGACATGAAGTTCCCACTGTAGACTTATTGGGACCGCTAATTCACCGAATCGCCAAGCTTACCAGTCAGAGTCCGCTCTCTCAGCCCGGGCGTCTCCACCTTCTTGATGAAAGTTACTTCAAGCGAATCGAAGCTGTTGATTTCGCCATCCGCTTTGATGATGGAAAGAATCCAGATGGGCTTCTCCAGGCCGACGTAATCTTAATCGGTGTTTCGCGCACGAGCAAAACGCCTAACTGTATGTATCTGGCGCACCACTACGGACTTAAGGCAGCCAATGTTCCGATAGTATATGGCGTTGATTTGCCGCTCAGTCTCTTCCAAGTCTCGTCGAAAAAGATAATTGGTTTACATCTCGATCCTTTCCTGTTGCAAGAGATCAGAGCAACCCGCGCGCATGTTCTCGGCATGCCTGGCGACAATGACTATGCCGATGGCGAGCGCATTCATCAAGAGATCAGATATGCCAAAAAAATCTTTCGTGAGTTGGGCTGCCATGTAATGGATGCGTCAGCCAAAGCAATTGAAGAGACGTCTAGTGAGATTTACCTGCATTTGAGGCATTAATGCCCAAGCGCTTTATCAAGCACCACAAAAAACGGATGGAGATCGAGCAATGCTGAGCACCACAGAAACAAGCAAGAGTCAGGCCAAAGTCGGCACGAGAAGAGTTTTTCTTTTCGACGAAGCCTACAAGATTTTTGATGGCGATCGTGACGAAATGCGAGAACTGCTTGGCGGTAAAGGAGCCGGGCTGGCTGAGATGACATCGAGTGGAGTAAATGTGCCACCAGGTCTGACACTGCTGACGACCTGCTGCCGAGAGTACAGCAAATCCGGCAAGGTTCCTGACGGGCTGTTTGAAGAGGTCTTCCAGGAGCTGTCGAAGGTAGAAACATCCCTGAATCGTAAACTTGGAGATCTCGATAATCCGCTGCTCCTATCTGTTCGGTCAGGTGCGAAATTCTCCATGCCAGGTATGATGGATACCATCCTCAACCTCGGTCTCAATGACAAAACGGTTGAAGCGCTCTCGAAAAGAACTGGAAATCCGAGATTTGCCTGGGACAGCTATCGTCGCTTCATTCACATGTATAGCAATGTTGTTCTTGGCGTTGATAAGGACGAGTTCGAAGAGATTCTGGAAGAGACCAAGAAGAAAGCTGGAATCAAGTCCGACTCTGAAATTACTGCTGAAAAACTGAAAGAGCTCGTTGGTGAGTACAAAAAACTAGTCGAGAAGGAAGCAAATGTTGCCTTCCCTCAGGACGTGAAGGAACAACTGAAAGGCGCTGTCGAAGCGGTATTCAAGTCTTGGAATAATGCTCGCGCTGTTTATTACAGAAAACTCCACAAAATTGATAACAACCTCGGGACCGCCGTCAACATTCAGTCGATGGTGTTTGGTAACATCGACGATCAGTCCGGTACCGGTGTCTGCTTCACGCGCAACCCTAGCACCGGAGAGAAAGTCTTGTATGGCGAGTATCTGGTCAATGCTCAGGGCGAAGATGTGGTGGCAGGTGTCAGAACACCTAAGAAAATCTCGCATATGAAAGAAGAACTAGAAGATGTTTTCACTGAGCTTCTCACCACTGTCAACAGGCTTGAGAAGCACTATCGCGATATGCAAGACATCGAGTTCACGATTGAACAGGGCAAGCTGTTCCTGCTGCAGACCCGCACCGGAAAGCGGACGGCACAGGCGGCTGTGAAAATTGCCGTCGATCTTTGTCAGGAAGGTATTCTCACAAAAGCCGAGGCCCTGGGTAGAGTCGAGCCTACGCAGCTCAATCAAATGCTTCTTCCCAGCTTCAAGAGCGAAGACAAAGAGAAAGCCAAGAGAGAATACCGTCACATTGCTACGGGGCTCAATGCCTCTCCTGGGGCTGCGATCGGTAAGGTCGTTTTTGATCCATCCGAAGCTGAGAGCCTTTCAGGAAAAGGACAAAAGGTTGTTCTCGTAAGAATTGAGACATGCCCTGACGATATCCACGGAATTGTGCCATCCCAAGGTGTTGTGACAAGCCGAGGAGGAATGACGAGCCACGCTGCCGTCGTCGCTCGTGGGATGGGCAAGCCCTGTGTGGCAGGTTGCGAAGCGCTCAGAATCGACCTTGCTAAAGAGCAGTTCACTGCTGGATCGCACACGTTCAAGAAATTCGATGTTATATCGATAGACGGTTCGACCGGTGAAATTTTCGCCGGGGAGATTGCCACGCAAGATCCTGATTTCTCGCCCGAGTTCAAAGTCTTGCTTGGATGGGCCGATGAAACCAGACGGCTCAGAATCAGGACCAACGCCGACACCCCGCAGGACGCCAGATTGGCTCGTGAGTTCGGTGCGGAAGGCATCGGATTATGCAGAACCGAGCATATGTTCATGAGTCAGGAACGTCTTCCGATCGTGCAGCAAATGATCATGGCGGGCTCCGTTGATGATCGCAAAGAAGCGCTTGCTAAACTTCTTCCCATGCAACGTGAAGATTTCATCGGAATCTTCAAGGCTATGGATGGGCTGCCGGTGACGATTAGATTGCTTGATCCACCGCTGCATGAGTTCCTCCCCAAGCCGGAGGGGTTAATTGAAGAAATTGCCACCATGAAGGCTAGGGGCGATACCAGTATCGAACTTCGCCGTAAGGAAGCTCTTTTGAAAACAGTACATGACCTGCACGAGTCCAACCCCATGATGGGATTGCGTGGCTGCCGTCTCGGGCTCATGTACCCCGAAATCAATGATATGCAGGTCAGCGCAATCTTCGAGGCTGCTATTGCCGTCCAGAAGGAAGGCGTTAAGGTACTACCTGAAATAATGATTCCTTTGATAGGCCATGCCAATGAATTGAAAGTCGTGCGAGAGCAGCTCGAATCTGTCGCTCAAACTATAATGAATAAAGCTGGCGTCAAAGTTGAGTATAAGTTCGGGACAATGATCGAGATTCCTAGAGCCTGCGTCACAGCGGATGAGATCGCACAGCATGCGGAGTTCTTCAGTTTTGGGACGAATGACCTGACGCAGATGACCTTCGGATACAGCCGCGATGATGCTGAAGGTAAATTCTTGCAGAAGTATTTAGATGGTATTGTCCGTGGTGCCGACAAGGAAGCGATTTTGAAGCACAACCCATTCGAAGTGCTGGACACATCTGGTGTCGGTAAGCTCATGAAGATGGCGGTAGAGTATGGACTTCAGACACGACCGGATCTGAAGCTCGGTATTTGCGGCGAGCACGGGGGAGAACCCAGTTCGATCGCATTTGCGCACCAACTCGGACTCAACTACGTGAGTTGTTCTCCATTCAGAGTACCGGTAGCCAGACTGGCGGCAGCACAAGCCAACATTGATCTAGCGGAGCGCGACAAATAATTGGTCAATTGTAGGGCTAGATGTAATAGCGGGCTTGCCAATTGGGTTCGTTGTTTGTCGGCTCTCGCGATTGCAATTACGTGTATTTCTGTTTGCCCTGCGGTTCGGAGCGAAGCTACGGATGATATGCTCGACAAATGGCAGCAACTTACCGATCATGGCAAACACAGCGAAGCTATAGCGATTCTGGACAAGTTTGTCGCGCACAATAATGTCAATGCTCGGGCGTATCGAACGCGTGGCAATGCCCTTGCACGACTTGGCAAGATGCCGGAAGCTCTCGCAGACTATAATCGGGCTCTAGAGATCGCACCGTCCGATGAAGGCACTCATTTGCTTCGCGGTGAGGTGTATGTCCTGACCGGGCGTTCGAAGGAAGCGCTGGCGGATGAGGATTTCGTCCTTAAGAACCGTTCGTCGCCGAACAGATCTCGTGCATTGTTCCTCAAATCTCATGCCCTATTTGGGTTGCATCAATATGACGAAGCGCTCGATTGCGCGGATCAATCAGTGAAAATTAGAGGTGCCGCAAATTTTCATGATCATATGATTAAATCCTTTATCTCCAGACAGAGTAAAAGACCGAAGGCGGCTCTTCTTGAAGTGAATGCTGCAATCCAGTCTGCTCCGAAAGACTTTTCCGGTTATCTAGAGCGCGCATCTTGTTATTCGATGACGAAAGACACGAAAGCTATGATTCGCGATTGTGATCGCGCGATCTCCCTTGATCCGAAGCGAGCTCAGTCATACCTTTTGAGTGCATCGCTTTGTGAAACTACTGGCGTTGCCTCAAAAGAGATGGAATACCTTACCGGCGCACTGCGCTTAGTACCAAAAGACGTTGATGCACGAATGATGCTGGCTGAGCTTATGGAGCGCCAGGGTAAATTCGACGATGTAGTTCTTCAAGTAGAGAAAGTACTTGCATTGGTTCCGGATCACGAGAGGGCTATTTATCTAAGAGGATATTCGAAGTTCCAAAAGCAAGACTATAAGGGGTCACTCAAAGACGCCCAGAAAGTTTTATCCTTGAATCCCAGGAGTCAAGATGGACTCTATCTTGCACACACTTCAAATTTCAAAATTGGCAACTTTGACGAGGCTCTTAAACTTATAGACCGGAGGATTGCTGTTGCACCAACAAGCCGCGGAGATGCGATAGCGCATAAGGCAATCATTTATAACGCCATGGGCAAGTACGACCAGGCGCTTGAGGTGATGAAAAATAGTGAGAAGCACCAATGTTCTCCAAAAGAGATTTGTCTTCAAAGAGTCTACGCTTACAACAGACTTCAGCGACCTGGAAAAGCTAACTCCGAATTTTTGAGAGCAATCCGAGCGCTGCCTAATGATGCAAGTCTCTTGCTCGAGTACGCGATATTTAAATGGCGGACCAATCGCGAAGATCCAGAGATCGTCGCTGTCTGCGACCGGACAATCAGGGCTGATCCCAAGGCGCTCCATGCTTACATAATCAAGGGAAGCTGCCTGGTTCATATGAGAAAACCGCTCGAGGCGCTATCACCTATTGAAAACGCTCTCAGTCTAGACAACAAATGCGGTGCGGCTTACCAGGTCAAGGGCAAAGCATATAAGCAATTGCATCGGCCTCTTGAAGAAACAATCGCTATCCTCAAGAAAGGTCGGGAGCTAGGGGCTGATGATGTTGACTGTTCCTACCATATAGTCGACTTGATGATTAATCAGGGGCACGCGGATAAAGGTCTTGTCGAAGTTGATGCCGCAATCGCGAGAAATCCGGAGTCTGCGCCACTGCACAGAATGCGTGGTCTCTGTCTAAGTAAGCTTGGCAAGCCGCAAGCTGCGCTTCTCAGCGCTGAGAAATCGGAGCAGCTCCAACCAGCCTCGGTCAAAAATCTACTATCCATCAAACTGCTCGAGGCTTCAGGCTCTTATCAGAAAGCAATATCGGAATTGACCGTCCTCATAAAGGCAGCACCAGATGATGCCACGTTGCTTGTCGATCGGGCGTCTTGTTACAGAAAGCAGAAGAAGACAACCGAGGCTCTTATCGATCTTACTCGGGCCATAAAATTAGATCCGTTCTCTTATGCCGCCCATTTCGAAAGAGCTGGCTTGTACAAAGATCTATTGAGAATCGATCGAGCATTGGCAGATGCTCGCGAGGCCCTGGCATTAGACTCAGCGGCCATAGGTCCACGATTTGTCATTGCCGAAATCTTGTTCGAGAAAAAAATGTTTAGAGAAGTGGTGGAGCAACTTTCTGTTTTTCTCGAACATCGTCCACATCATGTGGAAGCCTTGCTGTTGAGAGGAAAGGCATACAGCCAATTGGATTCGAGCGATCTCGCACTGAAAGACTACGAGCGCGTCTTCAAACGAGTTCCAAATCATCTTGGTGCACGCCGGGCACGCATGAGTGAGTTTCTTCGATTGAAGAAATACAGCCAGGTTATTGAGGAGTCTGACTTCGTAATTCCGTTGGACAGGAAGAATTTCAGGGTTTTTGAAACGCGCGCTGAAGCTGAAGAGCAGCTTGGCCGCCTCAGGGAAGCGGTAGATGATTACACGAAGGCTATAGAGATAACCGCGCAGGTTGGAGCCTTGTATCAACGGCGCGCGGAGTTGTATGAAAAACTGGGACACCCAGACTTAGCGAAATTAGATCGCAAAAAATTGGAAGAATATGAATTCGTAAATGTGAAATAGTTTCGGATTCAAGAATCTGTGAATGGCCTACTTGATCCGAGACCAACGAAATTTCACGAGCCAAGTTTATTGGTGTTGAATGTGCGCAACATCTGATTCCAATGGCAGCCTTGGAACATGCAACCAAACTGGTGTGAATCCCATCCGTGGATGCGACGGGCGCAGCCACGATGGAAGGTGAGAGCGGGAGATAAGGACGGAGAGAAACTCGATACCGCGGGAACAATTCAAAATCTCCGTCGTCGCAACTCGTTCGTTCATGCCCTTAAAAGCGTTAGGAAGATCTTCTACCTCGTTATGAGTACTGCTTCTTCGCCGTTTGCGCTGACCGTATTCGCATCGTAATTCGAATTTTCGTGCTCTTCTAAATCCTGGCTAATTTTGATGAAATTTATTGGAAAACGGCTCAGTCTAAGCGTTGTAGCTAGATCGACAGAAATTATACGTCTATAAGCTGGAGGGCGATTTGCGATAGCTCGAGCGAGTGTATGCACTATTCAAGCGGCTCTGCCGCCACAGGTTTGAGCACTACAGGTGGTGCTAAGAATGGCTGGTCAATAAGGGTTTGCAAGAGTTTCGCCTATTCAGGCGGCTTTGATACGTTGCGATCGGCGCGTTACGAAAGTCAACACACCTGTATGGATTTTGTTACGATTTCCGAAGCACGGTAATTGCCCCGCCGGCGGCGCTCTTCATATAATCATTGCACTCGTGCAACTATTTTTCATTCGATGGTGGAGGACTCCATGCAACGTACTTCTAATCTTTCAATCGCGCTGGCATTGCTTGTGTCAGCTGTTTTTAGCGCTCCTGCGTTCGCGCAAAAAGCGGCTTCGCCTGCCACCGTCAAAATTGGCTACTTCAATTTGATCGTCGTCAAAGCCAAGACTCCAGCCGGCGATGCGGAGAGTTTGAAGAATCAGGCCGAAGGTCAACTGCGTCGCGATATCGAGACCGGTCAGAAAGCTATCGAAAAAGCTCGCGGTGACAAGAAGACTGAAGCCGAGCTCAAAGACATCGTCAAGCAAGTTCAAACAGAACTGGCAGCAAAACAACAGGCTCTTGCACAGCTCGTACAGTCAGCCACTCTTCAAGATACCCAGCGTTTGGTGCAGGCTGCCAACACTGTAGCTAAAAAGAAAGGGCTCGATCTCGTTGTCGACGCTAACTCTGTGTACGCCGGCGGCAAAGAAGTGCTCGATAAAGGCATTGATGTCACCACCGACGTGATCGAAGTGCTTAATCCGATGGCTGCCATTGACAGAGCTGCCGAATCCAAAAAAGAAGCAAGCGAATAAATTTTTGTAGTCGAAGGATTAACCAGTAATCGGGTCGGGCACACGCTCGACCCGATGTTTTTGTCGGAAATCATGATATGCGCGACGCTTTGGGGCGTACCACCGACGGCTGCCAAATCTGGTTGACCGGTTCGTGATAAGCTCGAAATGGGTCGAAAGTTTGCTGCAACTCAATGAACGAAAACATAGATGCCCTGCTGTCGCTCTTGCCGCAATTAGAATCATCGCTGGGCGCAGAAAATCCTGAACTTGCCGAGTACCTGACTTCCATAGGGCTCCTGCTTTATCATGAGAGTCGGTTCGCAGAGGCCGAAGGCTTCATGCAGCGGGCTCTCGATATACGCAACAAGGCGCTTTCCGTGGACCACCCGGACGTTGGCTCGGCGATGAACAACCTGGCGATGGTCTACCTCGCACAGGCTCGCCTCGCCGAAGCAGAACCACTTTTCCGTCAGGCGCTGACCATACAGGAAAAGGCGCTCGGCTTCGAGCATCCTTCCCTCGCTACGGCGATGAACAACCTGGCTGAGCTCTACAGAATTCTCGGAAGTATGGACCGGGCGGAGTTTCTGTACAAGCGGGCCTATGAGATCCGGCAAAGATTTGTAGGCGACGATCACCTGGAAGTTGCCGAGATTCAGTTTAATCTAGGAAAGCTATATGCTGAACATGGTCGAAAAATCGACGCAGAACATGTCTTTAGGCAAGTGCTGCACACCCAGGAATCTTATTATGGGCGCGAACATCCTGAAGTGGCGACTACAATATGTTGTTTGGCAGACCTTTTTACCGACGAAAAGGAATACGACAAAGCGGAGCCACTGCTTCGCCGCGTGTTAGGGATTCGGGAGAAATTGCTCAGTCCCGATCACCCGAAGGTTGCAGAGAGCCTTGCTGCACTCGCGACCTTGTACCACAAGCACGGCACCTACGTTCGGGCGGAGTCGCTTTATTTGAGGGCGATTGAGATCTTTGAAGATGCTCTTGGACCTTCACATCATCATGTAATCACATGTCTGGGACGCTATGCGGAGTTGTTGCGCGAAACAGATCGCGAGTCCGATGCTCAGTCACTCGAGCGACGAATAGATTCCATAATAGATCAAGATGATCTGGCGCTTGATTGAATCTGGCTAGAAACTTGAGAGCCTCACAAGCTGAAAACTTTGCTCAATACTATCGAGTTGCCGATTCTCTTCTACGTTTTCCAAAAAACAAGTTTTCGATTTTCGCTGCTTCAATATTCAATTGTTTGGCTGCGCTTCGCACGGACGATAGGAATCAAGGAAAAGTTGCTCAGTCACGTTCAGCCTATCTATCTATCTATCTATCTATCTATCTATCTATCTATCTATCTATCTATCTATCTATCTATTGGCTAAAACAGATCGAGCGCGCAGAGGTGGTGATAGATACTATCTTTGGTTTCGGCTCCCCATTGCGGATAGCGCCTGCTCATATCGCTCCATGCAGCCATTAGTTCGCCGGACGCCTGTCGTCCCTCAGTGATCTGAATGATTTCCTGAAAGCTCTTTCTTGCCTCAGCTGCTTTGGTTGCTTTGTCGAAAAACGTCATTTGAAGAATGATTGCTTTGACTACGCGATTGCGAAAACCTTCCAGTCCAGCCGGTGTAGGTTCTTTTCTAATCCTTTCCAGTGCAGAGAAGGAGTCGGAATAGTAGCGCGAATATGAGCTTCGAGCATTGGGTGACTGAAGTTTTGAATAGAGGATGGTCTTCGCTTGCGTGCATTTGAGAATCATTGCATAGGTATGATTGATGTATGCACGATCCGCCTCTGGTATCCCCGGTAGTGCTGCTGGAAGCGGACGCAACCGACAGTGATACTGGATGCCATCCGGTAGCGTAATTGAGGACGGATACCAATTCTGGTAGCTTGACGACGTGCTCTGATTCGCAGTTGTTGTGCTTCGTGCCGGCTGGGCAGTCGCTTTGGTGCCAGCTCCAACGGCGCATACCAGTGCGACGGATATCGACAAAATGAATGACTTTGGAATTTTCACGCGCGTGGTGCACCGGTCAAGTAAGTGAGCTCTTCTCTAATCTCTGCCGCTGATTGGAATCGAACCTCGGTATCGAGGTTGGTGGCGCGGGAGACTATGATGTCCAGACCGTTACTGATATCGGCGCGGTCTTCTTTGGGGTGCGAGGAGCTAATCGGCACCGGATCTTTTCCAATCAGAAGGAAGTAAACTGAAGCACCCATCGCGTAGATATCGCTTTGCCAGGTAGGTTTGCCGCGGAATTGCTCAGGTGGAATATAGGCGTGTTTCCCAACAACCGTGCCGGTCGAGGTAACATCCTTTTGCTGAGCCACATTGAAGTCGACGAGCTTCAGTACACCATCGCTGCCTAGTATCAAATTGTCTGGCGTAAAATCACGGTGCACTACTGGTGGTGACAAGCTGTGCAGATATTCCAGCATGTGGCACATTTGCTGCATTAGTGCGATAGCAGTGGTCTCGCTCATCTGTCCATCACGATTGACTATGGTTCTAAGCGAATCGCCGTCGATAAGTTCGAGAACGAGATAGCCGCGATGATCTTCGATGAAGAAATCTTTGAGTTTGACTATGCGGTCGTTGTCAAGCTTCTTGAGCATCTGTACTTCGTTTTGCATACGTTCTAGCGCCTGTCTGCGAACATTAATATCCACGTATACAGGCAAAATGAACTCTTTGAGAACTACTTTCGAGCCGTCCTCGGTCGTGGAAAGGTAAGCTGTGCCCTGTCCTCCAACGCCGAGCTGCTCGACTATCTTGTAGGTCCCTGCACCCAACTGCGCGCCGAAGCTTAGCGGTGTGAGTCGCTCTCGTTTTGGTGGCGCAGAAAGCGCTTGAAGCCATAGCTCGGTATAGCTGTGGTCGGGCGGTGGCGTCAAGACATCATAGATCTCAGCGTCTTTAGAAACATGTGGTGCCCAATTCTCGATGCACGATAAGAACTTCTCGCGCTCGTCGGTTGTGGCGATGCCGCCAAGTTTGATTTGCATTGCCGATGGATTGGCAGCGGTGGAAAACGTGAGCAGACAATCTTGTGGAGAAGTTCTATCTTTTGGCCAGGTGAGACCAATGTGAGTTATTTCCTTCCATAGCAGTTTCGAGCCAACCTGCATCATGGATCTTCTCCACTCCCAGGCTATTCCTTTTTGATCGAGGAGGAGGTGAGTCGGTTTGCGAGCTATCAGTGCGATTGCTGATCCCACGCCTGTTACGGCGAGGATGGCGAACCATTCCACCACCTTTGCGCTCGTGAAGCCGGTAGCGGCCACCGGGAGAAGTTGAGTCGTCGTTGTTGAAATGAGTCCGGGTGCTATGCTGCCCGTATCCGGAATGAAGGGTACGCCGCCTGAAGGACCGGTAGCTCCAGTGAACGCGTTTAGAAACTCCAGCACCTTTGCGGGTCCACCCAACCAGAAAAAGAGAAGCACCATCACAAATGCCACCCAGGCTTTCCAGGTGTTCCATTCATTGAAGCGGTGTTCAACCCACTTTTCGGTATTGTGAAACGGTCGGTAGGCGATTAGAAAGGCATCGCCGACGGTGACAAGTTCGTCTGTAACTCTCGGATTTACTGCGTATCTTACGATTTCACTTCTCATTGGTCATCACACTGTTGGTTGCATCAACGTCAAACGATCAGGTCGTGGCTGCTTCCTTCTTGTTCCTATTATGCAGTTTAGCTAGAGTCTCCTTTATCTCGTGTGCGGATGGCGGTCTGTCCTTCTCCTCCATTCGCGTACATTGACTGACCAGATCATCGACCGGGTCCGATACTTGCGCGTTTGATTGTTTCGGTCGCGAAGAACTCAAAGCGTCCGGGTCGGATCCGGTGAGCAAGAAATGAAGGGTTCCACCCAGGGCATAGATATCGCTTGATGTGGATGCTTTCCCTCGAAGCTGTTCTGGTGAAATATATGCTTGCTTTCCAACGAGCGTGCCGGTCGCTGTGCCGACGAACTCATTGGCGGCACCGAAATCGATAAGTACGACTTTACCGTCGTTGTCGAGCACGAGATTGTCCGGTGTGAGGTCGCGATGAATGATTGGTGGCTCCTGCCCATGCAAGTAGTGAATTATGTCGGCGATCTGAAGACCCCACTCCACTACTTTCTCCTCGCTCTGAGCGCCATTTTGCTTCACCAGCTGACGCAGGTCCTGTCCACGGATGTAGTCCATGAGCAGGTAGTTGCGCCCGTCCTCTTGAAAGTGATCGTAAACTCTCGAAATCTGCGGGTGGTCGAGTTTAACCAGAAATTTCGCTTCGCGTTCGAATAGCTCTAACGCTTTATTGCGGGAGTCTTCATCGGCATTGGCTGGGATGACCGCTTCCTTGAGCACGACAACCCCTTTCTTGTCTTCTTGCGCCAAATAGATTGCTGACAATCCTCCGAATGCCAGCTGCCGCACCACCTTAAGCGCTCCTTTCTTCAAGGAATGCCCGGGCTCTAGCGGCACGAAGGACGTACTTGCGAATCTTCTGCTCAGCTCTTCCTCCCACATCTGAGTGTAGCTAAGACTCTCGACGCCGCGATTGTCGTTCTGGAATTGATTGTGAAATTGAATCAGCTCCGGCGAGCGTTCGCAATTATTGCCCCAGATTTCGACTGCAAGAAGCATTTGTTCAAGATCACTAGGCGAGAGTTTGTCTATTTTGATGCTGACCGATCCGCCGGACCGGAAGAACAAATTGATCATGCCTTTCGGCTGCTGCCCAGAGTCATGACTTAGTTGGACAGTCGCAGAAGCTAGATCGGACCAGTGTCTCGCCCGCCGAAATCCTAAGCGATGAAGCATCCGCAGAGGAAAGGCGATCCCTTCTTTACTGACCAGGAGCACGTCGTCCTCGAAGATCGCCGCCAGCACGACAGCTATCGCTGGAATGATGATCAATATGCTGAACACGCAAATAGCTACCATTGGCGTCATTTTGCTCGCATCGCGGAGCACCATGCTCAGCGATAGCCCGAGGCAAAATGGTATGGCTATAGCCCAGAGCGGCATCAAAGTGGCCATGACGCCCATGCCGATCTTACAGGTGGTGCTCTTCAACGGAATAGTCAGTTCTAATTCTGCCACGACGCGTTACTCAAAAAAGGAGGCTATTCGCATTATAGTTAGGAAGAGAATTGCCAGCCACATGGAACCGGTTACATCAAATCTGGGATTCTCACTATTGGAACTTGCGTCAAGTCTTGTCTTTATCGTCACCGTGTTGATCGACTTTGAATGAGACCGCCCAACGGCGAAGCTCGTCGATATACATCTGACCCTCGACCACTTGGGCTCTGGAAAATGGCTTGGGTAGCTTATCAGTGGGCTGCCAGTACAGGTCCATTTGAAAAATGTATTTGCTCAAAACATCTGTTAGATAAGGCATAAAACCTTGTATTCCTGTTGTTAGATTCCAGGTTTTGGCTTGATCGCACACGTCTCCGTTGCCATAGATCATTAAACGTGAGGCCAGTGGCGCCGCATCCTGATCGGACAGGTGGGCATATGCTCCAATGTGACCGCAGCGCTCGTCACGCCCGCCATGCAACTCACGGTCGTTGCCGACCCCGTAGAGCGTCATGAATGTGAGATGCCGCTTGCCAGATTTGATCAAAACCGCATCATCGAGGAGGTCGGCGCTCAATAACGGCTGTTTGCCGGGAAGATCATCCTCCTGCTCGCCGACGATCTGGCAGAGATGCACTACTGCGGCGCCTAGAGTCGACATGGCTGCTTTGACTTTCTGTTTGACCTGGCGTTCTTTTCGTAGGTCATAGCGATATCCAGCGAGCTTTTCGAGAAAGTCGTCCATATCGAATTCAGGTTTGGGCGAGAGTTCAGAGCTCATCTAGTTAAATTTCCCTCCTATCATCTGCGGCTGCTATCTAGTGCTTCTATCGGAATTCGACGGTTCAGGGCACGAACTAATCCGGGAGCCACTCCCTGGAGTCTCTCAATCAACTTACCCGGCGCGGTCATAATCAGCTCATGACTGCCTCCATTCATCAGCGCTTTTTCGATTTGATCGACCGCCTGGTCAGTCGAAATCGACAGAATGTTCTTCATTAACCACCCTCTAGCACTTTTCTCCTGGGCAATGAGGGTCGGGTTCTTGGCGTCGATAACGTCGTTCTTTTCAAAAAATTCGGTCCTCACCCATCCTGGACAGACTGTCAACACGTCAATGTTTTGCCCGGCAAACTCGGCTGCCATACCGTTGGACATGGCGGTCAATGCGAATTTGCTGGATGAATAACAAACGCTCCCTGGAAATGCGATCTTTCCTGCAACAGAGGAAATATTCACAATCTTGCCATGACCCTGTTTTACAAAATGGGGAAAAACCTGATAGATGCTGTCGAGACAGGCAAAAAAATTGACTTCGAAAACCTGGCGCCAGATATCGGTAGTGAGATTCGAGATCCTGCCGGGACGCGCGAGACCAGCATTGTTGACTAGCAGACTGACTCCGCCGAAGCTAGTGACACAACTTTCCACCATCTGTCGACGAATGTCCGGATCCGCTATGTCGCCCACGACCGGAATGCACTTTCCGCCCTTGGCCTCTACCAGCGCGGCGGTTTCGGCTAAGGTCGACTGACTGCGTGCGTTGATGACCAGTCTGGCCTTGTGCTCGGCGGCTAGCTTCACGGCCAGACCTCTGCCGATGCCTGTAGAGGCGCCGGTCACAATTCCAGCAAATTCGTGTTCGAGACCTTTGGACATTATCGCTTCCAAGACAAGACCGTACCGTGGACTCAGAGTTAGTACCACGGTAAATACTTATAGACTTCTTGCCACATACGTGTAATTTCTCTAACAGCTTCCGATAAAGGTGCCCCTAAAAGAATGCACTGGATTAAATCTGCCGCGCCGTTCGTGGAATTGGGGGCTCAGAACAGAATTAACAGTGTTTCCACTCCGTACAGAGCCAGTAGTTTTGAAAATTTCGGGTCATAGTCGCTGTTGGAGAGTAGTTTGGAAAAGGTGTCCAGAGGACTCATGTCGGCGAGATCTTTGCGAACCACTTCGAGCTTTTGTTCGGCTTCGGGTGACGGGCATTCCTGAAAGTTGAGACGAATTCCGTTGAATACGAAGTCGGCGATCGCAAAATGAGTTACTGTCAATGCGATCATCGCCACGACCTCCTGCATACCTAAGGAGGGGTAGATAAGCTTTATGAAAAGAAGTCCGAGACCGCATGCGTTGACAATGACAAAGATCAGCGCAACCCAGAGAATTGCCTTGACCGATCGCAGTAATAACCTGACGAAGGAGAGTCGAGCACTTTGGCGCTTAACCTGTTCTGCCACCACGGCTAGTTCTTCGTAGAGTGGTATCATATGGCTGAGCGACAAGATCACGCGCCCGGCCGAACCTGCGATAAGACTGGCGAACCAAGCCAAGAATGCTACATAGACATTCGGAAGAAAGACTCCAGATGCCACTGCAGTCGCCACCACTCCGAATATTCCAATTACAAAAAATCTGCGCCCAATGCGATGTCTTGTTACTGTTTCAACCAGAAGACCTCGTCTGAGAAGGCTGTTACGAAGCTCGTCTTGAAAAGCTTGCTTGTAACCTGCGCTAGTGAAATCTGCCAGTATCCGAAGCACACCGTTAGGTGAAAAGTACCTTTTGAGTTTCCGTGGATCTGCTACTGCATCAGTTACCACTGTCCTCAGAGAGTCTTTGACGAAGTTGAACAGAAAAGCCAGTCGGCGGATCAGCTGTACTGGATTTTTCGCCCCGCCGACGATTTTTTCATGTGCTTTTTGTTTTGCCCAATCAGTTAGTGATGTTTTGACGACCTTCCACATGTTTTTCTCGTAATCAGCTAAACCGTCAATAAAAGTCGTATCTGGTTTGCTTTTTAGTGCCCGCTGAATCAGATCGACTGCCACCACAATTAGTGCGTGAGTCGTATCGCCGCACCTGACCAAGTATGCTATTTCCGCCGGACGTAGCGCAGAAGACTCATTGGTGGTGCTATATATGGTGGCTAACCCCGACGACGACTCGTCCGGTGCCAGGAGCACGGAAGGCAAGTTCGTCGCCCCATTGATGTGTCGGTCGCCTCTGTTGAGCGCCTTTCTCAGATTAGATCTAGCGATTAACAGTCCGCAGCACAGGCCTGTCAAGGAGAGACATAAAGCCATGGTCGAGGTAATCAATTTGTTTGACCGTCCCGGTTGAGCACTTGAGATTCGTTATACCCGCAGGTCCGCAAGTAGTTTCGGAGTATTCCGATGCTCTCTCGCATTTTGTTATAACCGATCGAGCTTTCTTTTGAACTTATGGTCACAAAAAAACTGTCCCGGCCGCTAGCGGCCAGGACAGCACCATTCGATCCAAAACAAGTGAAATTAGCCGGCTTTCGGAAGGGCGATCGGTTGTTCCGTCACGACGCTGCGATACTTTGTGCCGGAGCGTCGGATTGTCTCGATAAGCTTGTCAGCTGTGGTGAATGAAGGAAGCAGCGCTTCCGGTGTTTGTCTAAAAGTGCCTTCCAGAGGAAGGAAGTTGCCTTCTCTGATGCAAACCAGAGCAGGACAGGATTGTCTCGATTTCAATTGACTGATGAGGGACGGAAGTGCGTCGCTCGTGGATGGCAGATTGTAGATCACGACATCCGGCTTGGTGCGACGAATCTGCTCTTCCAGCTCCGGTCGAGCAACAGCGCATCCGACAACTTCGATATCGTCGAACTGGTCGAGATAAAGACTCAACATGATCAAAGCTGGTTGGTCTTGCTCAGCTATAAAGACTCTTGTGGTGTCGTGCATTTTCGTGTGCTCCGAAAACTGTGTGCCGAACCGCACTCATCCCGCAAACAGAAGCTCGCAGGTGAGATTTACAGAAAGATAAAGAGAACCTGAAGACACTATAAGTGTATACCCTTCGGTACTAAATGAGAACATGTCGTATTCAGATCGAATATGCCGGTTCCTCTCTGCGGTAACGCTGATGAATAGCGGGTTATGTGCATTACCACAGAACGAGAGGATGTCATTCTTAAGTAGATTTAGCTTCTTGCCAACGCTGATGAACAGGCGTTTTCTTAATAACTCATTTTCGGTCGCCGCTCAGTCGCGTAACTCTTGATTGGCTCAGCAGGCGGTTTTAGAATGACAAGGGTTAGATCTGAGTTATCTCGACAACCAGGAGACTCAAATCGATTGCTCGCACGGAATGCGTGAGAGCACCAACCGATATGTAGTCGACTCCCTTGATAAGGTAACCTTCGAGGTTGCTCAGGTTGATGCCGCCGGATACTTCGATTTTGCTTTTCCCGCTGATCAGCTCCACGGCTTCGCGCACCATGTCCGGTGTCATATTGTCAAGAAGCAGCTTCTCCGCTTTGTTTTCCAGGGCTTCGGTTATCTCTTCGAAATTGGTGACCTCAACCTCGATTGGTTTTTTCTTGTGTTCTTTGCGCACAGCTTTGATGGCGCTTGTGATGCTGCCGGCCGCTCGAATGTGGTTCTCCTTTATCAGGATGCAATCAAATAATCCCATTCGATGATTCGTGCCGCCTGCCGACCGGACCGCATACTTTTCGAAGACCCTCAAACACGGAGTAGTTTTCCTGGTGTCCAATATAGAGATGCCGAATGGTGTTGCCTTGTGAACAAACTGTCCGGTCATCGTGGCGATGCCTGACATTCTCTGCAGGAGGTTTAACGCCAGTCTCTCCCCTTTCAAAATGGGAGCTGTCGGTCCTTCCAGCTGAATAATCTCTTTAGGGAGCTGGGTTGTAGGGCGGTCCGGAAAAGCTGTTCCTTCCGGATAGAGCAAATTGACTTCAATGTCAGCGGAGAAGCGCTCCATCACCAGTGTGAAAATATCCAGTCCGGCAACTATTGCCGGTTCTTTTAACACTACGACAGCGCGTGCTCGACAGCTGTCTTTGATAATCGAGTCTGAGGTCAGATCTCCCTCGTTGTCGAGTCCTAGATCCTCACTAATTGCCAGATCAATCGCTCGCTCAATATATATGTCCGAGAGTCCGGTTTTGGAATCCTTTTTAGTAGATGTTTTGGTGCTTTTCACGAGTACTGTCCGTAGGTGTTGTGGAGGCAAGTCAGATGAGACGAGACGTCAATGTCGACATCTTGCAGCATTTTGTGGAAGACAGCAAAATAGTTCTGTATTCTGTAAATACTTGAAGGGACATTTTAACCTCTACTTGATCGCATCCGAGACCAGCCCTATTATGTTGTTGACAACCTTGGTTTGTTTGGAAGGAGAAGTTCGTGGAAGCCAAAAAATATGTACGGCTTTTGCTTTTCACATTGTTGGTCTTGATTTTTTCGTCAGCTGCTTACGTTCATGCCGCCTACAATCCAGAGGTAGTCAATAATCTGAATAAGACTCGCGACGCGCTTTTAGACCAGCGGCAACACCTACAAGAACGCTCCGATGCGATTGCGCGCCAGATGTCAGAACTCAGCAGGCAGCAGGATGTCGTTAACTCCTACTTGCGTGATACTGACAAGAATATAAAAGATATCGAAGATGCGCTGCGACGTGTGAACTGACATTCAAGTGGTCTGAAAGATGAAAAATGCGTGACAATCGGCACATTGGCATCTATTATTAGTGGGTCGCCCGCTCTTTGGAAGTGGACGCGACTTCCCGACTAGCTGAAAAGCGGGCTTTGAGGACATTGATATGCATAAAACACAGAGCATCCTGGAAGAAATCGTCACTTTATCCATCGGATTCACATTAGCTCTGTTCGTATGGACCGCATCTCCATTGCCTGTTGTGGCTGCTGACTGCGATAGCGCATCGGCTGAGCAAGCCAAATGCGAAGACAAGGAGAAGGCGTCTGACTCCGGCTCGCAATGTGAGTTGGCGAAGAATGCCCACTTCAAGAAAGTTGCATGCCTTCACCCGCACGCCGCGTGCCCCGAGTCGGAGCAAGTGATTGAGACCCTCAAGACGATCTCGCATTTATATTCCGAAGGTAATTTCAACGAGTTATCCAATTACATTGATGACGGTATCACCACCTTCGACGAGAAGAACAACAAGCTGATCGTCGGTAAAGATGCCGTTATGGATGACATCAAGAAGCGATGGAATTCAGCCCACGACCAAGGTAGCCCGATTCTGTCATATACAATCAATCACCCCTATGCAAAAGTCACAGGCGATCATGCCGTGGTTACATTCGAGGGCGTCAAGACAATCGGCGGTAAAAATCCGGAGACGCTCGTGTCGCGTTGTACTGACATGTTTGTCAAAAAGGAAGGTACCTGGAAGAAGCTCCATTACCGGAGCTGCTGGAGGAAAGGTAAGCCGACCGGTACATAGGGTCAGCTTCGATTCCGGTTTTAACAATAATCCTTGACGGTAGCAAAGCCGATATAGCTGACGGTAATCGGTTTGGAGACCGCTCAGTATGCACCTCTCCTCCTCCCGCCGAAATGAATACTGGCTAGAGCAAGAGCAGGCTTAGACGCTGCATCGAGCTTGCCGCAAAAGCGGACGTTATGGATTTGCCGCTTCTTTGTCCATCTGTTCTTTCATCAGGTCTGGTATCGGCACATCGGTCACCGTAGGAGATCCGGTCTTCGTCATGAGCTTGGCATTCTCCTTCTCCAATGCCGAGATCCGCTCGAATGCGAAATAGCCGACTATCAAGTTGATCACAGCAAGACCTACGGCTAGCATGACTCCGATAAGAAGTCCCCTGGATGGACCGGTGCTTTTCGGGGCTACATCGACTTTCTTTTTGGCATCGTTGTTGAGCTGTTCGAGCTTTGCTTCAAGCGCTTTGATTGTCGGAGACATGTTCTTGCTCATTTGACATCTGAATTCATCCATCTCTTTTTTGAGAGATGTCTTGAATTGATCTGTGTGCTCCTCCGACTTCGAATTGAGATCCGTGGTCGCGGAGTTCAGCTTTTTCGTGGCTTCTTCTACTTGCAGCTTGAGCTTCTCTACAGATTGTTTTACAGCGAACTCATGGTTATTCAATCCTTCCTTCAACGACTTCTGGTGAGCATTCATCTTCGATGTCACCGTAGTCGTCACGTTCTCAGCGCTTTTCTTGATCAGTCGCTCAACTTCACTCCTCGAGTATGTGTCATACTTCGCCGCGCCGGAGGACGAGACCGATGATTGCTTTGGTGGCTCGAAAGAGACCTTCTCTGATGATTGTGCAGGTCTGCCGACCTTTTGCGGTGCATCCTTCCCTGGATGACTTTGGAAGGTCTTGATCTCCCTTCCTTCAGGTTCTTCTGAATCCTTCTTTTCCGCTTCGATCGCAGGCTCCATTGGTTCACTTGCCATAGCCGCACTAGCAGACGCAAAACCGGCGGCTGCGTCGATTAGATCTGGAGTGAAATCGGCGGTCACCTCTTGAGACGGATCGCTGTTTGACACCACTTTGGGGGTTGCGTCCGCTTGCTCCTGCTTTGACGAAGTCCCCTCGGACTTAGCGATATTCTGGTTGGCATTTGCTTCAGTTGAAGGTTTTTCTTGATTGGCTGAGCCGTCGGAATTGGCTTCATCAGATGGATTTGTAGGCGATTGCTCTGCTGGAGTCATGGTTGCGTCCGTGGTGCTCTCTACTCTGGGGATCAATGATGATTGGATCGACTCGCCGGGAAGGGCATTTGCTTTGTCAGATTGCGCTACCAGTGAGAATGTTCGTTCCTTGAAGTTGATTCGAATCAGGCTGATTTCGTCGGGTGTAACTCTCAATTCATTTGAGACTTTACTAACCAGATCTGCATCTAAAAATGCGTGATAAACTGTTTTTACCCTGGTCTTGGTCGATGCTCCTGCTTTTCGCGCGGATGTCGAATTGGCGCCGTGACTCTCGACC
Organism: Candidatus Obscuribacterales bacterium; assembly: GCA_019746975.1. Classification (GTDB taxonomy): domain Bacteria; phylum Cyanobacteriota; class Vampirovibrionia; order Obscuribacterales; family Obscuribacteraceae; genus JADYXR01. The sequence goes on from JAIERK010000042.1 coordinate 93,877, forward strand.
GCAGACCAACGGTCTGCCATGTATCTGAGAGATAGTGTTTGAGGTCTGGTGTTTCCTCTTATTTCGAAAGTGAAATAAGCTTCGTCGTTTGTGATGTCTGCATATGCCGTGAAGACCTCATCAGACGAAAACTGTGCCGCGAACGCGAGTGTATCTCTCAGCGTCTTAGTCGAAGCTTCGGAAAGCGAGTACACTCTCAGCTCGTGTTCGTGCTTCGCCACATCCAACATGTCGAATGGGATGGGGCCGAATCCGGAAATCCACATCAGATCTTCTTCTGAATCTGTCGAATTAGTCATGGCGAATCGCTTTGTATGCGGGCGCGAAGTAAAGTGCAGTCAGCCATACAGACTAACTCATCGCCCATTCTTTGTCATTATAGGATTGAACGCCTGGTTAATACATCTTTTCTTAGAAAGGAAAATCCTTTACCTGTCCCTGACTGTCATCCTTTGTCTGGGGTCCTTCGCCGGGTAAAGGTGGCTTGTTATCGGGGACAGTTTGTGTCCGTGCCGCGGCCGGTTGCGCAGGTTTGGTACCGGGGGCGGTGGCAATTTGCTCGTACTGGGGAGCTAACGTTTGCCTCGGGAATTGCTTTCTGTAATACTGCAATGCCGCTTTCGCATCGTCTATGTTCTTGCTTTTCGCGAATGCCTCAGCGATATAGATAAAGTCGACTCGACAGTTGGGACAGCGCCTAAGAGCGTCTTGGAGTGACTCTATTGCTGCTTGATAGTTGCCGGCTGAAAGTTGCAACATCCCGGTCTCATGAAGGCTGACGAAATCGCCTGGATTGGCAGCGACGAGCCGATTTGTCTTGGACAGAGTCTCGTCGACCTTACCGCGTCTTCTATACCCGGCTCTTCTCTTCTCCTTTTTCTTATCATTGATCGCTCTGGCCAGAAGCGCTTCCGGCGAATCGCAAACTTCGATTTCAAAGGGGTCATAACGGAAATCATGCTGAGCGGAGAATCCAATTGTCTCCATGCTACGCGGAATGTATCTGGCAGACTGTCTCTTGAACGCTTTCATCCAGTTCGATGCTGACTCATCGTTGCCTTCGAGGTATGCAATTCGGGCGAGAAGCAAGCACAGATTCGGATAGTCACCCAACTGCAATGCCTCTTCCGCTTGCTTTTTCGATTGAGCGAGATCGCCTGCGAGATAATATAGAATTGCGCATCCCTGGTAGGCGAGCTGGGATCTGGGCGCGATGTCTTTGGCTTCGCGAAACTCTTTCAACGCCGTCTCGAAGTCTCCAGTTCGCATATAGCCGAATCCGAGAAGTGCATGGATTGTCGGTTTACTGTCCGAGCGCTCCTTCTCGAGCTTGTCCCATAACGTGATTGCCTTGTCGTAGTAACCATTGAGATACTGTGTGAAGGCGGTGGTCAACAAGACCTCATGTTCTGTCGGATTGAGACTATAGGCTTTGCGCATCAGGTCGAGGGCTTGTTCGTAGTGTCCTTCCATGTTGAGGCATATACCGAGAAGGTAATGCGGCAGTGGATCGGTCTCATCCTCTTCCAGTGCCTGCTTCAGAAGACCCGAGGCGATAGTGACGTGTTTGACCGCTCTGCGCTTGCTGTTACCTTTGAATCGAGTATTTAGAAAATTGAGTGCAGTCGAGGATAGGCGTTGAGACTTTGCGCGTTTTTCAGTCTTCCAATGCTCAGTCATGGCCGAGGCTGAGTAAGGTATGGCGAGGTCACCGCATATGGTGCTTACCACGAGTACGACGGCGGTCAGAACTGTTTTTATCGCGCACTTTCGGCGCCTGGTATTAGCTGAAATCGTTTGCATACAACCTGTGAGGGGGAAGCTCTAAAACACGATTGAATCATATGTTATCAGTTTTTCGAAAACCGATCTTCGTGCTATAGAACGAAACGAAGCGCTTCCCGATAGATTTTCGTAGATGGCACCCCGTGAGATCCAGGAGCCTCGATTAACTTCACCGAAAAGTGTTGGGTTTCCAGCTCCTTTGCCACCTGCTTTTGCAAAGCGGTAGGAACGATCGTGTCGTTGGCGGCGGAGACAATCGCGAACTTCGTTGTCGGATTTACTTTATCGATGTTGGCGCTGATGCTCTGTTTCGAGTAAAGAGCGCTTGTCTCAGGAACTCCGCCAAACGACTCGGTGAGCGCTCTGCGAACATCATTAGATGCTGTAGTCCGATACAGCTCCCCGAGATCTCCGGCGCCTTCGACGCTGACCACCCCGGATATGAGCTTCTTTATGTCGTCGGGAGCCAATGCCGAGTAGGTCAAAACCGCCGAACCTCCCATCGAGGTGCCCATCAGAACAATCTTCTCAAAAGGATAGGCCTGCATCAGCTCGCGGATGTTTTGGGTGGCATCGGCGCATGCCGCCTCATTGCACCAGGAAATCTTCTGGCGATAGCTCAGTGATGCGAGCACATACTGCCTGCCCTCAGCGGCAACCAGATGAGCGATTGAGGACGATGTCGGTAACATGAAAGGCTCGTTGACATCGCCTCCCATACAGTGAAAGTAAACTATGAGAACGAATTTGTCGCCCGGTGCGACCGCTCGAGGTGGAACAAGCAGGTAGGCATCCGGCTTAGAATCGAGATGACTGACGAAATCTCGGCGTTGAATAAGGTCCGGCTGTTCGCCATTGGGCGTCGTCGCTTTTGCCGAAATTACCGACTGTTTGAGCGCCTGATTCTCCGCGTTGAGGCCCTTGATGCGTCGATGCGCGTGCAATAGAAAGAACAGACCGACGATCGCAAGTGCGTTGAGCAGAAGCGAGACTATCAGTGCTATTACCAGTGTGCGCTGCTTTACCTGAACTTTAGCCACGATCGTTGTATATTTCCTTCCAAAATTTTAGTTGTATCAAAGACTTTGACGGAGGCTCCGGAAGGCAAGCTCGATTTTATCAGTCGGAAGGCAGTTTTATTGGTCCCTTCCGCGTTGTGAAACGAGCCCTGTTACCGACTCGTCACAAGTTTGACGCCGTCGGCATGACGATGTGGTAAGAAATCAGTATATGAAATTCTGGAGGAAATGTTCACAAGTCCTATGGGTCGGCGAATACATTCTGTACTGGTAGTGTCAATCGCAATCATCGGTTTCGGCTTTCGTGCTGAGGCCCAGGCTCCTGACGTCAGGGAGAGGGCCAAGGCGCTAAATGTCGAGGCTATCAAGATGCAATCTGAAGGCAAGCCTAACGAGGCGGTTAGCCTCTACAAGAAAGCGATAGAGCTTTATCCGCAAGGCGGCGCTTATCACAACAATCTTGCCGTTGTTCTAAGGGATCTCAATCGATTAGAGGAAGCGGAAGGCGAAGCGCGAACGGCGCTGAGGCTGAAGCCGGATCGGGCAGATTACTACTTCAATCTCGGCTTGATTCTAAGCGGTCTGAAAAAGTACGACGAAGCAGAAAAAATCTTCAATCGTGCAATCGATCGGGATGCCAATGATGTGGAATCTCGCTACAGGCTGGCCGAAGTGATGGCTCGCAAGTCGCAGTTTGCAGAAGCGGAGATGCAGATCAAGATGGCGCTGCTGCTGAAACCTAATGAACCGAGGTATCACCAATTACTTGCCGATATAAGCATGCAGCAAGATAAGCGTGAAGACGCCCTTTTCGAATACAAAAAAGTTGTAGAACTCACCCCTGACGGAAATGTGAATGGATCCGTCCTGTCGCGGATAGAATACTTGAAACAGGCATTGAACAGCCGATAAGATTGTCGCGACGAGGAGGGTGCGTCCGGTCCATGAAAAGCAATACCCCTCATGATGGCGATGAGTCTGCGCGCCTGGGCATCATCCAGCGGCGTATGGTAGTGGTTGCGCTTGGATTGTTCATCGCCTTTCTGACGGTGCAGGTCGCGCAAATTTTTTCGGACATCTTGCGCATTTTGTCTATTGCCATCTTCGTCTGTTATACAGTTGTCAGTCTTGTTGATTGGCTCGAACACGTCACGAAATCAAGAATTTTTGCGGTGCTCGCTGTATATGCTTTCGGTGCTGTGGTCACCGTAATTAGTGTCATTATCGTGATACCGATATTGGTGTACCAGATATCATCCCTGGTGCAATCGACATTCGATCAAATCCCGACTTTCCTGGAGTGGTCAACAAAAATTCTCACTCCATTGGAAGTGAAATTGAATCACGCCCACATCTATATGAAGCCGAGCGATATGCTTGCCAACTTCGCTGCCGCCGCGCCAAAGCCTGATGCCGGACTGATTGTGCAACATGTTACCAATGTTGCTATGTCCACGATGACGTGGTTCTTCTACGCGATGAGCGTCTTGATTTTGTCCTTCTATTTTTTGCTGGATGGCGGGCGAATGTCCAGGGCGATCGTCGACGTATTCCCTGACACGCTCAAGTCAAGGATGATGTCATTCGTTCGGGAAACTGACAAAACCTTGCACAGTTTTTTCAAAGGGCAGATCGTGCTGGGGCTTTTGTTTGGTGCCTTTATGGTGGCAGTTTATTGGGCACTCGGCGTGCCATATGCTCTGGCACTCGGCATCATACTTGGAATGTGGGAGGTAGTGCCGGTCATCGGGCCGACGCTCGGATTCGCTCCTACAGTCCTTGCGGTCCTCGTACACGGCATTGATCATGTCCCGGCATCACGATTCGTGCAGTTATTGATCGTGGTTGCGGTGTTCGCTATCCTGCAGTGGCTCAAAGACAACATCGTAGCGCCGAAATACATCGGCAACGTCATTGGTCTTCACCCGGTGATAATCTTCATCGCTATCATGATTGGTGCTCGACTCGATGGGATGCTGGGAATTATTGTTTCTTTGCCGGTGGCATGTATGATCAACGTCTTTGTAAAACATCTTAAGAACCCGGAATTGCAGGAGCCAGTCGCTGTTGCAGCGGGTCTCTCATCTCCAATTGATGGCATGCTAGGAGATTTTGATCAGAGTCCTGGTGTTCAAGTGCGAGCCATGGATGTGTCTGTGACCGCTGCCATCAGCCAGGAAGAGTCACTGGATTGATCTTTGAAATCAATCCAGATCGATTGTCGGTCTGATAATTGAGACTACTTGCCCTTTGAAGCTGCCGCCTCACGAGCTTTCTGCTTTTGTTGCTCGGCAAGTGCCTTGTCAAGCTGGGCTTGGGTCGGTACAGCCGGAATGCCGGGCAAAGCCTTGGCGGGATTGCCGGAAGGAAGTTTGGGCAGTGAGTTTTGCTGACCAAAGCTGTCTTGCAACGATCTTGCAATCAGAGATTGCAGAAAAATACCGAAGACGACCATAACGCCAAGCGCAATAAGTAGTAAGCGAGTGTTCTGTGACATATGGCTTTTTACCCGACCGACGAACTCTGAGATTTGATTATAGTCCATTAGAATTTTTCTGGGGAAGCCCCATTTATCAATTAGCATCGCTACTATGTTTAAATCAAGAATGGCTTTGGGTATGAAAAGCCAGTACAGCAGTAATTCGGAGGTTGTTGTGACCAAACCACAGACCGCGGCAAACCCGGCGATTTTGCAGCTCGCGCCAAAGGCGAAGCTACTTGTTGATAACATGGGACAAGCTCTAGTCGGACAAGTGAGACCCTGTAAGCTGGCAGTCATAGCGGTCTTGGCAGGCGGACATTGCATCCTTGAAGACGTCCCTGGTGTAGGAAAGACGCTTCTGGCGAAAAGCCTTGCACGCTCTATTCAAGCCGATTTTAAGAGAATTCAAGCGACACCCGATTTATTGCCGTCCGATATATCGGGCGTCAACATTTTCGATCAACGCGAAGCCTCCTTTCACTTCCTGCCTGGGCCGATTTTCACCAACATCCTGCTGATGGATGAAATCAACCGGGCCACACCTCGTACACAATCGAGTTTGTTGGAAGCGATGGAAGAAAGACAGGTCACCACCGACGGTACCACTCGCGAAATCAACGGTCTGTTTTTCGTGATCGCCACGCAGAACCCAATCGAGCACCACGGGACATTCCCTCTTCCGGAAGCGCAGCTCGATCGTTTCATGATCTCGCTATCGCTCGGCTACCCGGACCCGGCACAAGAAGCGGAAATCGTTCGGAAGTCTATGAAAGACAAAGCCTTCGTTGTTCAACCTGTTCTCACGACGAAAGAGATAGAGGAGATGCAGACTGCGATAAGAACAGTATTTGTTCACGATAAAATCGTCGATTACATTGTTCAGATTGTTGCGGCCACGAGAAATCATCCATCGGTAGTTCTCGGAGTCAGCCCTCGCGGAAGCCAACTGCTCGTCAAGGCGAGCCAGGCGTGTGCATTTCTCGAAGGTCGTGAATATGTCACTCCGGAAGATGTTAAGATGCTTGCTCCGCATGTCTTTGGACATCGCGTCGTGCCGAAGGTAAAGTCCAGCAAAATATGTCATAGTGACATAATTAAGAAAGTTCTAGAACACGTGCCAGTACCAGCCTGAACCTCCGCCCACGCAGCGTATGAACCGACTCAGAAAAAAGGCGCAAGCCCAGGATAACGACGCGTTTAAACCGTCCCAGCCCGTCGCCGGACTGGAGGACGAGAATCTTCCCGTCGTGTCCGACAAACAAAAAAGAGTTGTTCAAGTCCCCATAGGATTCATGGGGCTTCGACTTTATATGGAGTTCCGTTTCATCGGGATGATCGGGATTGCATTCGTGGTCTACGTCTTCGGTGCCCTGGTCGCCAACGAGTGGACCTATTTGATGGCTTCCGGCTTTGTTTGCGCTGCTCTCACTGGTGCATTGATACCAATGCTCATCTTGCTGGACTTGAAAGGCGAATCTTCCCTTCCTGGCGAAGTTCTGTCGTCGGAAGGCACGATCGTCGTGGTCAAGCTCAAAAGACGCAACGCTCTCGGTCCTTTGTCTTGGCTGCTTCCAGCAAAATGGATCCGGCTAACAGTTGATGTGGTACGTCGGGGACGAGACGGCAAGACCTTCGAGAAAGTCTTTCCTCCAGAGCCTGTACTGATTGAAAGCGTCGAAGACGAACAATGGTTCGAATTTCCAACGCCTAAGTTGAGGCGTGGAGTTTATGTGATAAGAGGTCTTGAGGTTTCTACTTGCTTCCCTCTAGGGATAGTCTGGTGGTCACGCACCCTATCCGTCAGAGAGAATAAAAAGGAAGTTTCGATTACCGTCTATCCAAAAAACTATGCGATGTCTGGACATTTCATGGAGCAGCTCAGAGGGGTGGCCTCGACAATGGGATTGGCTACTCATGCGAGTACGATAACGCACCAATCGACAAGCTTTCGAAGCGTGCGAGAGTTCAAGAGCGGCGATAGTTTGCGACATGTCCACTGGCCATCCGTCGCTCGTCGAGGCGTGATGCTCGTTCGGGAGTTCGACCAGGAAACAATTCCGGTATTCGATCTGCTATTGAACCTGCGCTTGAATTGGAAATCGCAAGAGCAGTTCGAACTGGCTGTATGCGCAGCGATGTCGCTCTGCCACCTCGGCTATAGCCAGGGGCAGTTGCCGAGTTTGCTTCTCAATCCGCCAATCGAATCGAAGGAAATGGAATCCCTTATGTACGACCTGCCGGAGAACATAAATCAGGGTGTTCATTTATATTCAGAGATTTTGGCGCGGGTTGAACCGATGTCTATGAAAGGTGTTCGCGATGATGAAACCGACGTGCTCGATTTCAGTGTCGTCGAAAAGGATGTCCTGACACTCTTGCCTGATTCTGACTCGGTCATGAAGTACCACCCCGAGACAGGCGACATGGTCTGTTATCCGATAGAATTGGTCATTATTCCGTTGGGTTGGGATTTCGACGAGGACGCTTACGGAGAAGGCGGCGGCGCCAAGGGGATGTCGTTTGCGACTGTCAGAAAGACGAAGGCTCGTTCGCAGGAAGATGTTAAGCGCGCATTAGGACCGACTTCCGGCGAAGTGGTCGGACGAATAGAATGGGAGAAGGACCTGGAGGCGCTATGAGCCCGGACAAGCAGCAGACAGCCAAGGAGCCCGCCGAGGATTCAAAACGTCTTCGTCTGGTTGTCTTCTTGATGGCGTTACTTTGCGTTGTTGCCAGCAGCTGCTTTGTATTGACCGAATGGTGGCTAACAGCAACGTACTTAACGCTCATTGTCACAGGCAGTTTGCTTAGCTATTTTTTTCGCCATAAAGATCCCGCCTGGTTGAGAATGGTCTGGTGGGTAGGAATTATTCTGGTTGGCGCTAACGGTTTTCGTGAGGTAAATGGACCTCTGCGTGACGAATTCGACTATGTTTCGCCATTTGTCCATTTTCTGTCTGGAATCTTTTGCTTTATTACATTCAGCATGAGATCGAGATCTGACCTAAACACCGCTTCCGGTCTAGGGCTGATGTTGATCTGTCTGGCCGCTCCAGTTGCTAAAGGACTGCCTTACGGCGCCTGCGTGCTAGGTTACCTGGTGCTCGGCTCTATCATGATGTATTACGATTGCCTCTCCAGGACGATGAACAGTTGGCTCAAGCAACCGATCGTGAGGGCCCCAGAGTTCCGCGCGCCGTTGCGGACGCGTCGGATTCCGAGAGGAAATACGCTTCTACTGTTGACGCTAGTGCCACTCCTGGCAGTGGCGATGTTTTTCTATGTTCCGAGAGCAGATGAAGCGATAGATCAGATCTGGGCCTATACGAAGGTCATGAACCTCGAGTATCTCACAGACCTTATTTTCAAGAAGACGCACACAGAACCTCTCAAAGACAAAGAGCGAACTGCCAGAAGCTGGTTCACCAAGAATGATCCCAACTTGATTAAGCAGCTGCCGAGAAAGCCGGAGTTCGAACCGGCAAAGAGAACGAGAAAAGAAAAGGAAGCAGAAAAGAAATTCAAGCTTAGTCGCGCGGAGTTGAGACAACTTCAAATCCAGCTGCGTCAGCTAAAGTCGGAGCTCGAACGAGCCAAGCAAAATGACAATAAAGCCGAGCAAGAAGCTTTAGAGAAGAAAATCGCGGAGATTGAAAAAGCTCTGAAGGACAAGTCCAAAGCAAAGCAAAAACTGCCGCCGCCGCCTCCTCCTCCGAAGGTCAAAAAAGACGACAAGCCCAAGCCGCCTGAGAAAAAACTCGAGCCGCCCAAGCCTCCAGAGAAGAAACCTGAACCTCCAAAGCCGCCGAAGCCGCCTGAGGTCAAGGTAAAACCTCCAGTGAAAAAGAAAGAAGAGAAGAAACCTGAGGTTAAGCCTCCGGAGAAGAAGAAAGAGGAGAAGCCAAAACCTCCGAAACCTCCTGAGAAAAAAGCTGAGCCTCCAAAGAAACCTAAGCTGCCGGAGAAGAAGGCTGAGCCGGTGAAGAAGGCCGAGCCACCAAAAGTTAAGCCTCCTGAGAAAAAAGCACCTCCAAAACCACCGCCGGATCCGAAGATCAAGGCGAAGCCGCCTGGTCACAAAGATCCGCCGAAGCCGCCTAAGCCTCCGGAAGTCAAAATTGATCCGAAGACACTAAAGCTAGTGCCTCCGAAGCCTCCTAAAGATAAGCCGAAGCCGCCGGAGCCACCCAAGAAGGATAAGGTCAAACCGCCTAAGCCTCCGGAAATCAAAATTGATCCGAAGACACTAAAGCTAGTGCCTCCGAAACCTACAAAGGATAAGCCTAAGCCGCCGGAGCCGCCGAAGAAGGACAAGGTCAAACCGCCTAAACCTCCAGAAATCAAAATCGATCCGAAGACACTAAAGCTAGTGCCTCCGAAGCCTACTAAGGACAAGCCGAAGCCACCGGAGCCGCCCAAGAAGGACAAGAAGGACAAGGTCAAACCGCCTAAGCCTCCAGAAATCAAAATCGATCCGAAGACACTGAAGCTGGTGCCGCCTAAGCCGGAGAAGGTCAAGAAACCAGAGAAAAATAAAAAACCTCCAAAGCCTGAGAAGAAGCCGCCAGAGATCAAGATCGATCCGAAGACGCTGAAGATAGAGCCTCCTAAGCCTGAGACGAAGGTCAAGCCTCCTGAAAAAGGTAAGAAGCCGCCGAAGCCTCCGAAGTCTGAGAAGAAGCCACCAGAGATCAAGATTGATCCGAAGACACTGAAGCTGGTGCCTTTGACCAAAGCACAGTTAGCGGAACAGGAGCGTCAACGCAAGTTAGCTGAGAAGAAGGCTGAGAAGAACAAGAAGCCTGCGAAACCGGTGATTGACCCGAAGAAAAAACCAGCTGTCATCAAAATCGATCCTAAGTCGCTGAAGCTGGTGCCTTTGACCAAAGCACAGATAGCAGAACAGGAGCGTCAACGCAAGTTAGCCGAGAAGAAGAATTCCAAGAAGGCGAAATCTCTGAGCGAGAAGAAGACAGAGGTCAAAATTGATCCGAAGACACTCAAGCTCGTACCATTGACCAAGGCACAATTAGCTGAACAGGAACGCTTACGTAAGTTGGCTGGCCCGCCTAAGTACGAGCCGGCTGGTGACGTGAGTGATGGGAATGATCTGTCCATTGCACCACCGATCCCGCTTGACGATCATGTGGTGTTGAATGTCAAATCTCGACGTTTGGTCTTCCTTAGAAGACAGTGCTTCGACTTCTATGACGGTAAGTCCTGGTCACATTCTCACGAAGAGGGTGAAACTGTAAAGGTTCTCGACAACACGATGCCCCGTGAACCGGAGAAGCTGGAGCATGTCGATACTACGATCAAGTCGACGAGAGCGGGCCGTTTGTACACGCCGGCAGCGCCAGGGTCCGTTGGACAAGGCGCTCAGACATCGGTCCTCGGCAACGTGACCGACCAGAATCCAGAACCGGAGCCGGTAGAACCGCAGCCTGTCAAGGTTGAAACCGCGCCTGCGCCTGAAGAAGTCAAAGCGTCGAGACCGTTCGAATTCGAAAGCACGATGAGACCGATCTTCAAAGTTGGATTGGCAGATGCTCTACTTCGAAACAAGACTCTGCCGACAGTGGAGTTGGTTCAAGAAGTCAAAGTCGTCGCGAAATCCATCGGGGATGTCGTTCCTGCTGGATGGATACCACAAGAGGTGAAGCTCGAGAGAACGAAAGTCAACGTTGATGCTCTCGGCGTTATGACCTGCGACAAACCTATTCTCCGAGACACGGAGTTCAAGGTGAAAACGGAACTTCCGATCTATCCAATCGATACGATGAAGTCCGATTTGCCGATCGATGCGCAAGAAGAAGATCAGATAAGAACCCGTTTCAACCGTTTCTTGCAAATACCAAAGACCGCTACCGATGAGCTTTTCCGTACGGCAGAAAAAATCTCTGATCCGCGGTGCAACTGGTTCGTTCAGTGCCAACAGGTGGCTGAGTACATTCGCAAGAATTACGAATACGATACGAATAGAGAGTGCAATCCTGCTACAACAGATGAAGTCCAGGACTTCCTATTCAACAGAAAGAAAGGCAATTGCACAGATTATGCTTCTGCATTTGTCGTGCTCACACGTTGCATTGGAATTCCCGCACGGGTAGTCAGTGGGTACTCACCGGGCGATGCGAATCCAGTTACCGGAATTCAGGAAGTTCGACTTCGACATCGTCTCGTTTGGGCCGAAGCCTACATCCCTCAATTCGGTTGGGTCCCCTTCGATTGCACCCCGCAAGGTGTGATGCCCGCTGTGCAGCGCGAAAATAGTTACACTCCCGAAAAGCTCGCTGATGATCTGGAAGAAAAGCTTGGCATGGCTGCCGCCGGCATTCAATTGCCTAGCCTGACAGAAATCATTGGTACCGTCATCGGCATCATCGTGGCTTTGGTCCTCGCTCTGGTTGCTTATAAGGTGTCTACCAAACTGTACAGACGGTGGAGAGAAAGACTCGATGGTAGAGGTCCAGAATGGAGTCTCTACAAGAAAGTCGCTAAGAGTGTCAAGCAAAGCACTAAACTTTCAAGAGGCTCGAGCGAGACTCCCACAGAGTTCATCGAACGTGTTCAGCGTGTCGTTAACGAACGAAGAGCTGCTGGTAAAGAAGCCCCTGACGCATTACCAGAAGCCCTGGACGGCTTCCTCAAGTCCTACTCAGCAGTATACTTCGGACAACAACTGCAAGAGATGGAGTCGCTGAGATTCCATGCCTTCGAAGTTATGAAACTCTCGAAGTCCAAGATTGACCTGTCCGATGGTGGTTCTAACGGTTCAAATGGTTCGAACGGACCTAATGGATCTAACGGCGGACAGAAAGGTCGCGATATTCCCAAATCTGATGCAACTTCCAGCGCGTTGAGACGCAGATAAGCACAGCCGCTCGCAGCGTTAATCGCGTCGGAGACTTGTTATTCGCAGTCGAATCTTGAGGAGATGTAGCGGTTGTCGATACACGGTTCGTTTGCTAATTGATACGCATCTGCATCAATTGATACTGCAGCAATAGCCCTGCCGCGCGCCATTTCAATGAGGTCGGCATACTATTCAATTTTCCGAATATGTGCAGTAGCGTTGTGGTTCCATTGGCCATCGCAACCATCTGCTCCATCGCACTAATTTCTTCGGGATCGACATCGGAGTCTTCGGCTACCTGTTTCCATCCAGTCGGGTTATCGATCTTCCTGACTAGTCGATCCGGAGTTGGTATCATCCTCAGTGCAACCATCATTTTGTCTTCAGCAAGAGCCGCCTCCATGAGGCAACGCTCGAGCGAGCGCAGGGTCGTCGGTGCCATCTGCTGAGCGTCGCTAATGATGCGGGTTTGGAAGTTGTAACTGCCGGTCTTGAATGTGGTTATGAACTCAGTCATAGCGCCTTGACCTGCGAGATCATCTAAGGTCGCTGATGTTGGACTGCCATCGATCCAGGTGGTCACGAACTTTTGACCGCTGTCATTGACGACAATCAAAACACCACTCTTTTCTGTGCTGGCTATCGACTGCAACAGACCAACGTTGTCCATTACACCAAGTGTTCCCTGGATTTCCGTGACCTCCTTCGGACGATAGTCTGCGGGCACTTTCTGGAAGTCACATACAGAGTTGCCACCAAGTTTTTCTTTGACATACGAAAGCGTTCTCGATGCCTGACCTACGAGTTCTTCTGCATTCTCACTGTCTCGAGGGAAAGTTGCCACACCAACGGAGACCGAGAGATCAGTCGCGCCTCCTGACCATTGAGCTTTGCTTATGACGGAGCTTCGAATTCCTTCAGCCACGTTGATAGCGGCACTGCCATTGATACCTTCCAGTACGACGGCCATGACATGCTCGTGATACCGAATCAGATAATTCGTCGCGCCCTTTTCTGGAATGATACGCTTGCTAATCGGCAGCAAACCGGTAATCAATTTCCCGATTTCGGAAAACCATCTGTCCTGCATTTCTGCGGGGAATCGCGCTAATCTTGGCGTAGAGAAATCTGGTTGAATCATCAAGATCGAGAAGTGGCTGTCCGCTCCTTTCGACTTCACGCGTTCTACGATCTTCGGCATGAGCTCCTGGAAGTATATCTTGTTGCCCATACCAGTTGCGGGATCGTTCCATCGATCTTCGTTGCGCTCTTCGCGGATCCGATGTTCGTGATACAGCTCGAGCGCTTTATCGCGAAATCGCTCCAGCGCGCGAATTCGCTCGGGCGTCGATACTTTTCCCTGGCGCATGAATCCAGCTAAAAGGGCGAGCGGCTTCCCTTCATAACAGAACGGTAAATAAATGATTCTGCCAATCTGATCTTTCTGCGCCAACGCCTCAAAGCCCAGCTTCTTAATCAACATCGGACCAACATCAATGCTCTTCTTTGACATGTTGCGTTCGTCTATAAATTCGCGATGGTCGATTTTGTTTAACAAGTCCAACGAATCATCATCAAGACCCAGGCAAGTCTCGACGGTGACCGCACGATTTTTCTCGATCTTCAAGAATGCGGCGGAGTCAACGATGTCGGTGTAGAGCTCGTGTATTCCATCAAGAAGCTGGACTGCGAATTCGTACGAAGACTCTACGGAGCGCAGCTCTTTATCGAACTTGACAGCAAACACACCGCTTTCAACGGTATTGAAGTCTGTGCGATATTCTCGTGTTGTCTCGGTCGTCTGGAATGGCATGGGAGGCGGCTTTTTCGGTTGCGGTTTGCGCGGCTCCATCCCTGATTTTTCCATGCTGTCTTTCAGGTCGAGGACACGATTCATGAGGATGTTCAGTGTTTTTCCCAAGGCGCGAAAGTCGGATGGCGCCGAGGTCAGCCTGGTAATGTCGTTGATCTGCTGTTTTGTGTAAGGCTCGGAAATGAGCGCCGAAAGCGTATCGATTGCACTGCCCAGGGAGCGAATCGAGCTTCCGATGATTGTTTCAAGGAGTATGAGACTAGCCACCCATACACCGATCATGATTATCAATACGGTGCCGAAATAAACCGGCATATACAGGCACGAAGTGATCGAGTCGAAGCTCGTCAGGCTCGGTAGAGTGTGTCCGTACGGTAGACCGACGTGGAGATTGAGCTTGTCGCTGTATGGTACGACAGCTTCGTAAAAGCTGTCATCTCTTATCGTGAGCGCTCTGGATGTCGACGGAATTTGTCTGCGAGAAGGTGCGAATGCCGACGAGAAGCCGCTTGCGCTGAGATTCTCGTTGTCGCTGAGATAGCACCAGGCTAGACCATACCGTCGGATTGCTTGTAAGAGAGTAAGGTTGCTCAGTGTCTCTGGCTTCAACTCGCGAGCTATGTGGCGAGCAAGCGGGTCGGCAAAGAATGGAACGAACACCGGGGTGAGCGATTGAGCTAGAAGTAGCGATACGAGCAGGGATGGTATCATCAGCCAGGCTATCCTGGCTGTCGCACGAGTAAGAATAGGTGGAAGGAATCCCTGCCCCTTGAAAGATCTGTTTGGTTTTTCAGGAGCTGTATTCGAACTCAATAGCCTATTCGCCGTAACTCTATATCTTTAGCAAATGTGCCCGAGTCTTATGGTGTTTAACTGACTTTCTTATTATGAGAAACACTAAGAGTTGTCAGGGTTCTTAATCTATGCTTCTATGCAGTGAAACCGCTGAAGGCGTGGCTTTTGGCACGGCATCTTTGCCGGATTCAGTCTGGGTGTGGGAAAAACCGCATGGTCGAGTCACGAAATAGTCACGCCGCATTCATAGACTGTCATCTACAGCTGCTTGTGAAGCAGTGATTCGAAAGAATGTCTCTGGTTGGCGCTATGGGACGAATTTAGAACCTCAGCAAACTTGCTGAGGTTTCTTGTTTTTGAACTAGTCTTGACACACATACTAATGTATGGTTTGATCTTGTGTACTGGCTATCAGTGTAGAAATTCGTGAAGAACACCAATTGTTTTTCGCGAGCAATTCTTTGCTGGTTTTTCAAAAATACTTTTAGGTGGTGACACGCGTGAATGCAAATGTTGCGGTGTTGAAGCAGCAGCTTGAGCACCTGTTTCCGGGCAAATGGCTTAGTGGAGGCGATGGGGATAAAATCCTACGCACCGGTATCCGGGATATAGATTCCGGTATTACTGCTGGATTTGCAAGACGACAAATTACTGAATGGAGCGGACTTTCATCATCCGGTAAATCAACTCTTTTGAGGGGAGCAATTGCTCATTGGTGTACTAATGGTTTGAATGTCGGATACGTTGATACATTTAGTCGTTTAGTCGCTTCGGACTGGGCTTTTGTTAAAGAAGGGCACTATGGTCCAGTGCCACTGAATATGATGCAGCGGAAGGGCAATGCGGCAGGAGAGTTTTTGGTTGTTAGAGTAAGTGAAAGTCTGGCTCAGCATCGGTCCTCTTTACTCAACAAAGGTGTTAATCGGAGTGGAGCTTCGGCACAAAGTGAAGCTGTTTCCAGAAAGGATGTTAAGCAAGAAGCGTTTTGGGTCGTCGAGCAGTTAATCAGGAGCACCATATTTGATGCCATTGTTTTTGACATGGGAGAATCTTTGTATTTTAACGATCGCCTGTTTGCCAGATTGAAGCGGGCGCTCGAGAGATCCAGGACGGCATTGATTGTTCTGAAGGACCGGCAGTTGCGAGAGCATTATTCAACAAAGAAGGTAGATAGTGATATCGCAAATAGTGGCTGGGGATGTCACACCAATATGTGTTTTAAATGGTCCGCCCCGATACACTACGAGAGCGGTATGTCAGGATTGGCGCTGATTTCGCCTGCCATTAAAGGCGTTGTTAGCCGTGATGGAATGACACAAAATATGGAGGCTAAATTGAACATGCATGTCCAGAATCGCTTGTTTACGCATCCCCAGATTCCCGATCGTCGTACACCAAAAGCAAGAGCCTGAGCTGAAGAAAGAGGCATTTGTTCTTGTCGGCGGACGTTCGGAAGTGTTTCTATGTTCACCTGAAGCCAGTCGTCGATATGTTCGTCCCGGAATGAGATTGTCGGAAGCGAGAGCGGTTTGCTCCGAGCTGAGATGGCGCGACTACGATGACAGTCTGTATATCGCCGCTCAGAAGGAGATGATTTCTTACCTGGTGGAATGCTCTCCTCGAGTTTCTGCTATTCAGGTTGGTATGTTTTTACTGGATGCTGAGGGACTTGCTCTTTTGGGCGGGGAGAATCTTTTTGCGCGCAACATTATTAGATTTGTCAGTCAGAAAGGCTATACCGAGGGTTACATCGGTCTTGCCGACTCGGCTTTCGCTGCTACGGTGGCTGCTCAACAACAACGCCGCTGGCATATAGTTGCTCCCGGAAAGGATAGTTCGTTCCTCTCGTCGCTGTCTGTTGATTACTTGCCGATCAGCCTGGAGTCCAAGGATACCCTATATGGTCTGGGAGTTGAGCGGATGGGTCAACTCACCGCGCTACCCTACGAGGAGGTGACAAAAAGATTCGAGAAAGAAGGAGTTGTCGCCTATGAGCTCGCTTCCGGGATAGATCGAAGACGACCTTCGTTGCCGAAGATCGAGACGAGCTACCAGTGTTATGTTGACATGGGCGGACCGATTGAATCTCTTAACGATACGCTTTTTGTCATCAAATCGATGCTCGAGCGTCTCACATGTTTGTTAAAACAAGCTGGTCTATGTGCTGAAGAGCTCACCATGTGTTTTTATTCAGATGATGATTTATTCGAGGAACGACCGGTTCGGCTGATTCGCCCCTCTAATCAAGGGAAGTTTCTCCTGGAAGTGCTTAGACTATCCATTGAAAATAGGCAACTGGAAAAAGAGTTTACCAGTTTGCGATTGATCATCTCGAAGACGAGCCCTGAGCTGTTCAAGCAGGTCTCGATGCTGTCTGGCGATGGCACTAAGCTTGAGAGTCCGGAGACACGTTTTTCATCTGATTCATTTTTGCTTCTTGTTCAAAAGCTGAATACTCGTTATGGAGAAAATCCTTTACTCCGACCTGTGGCAATCGATCATTATACTCCGGAGCGTGCCGGTGCGTGGCAACCTGCAATCGGCTCTCAAAGCACATCCTTAAGTGTGGCCGTTGACTATGTCAAAGCGTCGGCCGGCAATGCGGCTCTGGTATCAGGTCTGGTGCTGAAAAGATATGCTCAACCAAGGAGCATCCTGGTGGAGGTTCACAAAGGACAACCAGAGACATTCACCAGTGAAGGAGTTCTCTACAAGATACATCGTATTACTACTCCGGAATGTCTTTCCGGACTCTGGTGGGAGCAACCTGTTCGCAAGTCGTACTATACCGCTCTCGTTCAACCAAGCTCCAGCAATGATTATTTACTGGTCATGCTGGTCTATGATCACGAATGTAAGACCTGGTTCGTCGAAGGAGAGTACGACTAGTGGTTCGGCGATCAATCTATTCAATCTGGTTGGCGTCTGGAGGTTCTTCGCTCCTTCCACCGTAGTTTATGGATTCCTATATTTTGAGCAGTTCGTCGACGATCAGCTTCGTTGACCGATCTGTTCTTCTCTCCGATGATCGGCCAGCCTCCTTCGCCGGTGCCGCCGATTGCGTGCAGTGCCGAATAACCATCTCGTCCTCGACCGATTAGCCTGCCCATAAGCCCATCCCGGCTTGGTTGTGCTTATGCACCTTGATCCAAGAAAAATTTTAGTTTGAACCTGTTTTACGCCTTGGGCGACGAGGTTGCGAACCCGATTGGTTGCTTTGGTGTCACTTTCTATTTGAATAACTATAAAAAGCCTGATCAATCGATAATCCGACACCAATTTGAGGTAACATTAAATATGCGTACATGGCGTGATGGCAAGTCGATTGATTAGTTCCTAGGTGCAATGCAGCGGTGACCACATCAAGTAAAGAAGGGAAAGACATTTCCCCGCTCGTACCTATCTTGTTAGGGAGCGGGGTGCTTAGCAAGAACGAAGTCGAGGCCGGAACCAAGCTCGCCAAGGAGTTGGATCTCGACCTGGTCGAAGCGCTCGTCGAAGCTGGGATAACTGAAGAAGAGAATCTTCAGGTGCCCATGAAGGCTTTGCAACAGGTAGAAGAGAAGAAAATAACATTAGACCTGGCAATTCGAGCTGTGCGATTGGTTGTGCAGAACAAAGTCACTCTGGAAGAAGCGATCAAATCAATTGAGAAGCTGCATCAGCAGACGCACATTGTTGTTTCTGCTACCAACGAGATGACGCAATTGCTGTTGTCAGCCAAGGTTGTGAGTAGAGAAGAGCTGGGCAATGCCATCAAAGCCGCGCAGGAAGCCGGCATGATGGTGGGACAGTGGCTGCGTACTGACGGAAATCTCGCCACTAGAGATCTGTATTCAGCCTTGAGTGCAGTCCTTATGGTTCGCGAATCGGGATTGGACAAAGAAAAGGCGGCGCAAGGCATGCGTTACGCCAGGCAGCGCGAAGTTACTTTCGAACAGGCGTTGTTCGAACTCGGCTTCTTTATACATCCAGATGCAAAGACGACTCGGATCGGTGAGCTGTTTGAAATGGCAGGTCTGATAAGTGCTGATGAAATGACCGAATGTCTCGAAATCGAATTGTTCAAGAAGAAACAGTTTGGACAGGTGCTGATTGAGCGAGGATTGGTAACTCGCGATCAACTCGAGTCTGCGGAGACTCTCCTCGGTAGTATCAATAAAGGTAC
>JAIERK010000021.1 GCA_019746975.1 Candidatus Obscuribacterales bacterium
CGAAGAATGCAAGAATACGGGCCAGCCGAGCCCAGTCCTATGAAAAGCTAGGAAGGTTAGATTTAGCGAGACAAGACCGGGATGGAGCAGGGCAAGATGTCGGAAATGTAATCAACCTCTTACAAGAAGCCCAGACTAACGTCAGGGATGCCCTGGAAAAGAGTGAAGGAATCGAAGAAGCAAAACGCCAGGTAATTGAATACAATAACTCTCACCACAACTAGGCGATCCGCATCTCAGAAGTCGCAAGTCTATTGGAGCATTCTATCGACCATCGTCCTCTGCCACTAGAGCCGGCTCCGACGCAACCTTCAGGACTCACCGAAAATCCGTCAGCCACCACCCTCGGTATTGCACTACAACTTGCTGGGCGCCGCCACCTCGACAGATGACTCAGTGATACGGCAGATACTCTCAGCAACATGCACTCCGCGAGCGTTGAGCTTCTTTGTAAAGTCCACAAAAACTGCATTGGTCCAACCGAACCCCGGTACAGAACCATACAATCCGCCTTCCGGCACCACTCCTGGTTCTACAACATTGTACTTCTCCCACATCACTCCAGTTTTCTCGAAGACTGATAGACAGTTTGTCGTCCACCTCTGTCTCACCTGTCTAGCCTCGTTTTCATACCCAAAGGAGAACAACCCCTCGGCAACGATCCATTGCAACGGAGCCCAACCATTGGGGTGGGCCCATTGTCTGCCTTCTTGCTGATCGAGTGCCGTAACAAGACCGCCCTCGAATGAAAATCGCGGCAACCACGCTTCAACGATTCGTCTTGCTTGTTCCGTAGATGCCAGACCAGCCCAGAGCGGGAAGAAGCCGGCCAAGCTTGGCGTAGGGTTGCGTGTCATTGTGGATAAATCGAAGTCGAAATAGAATCCCTCCTCCTCATCCCACATCAACCTGTTGATCGTCTCGGCGCGATTGATAGCGGCATGGCGCCAGTAATTGCTCCTGATAGAATCTCCCAGAATTTGCCAGAATTGCGAGAGATCGACTTCACGAGCGTAAAGGATCGCATTCAGGTCTATCGGAAGATGCTGCATCCATCGGTCCTCGCACCGAGTCGAATGATCCCATCCGCTCTCACAGGAGGCGAGCATATCGAGAAAGTTTATATCAAAGTATCGAGATAAACCCGCATGCATCAACCGATGATGCGGCTGCAGTTTCCCGAGCCAAACTGTCTCGTGCTCCGCTTCGGCAAGCAATGCCATCTCGCGGAGGAACGCACGAGCTTGGCGCATGTTGGACTTTGCGACGATCGAATAAGCCAGACGAATCATTTTGGTAAAAAACGGTGGTTGACTCCGAGACAGGAAATAGTATCGGCTGGCGTTCGGAATGACACCAAATCGTTTATACAGTGAGGCCAGGTTGTGCGTCATCCCGACAATGAGATTCTCACGCTGCGTATCGACGAGACCAAGTCCCATGAAAAAGCTATCCCAATAGTACATCTCCTGGAACATCTCGCCGTCACTAGGGACGAGATACGGATATGGAAGTCCGATTAGAGTCTGCGTATCCTCGACGTTATGCCGGACCAGTCTTTCCCAATAATCATCGATGTATTCCAGCGCTCTTGCGAGCGAAACGTCATTTGTATGCATCGAAAGTGTTGCCTCGGTTACTGTCCAGACGAATTTCGCTTTGATCAGACCCCGATTTTAGCCTTCCATAGATTAAATGGCACCGGGGGGATTACGATACCGGCATCAATTTAAACAAGCGCGGGAGTTAGGATTTTGCCGTCCTCCATTTCGACGATTCGGTCGGCCACATCCAGGATTCGGTTGTCGTGGGTGACCATCAGAATTGAACAGTCGCCCTGCCTCGCCAGGTCTTGCAGCAGATTAACGACATCGCGGCCGGATGCCTTATCGAGAGCAGCAGTCGGCTCATCGGCGAGCACCAGCCGTGGTTGCGCAATGAGAGCCCTGGCCACCGCTACTCTCTGCTTCTGACCACCAGACATCTGATCGGGATATTTGTCGGCATGCTGATGCAGCCCGACGTCCGACAAAATTGAGTTAACACGAGCATAGGCCTCATCAGAAGAAAACCCGGGGTGAAGTTCCAGCGACATCAAAATGTTCTGTCTCACAGTAAGAAAGCTGAGCAAGTTATGCGCCTGAAAGATGTATCCGACATTTCTGCGGACCGGCGCCAGCTGCTCTTGATTCAAACTGTTCATCCGATTTCCGAGCACATCGAGCCGACCCGCCTGCACCGAACGCAGTCCACCGATCAGCGTAAGCAAAGTCGTCTTGCCGGATCCTGATGGTCCGGTCAAGATAACCAGCTCCTTCTCACTGAGCGTGAAGTTGACATTCGATAGGACTTTTCGGCGCAAAGTCCCTTCACCGAGCCAGTGGTCCAGACCTTCAACGGAAACAACAGTTTTCATAAGACCTCCTAAAATACATCAGCCGGATCAGCTTCTCGTAGTCTCGTGAGCGCTATGGCAGCCGATATCCCGCACATCAAGAGCGAAAGGAAGAAAACAGATATCGCTCTTTGCCACGTCATAGTGATTGGCAGCGCGGTTGCGCCTTGAGCGATCCAATAGATTCCAATCGAGGCCAACAAGCCCGGTAAGAATCCGACACACGAGAGAATAAGCGCCTCTTGCCCCAACACAGTCAGGAAGTAGGAGTCGGCATATCCTATCGCCTTAAGGGTAGCGTACTCGGGAAGATGGTCGGCAACGTCGCTGTAGAGGATTTGATAAACGATGACTACTCCGACGATGAATCCGACTACGACGCCCAAGCCGAAGATGAATCCAATGCCGGTGCTATTTGCCCAGTAAGTTCTCTCCAGATCAGCAAACTCATTTTTTGTGTAAACTGCGACCTCGTCTCCATAGAGAACACGCAAACGCTGCTTGACCTGTTCGACTTCGGATGCCGAATTCCTAACGCAACGAATCAAGCCGAACTCAATGTTATCTGCATGTCTTCGACCAAACAAGTAAGAGAAAGTGGTATCACTGCAGATCGCAGTGCCATCTGCGGCAAAAGAAGCGCCGAGATCGAACAATCCAACAACGCTCACCTTCTTGCCGTTCAGCTCAACCCCGATGGTAGGCGCATTCTCCATGAGTTGCGGAATCGGACCATACTCGCTCCTGGACTTTCTATCAAACAAAAGATAGCGAAATTTGGTTAGCTCGTGCTTGTTCAAAGCAAACTCGCCTATTTCAAACGTCGGTTTGCTCGGATCGACACCAAAGAGAAGAATCGCGCGAACCTGCTTGGTGAGCGGATTTCGCCATTGCATTGTACCAAGCCTGACAGGACTGACCGATTCTACTCCTTCGACACCGGCTGCCTGGTACAAGCGCTCCCTGGGAAATCCCTTCGGGGAGAAGAACGTCTCGAGCTTTGGATGGGCAACGACGATATCCGCATCCAAGAGACGGTGTGGACGTGTGGCGCCTGAGAAGAGAGCCTCCAAAAATCCCCACTGCACGAATATCAGTATGCACGCAAAGGCTATACCAGCGATTGCAACCAGCAACCTGCCCTTCTTGCGGGTGAGTTGCAGCCATCCCAACGAGTCTCTCACTTTCATATATGCCTCCTTCCGGCTGCATCATCCGAGTCAGCGAAATGCAATCTCCACCTGTAAGTTCGTCAGCGATTCGACTCTTTTATTGTCGGACTTGTCGATAAGAATTTTGACCGCGACAATCCGTGCGTCGCTATCAGAAGCCGGGTCCTGCGAAAAAACATTTTGACGCTGAACCTGACAGCCGATGGTGCTTACCGAGCCGTGCACAGGACCACCTAGAGCATCACCATTGATAGTGGCACGCTGACCAAGAGTGATCTTTTTGATGTCGCTTTCATAGACCTCCGCCACCGCCTGCATCTTATCCGTGGCGCCGAACTCTGCTATCCCTTTCTCTCCGACCGCTTCACCTCTCCTGGCGGTTAGTCGCAAAATACGACCCGCTCTCGGTGCCTTTACCGTGGCAAGCGCCATATCCCGTTCGATCCGCCGGACTCGTGCATCAGTCTCATCCAGCTCAGCTTTTGCCACCGCAACATCGGTCGATCGGACTTCGGCGATCTTCGACAAAGTAGCTTTTGCCTCGGCGATCCTGGCAGAATATGTTTCTAACAAACATTGACGCTGAGCGCCCGCCTCAGACAGTTGAGCACGACTGACATCGGCTGCCACAACTTTAGAATCGAATTGCGAGGCGCTAACAGCGCCTGCACTTGCAAGCTCTCGATACCGGCGAGCCTCTTTCTCGTGGAAGGCAACCTCTCGTTGAGCCTTTTCGATAACAGCATCCTGCGCGAGAAGCCTGTCTTTACGCTCCAACTCCAGAGTCGCAATCGCCGATTTTTGCGCGTCGGTCTCGCCGCGTTTTGCTCCGGACTTTACTCTTTCGAGTTTTGCCTCTTGGACACTTCTAGTACATTTGGACTCCTCAAGCTGCGCGCGAAGCCTCTCTCGAGCATCAAGAACACATATAGGAGAGCCTTTGTCGAGCCACTGTCCCTCTTCGACGCAGAGCTCCGCAACTCGCTCGTCTTTCAAGAACGACGGAACAGAGATTCGAGACACCTCCGCAATAGGCTCGAGCCGTCCGAGCGCTGTAACTGTGAGGGGCGCTTTTGAACGAGGGGTTATCGTCCTGCTGTCCGACGATTTTGCTGAGAGAAAGAGCTCCTCAATAAGCCGATACTTCGGCACTGCTGGTACCGTATGCGCCACCACAATCACAGCACACGCCACTTCCACAATCGTCGCTACCACGGCAGCACATGAGATCACTCGGCCATGCTTAGAGGCTGCGAGACGCCCGATCTTCGACAACCAGTTATCTGAACTATTGCCATTCATGGTTACCTCCTGAGTACCTCAACGCGCCTTGATTGCGGCGCATAGCATGGCACTCTGCTTCTTCACGGAAAGGTCGTTGGGTTGAAACATCAAATCTAACAAGAGCCCATTAAGATAGCTGCAAATAAATGTGATTCTCCGCTCATCGTCTAACTCTAGATATGCGGCAAGCCATGTTCGATATCGAACGAAGCTGCGTGCAACAGCCGGATTTTTGATCAGCGCATCGTACCCGTTGTGACGACCAAACTCCAACCACAGGCACGTTTGCTGTAACAAGTACTCTTGGTGAATAACCAAAAGCTCGAGCATCGCCTCGATTTTTTCTTCCAGCGAAGCTGGTCGCTTCAAAGAGGATGCGAGCAAAATATCCTGATCGGCCTGATAGTCGACTAGCTGTTCAAAGATCGACTCCTTGCTTGGGAAGTAGTGATACAAAGTGCCGGTCGAAACCCCAAGGTGCTTTGCCAGATCGCGCATGGTGAGTTGGCTGTATCCTTTGAGGGCAAAGCATTCAAAGCTCCGGGCGAGCAGCTCATTCCTGTACTTTTCGTGGTCTACAATCTTAGGCATTGGGTTCCCTTTTTATTTCGAACGTTCGTTATATATTATTTCAAACAAACCCCAATCCTGTCAAGACCACCTCGACACACAGTATTGCCGACATATCGGAGAGAAGAGCTGTTTTCAACTGTGGACTCAAGGTACTCGAGACAACAATCCTAGAAATCCATTTTAATCAGAAGTCACCACATCAAGTGGCACCCATCTAGAAAGCACGACAGACAATCGAGTCGGCGTGATCGGTTTCGTGATGTAATCATCCATGCCGGCTTCCAGGCACTTTTCGCGATCTCCATCGACAGCTTGAGCAGTCAACGCGATTATAGGTATTCGCACTTTGGAAGGTATCGCTTTCTTGCGAATTCGCCTGGCGGTTTCGAACCCATCGAGGAGTGGCATCTGACAATCCATCAGGACCAAGTCGAAGCGTCTGTCTTCGATTGCCTGAATCGCCTCCTCACCATTGCTAACGGCATGGCCTTCCATCCCGAGATGCTTGAGCACCAGAAGCGCTACCGTCCTGTTAAGGGGGCTGTCATCGGCCACCAACACCTGAATTTTCGACTCAGACGAGAGCCTCGACGGGATCGGACCTTCGTTTTCGACATCGTCTGTTTGACTCTGTACCAGCTCAGAAGAGCTGACGAGCGTCGTTTCGGGAGCCAGATCCAAACGGAGCTTGAACCAGAAGGTCGAACCCTCACCCTCTTTTCCGGAGACGCCAATTTCCCCGTTCATCAAATGTACAAGTTCTTTGCTGATCGACAAGCCCAGGCCAGTGCCACCAAATCGTCGAGTGATCGAACCATCCGCTTGTGTGAACGGCTCGAACAGCTTCGCAGCATTGTCCTCCGACAATCCGATGCCAGTATCACGGACGGTGAACTTAATCGCGCAGTCCTTGTCCGTAATCTCGTCGACACTGAGCACAACATCAATCTTACCTTCGTTGGTAAACTTGATTGCGTTGCTGACGAGATTGAGCAAAACCTGCTTCAGTCGAGAAGCATCCCCAAGGAGCGGAACCGGCATGTCTCCAACAATCCTGCTGGTCAGCACCAGATCCTTTTCAGCAGCCTTCGCTCCAGAGAGATCAATCACTGATTTGAGCAGATTGCGTAGGTCAAAGAGATCCGGCACCAGTTCAACTTTGCCAGCCTCAATCTTCGAAAAGTCGAGAATATCCTGAACAATATCCAGAAGCGCACGAGAAGAATTCTGAATGATGTTGGCGAATTCAATCTGCTCCCCATTCAAGCTGGTCTTCAAAAGAAGCTCCGTCACAGCAACAACGCTGTTGAGCGGCGTACGAATTTCGTGGCTCATGTTGGCCAGGAACATTGATTTGTACTGAGAAGCTTCCATCGCTTGATCTCGAGCCTGTATCAGCTCACCTGACAGATCGTTCAACTGAAGATTTCTCTCTTCCAACTCCCGAGTCCGCTCTTTGACACGTTCTTCCAGCAGAAAATGCGCTTTGCGTAGCTCCTCGACTGTGTCAGCAAGCTCGTTGTGCGCCTCCTGCAGCGCCACTTCCGCTTCCTTTCTCTCCGTTATATCCTCATAGGTGCCAAGTGTCCCGACGACGTTGCCGTCAGAATCGTGAAGCGGCACCTTGGTCGTATCCAGCCAAACCTGCCGCCCCTCAGCGGTCAGCTTTGGCTCGATGATGTGCCGATGCGGACGATTGGTCTCCATAACCTTACGGTCCCATTCTACGAACCAGTCAGACTCTTCCTTCTTCCAGGGACAGTCGTAATCGGTTTTTCCAATAAGCTCATGGGGATCGTTGAAGCCCGCAGCTTGAGCCACTTTAATGTTGCAACCGAGGAAACGAGACTCCTTGTCCTTCCACCAGATGCTCACGGGGATTGTATCGATGATTAGCTGAAACATCTGCTGAAGCCGCTCGACATCGGCGCGTTCACGGCCTTCGTAGATCTGGACTTCTACCGGCTCGACTTCCGCCAGTCGCTTTCGCAGACGTTGGAGTTCTGCGATAAGCTCATCCTTGCTCTTGTCGCGATCGGCCCTCTGAGGATCAGCACTTTTCCTCAGCGCTCTTGTTAGATAATCGAGCTGCTCTTTCTCGTTCATAAAGGACCGCAATGCGAGTGTTGACGGTGAGAACTTTCCAGTATCTATAAACATTCCCAAAATCAACGAATTTCTCACCATCGTGAGGACTGAGTGACCGTTAATGATCCATTGGGCTGGGTAAGATGCTGTCGATACAAAGACTGACAGGTATCAAAAGATGCTGCTTATCGATGTCGAACACCCTCTTCTGGTAGGAAAAAAGGTTTGTTTGAAAACAGCAGTTTTTTTGTCGGGACCGAAGATTTTGGTCGACGGCGTTGAGCCAATGCAGTTGTTGAAAATGGGCTCTACGAGAGCGCGACATTGCGCGTTATTCGCAAAGAGCTTTTAGATGATTGGCTCACCAACAACTGCTTTGAGTTTAGAAACGCACTGCAAGCAAAGTTCGATCTGATGGGCGGCAAATACAAAGTGTCTAGCGACGGTAACTTAGATTAATGCATTTCCGACGATGCAGATCCTGTCGCAGTCTTCATAAATGACCGCAAGCTGGAAGTTAAGCCCAAAGACTAGTTTATAATCTTAATCGGTCAGTTGTTGCAGTCCTTGAGAAAGGACTGTTGGTATCATGAAAAAAACACAAACTCAGATTCTAACTCATGAGCACGGAAGTCAACTCGAAGGCTTCGTTCGAGTAAAGTCCGCAAGACAAAACAATCTCAAGAGCATAGATGTCGACATCCCTCGCGATGCATTCGTTGCCTTTACTGGAGTGTCCGGCTCAGGCAAGTCATCGATTGCATTCGGCACTATCTACGCTGAGGCGCAACGACGGTACTTCGAATCGATAGCGCCATATGCGCGAAGGTTGATATCGCAGTTGCCGGCACCCAATGTCATGGAAATTCAGGGACTGCCACCGGCGGTAGCGCTGCAACAGCGCAGAGGTGAGCCGACGGCAAGGTCTTCGGTAGGTACGCTCACCAACTTATCCAACTCGCTTCGCATGCTCTTCTCGAGAGCCGGTGTCTACCCCCATGCGGATAGTCCGCGACTCGATTCCGATGCCTTCTCACCAAATACTCTTGCAGGCGCGTGCGAATCGTGTCACGGAATGGGCGTTGTCCACACAGTGAGCGAAAGCTCCTTGGTACCGGATCCGACACTAAGCATCAGTCAAAAAGCGGTCGCGGCCTGGCCGGGAGCATGGCAGGGAAAGAACTACCGAGATATTTTGGCGGTCCTTGGATACGACATTGAGAAGCCGTGGAAGGATCTGCCAAAGGAAGAGCGCGATTGGATTCTATTCACCGAAGAGAAGCCCATCGTCACAGTTCATGCACAACGAGAAGCCCACCGAATACAGAGGCCGTATCAAGGCACATACATGAGTGCGGCGGTCTACGTCCGCCATACTTTCGGCACTACCAATAGTGCCACATTGAGAAAAAGAGTAGCCCAATTCATGGATGTGGCGAATTGCACAGTTTGCCACGGCAAAAGGCTAAAGACCGCATCTCTGGCGGTGAAATTTGCTGGTCACGACATCGCCCAATTGACTCAGATTTCGCTTGGCGAACTATACGCCATTCTTGCTACTAGTCTGGAGGCAAACCATTCAAAAACAACAACAAGCAATGCTGAAGTTGCAAAAGTGCTGACCACCGACTTGATGGAGAGAATTGCATTACTGAAAGAACTTGGACTGGACTATCTGTCTATGAACAGAACAACGCAAACCCTGTCTGCAGGCGAATTACAACGACTGCGACTCACGACGCAGCTCAAATCCGGTCTATTCGGCGTCGTGTATGTACTGGACGAACCCAGTGCCGGACTGCATCCACAGGACGCGGAAGCGCTGTTAAGGACGCTCTGGCAACTGAAATCCGCTGGCAATTCGCTGTTCGTAGTCGAGCATGAAATGGACATAGTCAGACAAGCGGACTGGCTCGTAGACATCGGTCCGGATGCTGGAGACAATGGTGGTGACTTGCTCTATAGCGGCCCTGTCTCTGGACTCGAATCGGTAGAAAGTTCACAGACTCGGCGATTTCTTTTCGACAATGACTCGCGCGAGCGGCATACTCCGAGGATCACAAACTCCTGGTTCACCCTCCGCGGAGTCAATCGCCACAATCTCAAAGACTTTTCGGTAGATTTCCCACTCGGAGCGCTCACTGTAGTGACAGGCGTATCGGGCTCGGGCAAATCGACTCTGGTGAGTCAAGTTCTTACCGAGACTCTAAAATCTCAGTTGGGTTGTCTCACTCAGGAAGAAGGTACTGAAGAAGATGACGATGAAGACGAGGACCAGGTCGAGTATTCGGAGGATGTAGGATGTGCGTCGGTGCAAGGAATCGAGTCGCTTCGCCGACTGGTTTCCGTGGATCAGAAGCCGATAGGACGAACCCCTCGCTCCAACCTCGCTACTTACACGGGTCTGTTCGACTACATAAGAAAACGCTTCGCCTCGACGGTGGAAGCGAAAGCACAAGGATACAACGCAGGTCGATTTTCATTCAACGTCGTGGGGGGTCGTTGCACCACCTGTGATGGAGAAGGATTTGTATCGGTAGAATTGATGTTCCTGCCAAGCGTCTACACTCCTTGTGCAGGCTGTCACGGCACGAGATATAACGAAGACACGCTTGCTATAAAGTATCGCGGTTTAAACATCTCACAAGTGTTGGATATGACAGTCGACAATGCATTGAAGTTTTTCACAGAACTACCTGCAGTGGCACGTGCGTTGAAAACACTATCGGAAGTTGGACTCGGCTATCTGCGTCTCGGACAGCCGGCGACCGAGCTGTCTGGGGGAGAAGCTCAGCGAATCAAGCTGGCAACCGAGCTTCAGCGGGTCCAAGATGGCTCCACCCTGTATGTACTTGACGAACCCACCACCGGCTTGCATCCGGCTGATGTCGAAAAGCTTATGATGCAACTTCACGCGCTCGTTGAAGGCGGGAATACCGTCATCGTCGTAGAACATGACATGGATGTCGTTGCCCAGGCTGATTGGGTTATCGACCTCGGTCCGGGAGCTGGACAACACGGCGGCAAGCTGGTCGCGAACGGCACACCGCAGGTAGTGGCAACATCAACCGAGAGCCGAACCGCACCATTTCTTAGAAAGACGCTTCAGTTGAGCTAGCTCAGCGGTGACACGGTGGGAATTCAAGAAGATCCCAATTGGCGATGAAAGAAGTTGGGATTGGAACTCAGGCTTGGATGTTTCCGACATTGCTCGGTGCCGGCGGGACGCCGGCGGTCCCATTAGCAAGGAGTTCCGAGCGATTTCCCGTTCTCAAGAGGGCGCCTTTTCGTTTTTGCTCGGTGCCGGCGAACGCCGGCGGTTCCAGAGCGTCTGCGAACTGGCTTCAAACTCTCGACCAAGTGATCGAACTTGCTTTTTGCCGGCTGGGAGCCGGCGAGCTGCGTTTATCGGGAAGGGGCGAGGGAAGGTTTACTTCCTGTCGCGTGGATGACTGTATTTGTGAACAGTCGGCATGACGGGTCTGCCGCAATCACCACCCTGGTCTCTGGACTTCAAGGTCTTATGTAGGGCATCGAGCGTGATCCAGCCATCTCCATCACCTTCTCCGCTCTTCCTGTCCGCACCTTTGACTTCAGGCTCACCATGCTGGTTGTCGAGTAAGACCCATACCTTTCCATCTTTCGGATCTTCCCAAACATCATGAATTGTCTGAGAGTGTGCACCGCCCATAGTGGGCGTCAGAATTGGCATGTCACCCTTTTTCTTGATGTCGAGAAGGCGTTCTTTATCAATCAAATCATTAGTGAACTTCTTCTGTCCGGTCTGAGGATCGTCGTACCATCCCGTGCACTTGATGTGCGGAGGCTCTTCACCCGTCAACAACTTACCGGATTTGATTACGTGGTCCTGAACCATCCCGGGACCACCCTCCGTGGGCTGCCCCTTGGCGTCAAGCACAGGCTTTCCGTCTTTCATGAGTAAGTCTTCACCGAGGTCGGTGACGGTTTTGATTCCGCCAGGTTGGAACTCGGTCTTTGTGCGATTCGGTCCCATGACGTAGCGCATGTTGGTCCTATCTTCCAAGACTTTACCCTTGTCATCGGTCTTGTTCATGTGGCCATGCTCGTACATCGCATTGATGAGGGTCATCTGCAAGACCTGACTAGCCAAGTTACGATCGCCGGAGTCCGGCTTGCTGAGGTCGTATTTGGTTTCGTCCTTACCCGGCTTGATCGAGTTGTATACCTGCTCTGTACCTTCAGGATCACGCCCCTTGTAGTTGGTAGTAGGTTCGAATTTCTTGCCTTCGGACGTAGTCCACTTACCGCTCAGAGCCACTTCCTTCAGAAGTCTCGTGTATTGATCGGGATGTTTTACTGCAGCCCAAACCTCAACGGATGTGACGTTACAGGTGGGGTGACTGCCCTGATCGATCTCGAGAGGTCGAGCAAGGTTGTGCATCGCGGTATCGACTAGCGTCTCCTTCTGCTTCGCGTCGAAGTGCGGACTCTTATCTTTCGCGACCAGGATATCAGCCAGATTGTTCATCGTTCTGACCACTTTCTCCGGCGGCAACTTGTTCTTCCCGGCGTTGGCTTCGAACTCTTTCAACCACTTGTTGAAGCGCTCTTGGTCCAGACCAGAATTTTTCACAGCTTCATTCAACTTGTCCCGGGCTTCGAGTAAGGACTCGGAGCCCATGACGAACTCGCCATTGGCGATCTTATCGATGTCGCGAACCTTAGCGGTATGCGGTTTTTTATCAGTGCCGACGTAGTTGACGTCTGCATCGTCGGTTACTGATACCTTGTCTCTCGTGTAAGTCTTACCGCCCTCGCGCTTCGACACGAACTTTTCGCCGTCACGACTCCACTCGATATCATGAGTTCCTTCCTTGGTCGGAATATGATCTTTGATGGACTTGAGACCTTCCTTGTCGTAGTCGAAGGTACGGGTCGCGCCGCTCGGGAAGGTGACGAGAGCTGGACGATTCGAATCGTCATAGTTGATCCGTTGAGAAGCGATCGTCTCTCTGACCTTCTTCCCGTCCTTATCGGTGAACTCGATATTTCCATTATCGAGAACTTTCAGGTTTTTGCGAATCTCACTCTTACCATCGGCGGAGACCCACTCGTCCGTGTCTCCTTTTTTGGTCCACTTAGATTCTTTGTCTCCAGATTTTGTTTTTATCTCGGACAGTACTCTGTTATCTTTGGCATCTGTTTTGTAATCAAGCTGTCGAGAACCATCTGCGGTATCTACTTTGACTCGATCGCCGTTACGGTTGAATTTATCAGTGACACCGTCTTTGGTGACAGTCTTCTCACTGTTCTTTGCTTCGACGACGGAAACACCATCGCTGGTTTTGTAAGACAGGTCTCCATCCAGCTTCAAGGAAACATTGGTTCGTTCTCTGGCAGGTTTCTCATCTGAGACCCATGTGTCGCCCTTCTTGGTCCAGTTGACGGTGACTTCCTTACCATCTTCGGAGCGGGTCTCCTTCAGGCTCTCAACTGTTTTACCCTTTAGTTGGGCATCAATCTTGCTTCCGTCCGGTCTAGTTATAGCGACTGTGGAAGGCCAAATACCACTGGCATTACGCTTGTCGGCTTCCTCTTTAGTCAGCTCCTTCCCGGCAACGTCTTCGAATTTGACTTTATCGGTGCGATGATCTACCTCTTTGAATACACCGTCGGGACTGATCGTCTTACTTCCGAACCAGCCGCCTTTGTGGGCTCCCTTCTCGTCATACATCGACCAACTGTACATGTCCTCACCGTTGTTGGTGACAGTTGTCTGATCTTTCGAATACTTTATCGCTCCGATGTTATCGTATCTTGTTCCGTTGATTGTGACCGATTTGAGCTTGTTCGGCTCCTTTGGATCGTAGTCGAACGTTCTCTTGGTTTTTCCATCGGCAGACTCGGAGGAGATGATCCGATTCTTGTCGTCACGCACGAACGTGCCGTCTTCAGTGACGACCTTTGTCTCGTGCTTGGTGGCAACACCGCTTTCTACTTTGGCGCCATTTACCAGGATGCTTCCGTCACCTTCCGGAACCACCTTCTTCGGCTTCGCAGCTACCTCGCCTTTTTCGGCCTTATCATCAGACTTCTTATCGTCGACTTTCTTGTCGTCGACTTTCATGGCGCCGATCTTCTTGTCGTCGAGCTTCTTGTCGTCAGTTGGTTTCTTGCCGTCAGCCTTATTATCGTCGCCGACCTTGTCTTTGGCGCCGGGCTTAGGTGACGCCTTATCAATTTCCTTAAAAACATCCGGTAAGGTGAGAATCAAACTCGGCTCCTTCTCCTTGACCGGCTTTATCTGATCGCCTTTCTTGTCGGATGGGGGCTCTAGCTGGTTAGCTTCCAGACTGAGTCTGGTGCTAACTGAATGGAAATCTACTTGTGTGCCATCGTTGTTATCTTCTAACGGAGTTGGGGCTGCTGCGTTGGAAAGGGGTTTTTCTGACATGTGAAGGGTGGCTCCTGAAATCGGGAGGCGAATAAGTTCCACCAAGTACGGCTTAATTTACTGCGCGAGGAGTTAACGCAGTTCCCAGTGGTGACCAATGAGAATTCCGTTGTCGTCCACTGCAATTATGTTTCACCAGAAGTGAACAAAGTGTACCCAAATCGTGTATTGAACTTTGAGGTGACTCTGCAAACCCCCAAAAATAGGGAGTCTTTGGGCATGAGACCGCAGAAACTCGCAAAACTTTTAATCAAACGCCTTGTATATTGGCACCAAAAATCACATTTCTTCTGTAAATATCACCTGTAGCGCGTTTCGCATGAAAGTTCGCGATAGCGATTTTCCGGAAATCGAAATT
This sequence comes from Candidatus Obscuribacterales bacterium, assembly GCA_019746975.1. Lineage (GTDB taxonomy): Bacteria > Cyanobacteriota > Vampirovibrionia > Obscuribacterales > Obscuribacteraceae > JADYXR01. The sequence continues at coordinate 14,307 of JAIERK010000021.1, forward strand.
CTCTACCTTCGAGATCTCGCTTTGACGGCACCAAATTCAGCCTCGCCGCCCCACAATTTATAACTCTTGTACGGAACGGCATCGTTGACTTTCCGCGAGGAACCGGACTCACCTCGGGCCCAGCGCTCTATATTGTTGATGCGTTGAATAATGCGATCCCCGGACTCCCCATGTTGATTGTCCTGAATCAAGCACCACTCTCCATTGATCCGTCGCAAGGTTTGCGACATACCGTGCCCTGGACTGTAGTTGAGAACTGTTCCTTTTTCCAACACAGACTTGTTGAAGTCACCGTCGATCAAGTGACCATGACTGTAGTCTTTTAAAGCCATATCGACGGGAGTATCTCCAGTCACCATAAGCATAATGTCCCGACTACCTACGTATGTTCTACCTTCAGTCGATCGACCAGACCTGTAGATACCTCCGTCGATCTCGCCCTCGGCACGACCACCTAGCACAGGCAGTGTATAATCGAAGATTCTGCTTACCGGGCTGCGGTCGCCTTCGACCCACCGGGATGTCGAACCAGAGCGTCCCCACATGTCAGTGGCAGCGCTGATACTCCATTCATTTTCTTGTTTTCCGGCAAACGAGAGGAGATCCTTAGAGAACTTCACTGTCCGTGGCGGCGAATCAGCGCGACCGGCGGTGAGCAAATTGCCCATCTCACCGCTGTTCTTGGTTGTATATTCACCTTCTAGCGAAATCTGTTTCAACATATCCGCCATGGCGTTCGGATGCTGCGTCATCCCCCAGACCGACGCTGAGTTGATCCAGCAGGTGCCATGTCCTTTCTTGTCGCGATCCTCGGCTGTTCCTTGATCGGAGGTCATGGGTTCTTGCGCGTGGTACATAAAGTTTTCCGCAAGCTTCACCCTGGTCGCCTGGTCGTAGAACTGTTCTGGCTTGTCGCCTCTCACCATCTCCGCAAGATTTTTATATGTTTCTGACACTGCCTTTTTGTGATGGGCTTCAATCTCTGTTGTTGATTTGACGCCTGCAAGCTTCCTTACGTCTGCGCGATCTTGCATACGATCCTCGAAGCTTTTCAACATACTCTGCATACGATCCAGGCGAGGCTGATCCAGTTGACCTTTCATCACGTCCAGAAAAGCATCACGAGCCGATTTAATGTCTCGATCCTTGTTGTTGAAAGTGGTTTCGCTAAGACGCTCCGGCAATCCGATTGAGCGCTCCTTCCCCTCTCTGTCCTTTCCTCTTAGGACACCGGATTCGGTGACTTTCAGATCTTTGAAATCTTGTGCGCGTCCGTCCAATCCTGGAATAATTTTGCCTGTCTTATCTATGAGGCGAAATTTCTCATCACCGCCATCGAGTTTTTTGTAACGTTGAACAGTGTCACCCTTTGCAGATTTGATGGTGTCTGTAACTTGTGAGAGCTTTCCGTCCTTGTATTCAATTTCCCGTTTGCTTCCGTTAGGCAAAAGGACCTTGGAGAGCTTGCCTTCATCGCTCTCATATCTAACTCCACTGGCGCGCTCCACGACCTTTTTCCCAGAGGGAAGTTCGAAACTCAGATCTCCAGTCGGCGAAACTTTGGAATTCTTGCGAGTTTCGCTCTTGGCGTCGCTATCTTTCCATACTCTGACGCCGCGCTCGTCTTTGTCTATGACACTACTAACGTTGTTCTTTCCATCGTAGAGGAATTTGCGTTCGGCCCCTGTTGGCGAGGCCACGCGCGACACCAAACCATCCTTGCGATACTCGATCTTGGAGCCATCATGCTTATCCAATTGGCGAGAGCCGTCTACTCTTCTGGTGACCACCCCTGCGCTGTCGGAGTGCCGCAATTCGCTCTTTTCATTGAATTTCAGATTCTTCACGGTTTCTGGCTTTTCAGCATCAGATTTCCAAAGACCGCTGTCATTTTTCTTCCAGGTTACTTTGGTGCCTTTGCTGGTATCAGTCAGTGTTACTTCATTGATCGAACCATTCTTGGCGGTCGCCGAATCGATTCGGTGTCCATCGGTTCTTACGACAGCGCGCAACGTGCCTGCTGCGTCATAGGCCGATCTGGTTCCGTCTGCAGAAACCTTTTCTTTGAATTTCTGACCGTCTGGTCGCAGCGTATCCCAGGCACCATCTTTAGGGGCGCTCGCGCCCTTCGATCGGATTGCGTAGGTGCCGTCATTATAGATTTTGGTCTCCCCTTCCCACTTCGAGAGAACCTTTCCAGTAGTATCCTTTTCGGTCCACCGATCAGAACTTCCCTCTCTCGCCCAAATCTTCTTTGGCGTCTTACCATCAGAGGAAACTCTCTCTTCCTTTGCTATCTGATTGGAAGTACCGGAGTATTCAAATTTCCTCGTCATCGTGCCATTGGCAGACTGCAACTCCTTGATGCGACCGCGATCGTCGAACGAAAACTTAGAGAGTCCTTTTCGTTCTTGCAGTTCGGTGCCATCAGACCTGATGATGTGCTTGACACCATCTCCAGTCTTGAAAGTAAGATTGCCATTCTTCTCGAGGTTTAGATTCGTCCTCGTCTGTGGTGGCTTTGTATCAGAGTTCCAGCTATTAGCGTCCTTGGTCCACGTGACGAGAGCGCCATCTCTCGTATTTTCCGTGACTTTGATCAGCTTATTATCCTGATCATACACTCCTGTCGCGGAGGAGCCATTGCCACGACCGATACGAACAACGTTGCCGTCTCCGTCTTCAGAGACGCGCCCGCCTAGACTCGTCGTCTTCGACTTGATGGCAGCATCTCGTGCAGCTCGATCTCCAGAACGATCCTTGGGTTCCGCAATCCGGTCCTTATTGACGGCAGCCTCTTTATCTGCGGCACGTGCATTGCCATCTACAATTGCTGGAGCTCTACCATCAGTGGTGCTCGCTTTCTTGGGCATCAAACCAGAAGACGAGTAGGGAGGCGGAGTGAAATCAACAATGCCCGGCTTGGAGCCGACTCCTAAAGGCGTAATCGACAAATACTCGAGCGCTTCATCGGCAGCCTTTCTGCCAATGCCTTTCGGCTTAGTGTCGACTTCCGGCGAACTGCCGAATACTTCGGAGACCAGGCGTTCTCTCGCACAGATACCATCCCCACGGGTCCCGGTCTCTTCAGACGCCTCTGACTTATCGTCTTTCGTCTGAGTTGTGGTATCAACACTTGGCATATTCGCACTAGTGTTGAATGGATTGCTTGCCGAAACATCCTTGGTAGGATCATCTGGAACCCATTTGTTTGAGCTGTCTGAAGATTGCACTTGTCGCTAACCCGAAAGAAACTTCCTCTCTCAGGCTAGGAGGCAAATGTTGAAAAAGTGTTGATGACTCTAATGGAGATAGCCGTCAATACGGCGAATTGCCTCGAGCGCATTGAGCGGCACGGAAATTGCTTCAACCGGAGCTTGATAGTCTCTGGGGTTCACCCGAATTAGCGTCTTCGCTCGTCGCTGACATTCGTAGCGAATTGTAGGAATTGCCGTACCGGCGCCAAACTCGATGGCTACAACATTTCCAGACTTCACGCGCGAGTACCATTCCTCATATCGATCTTCCTGCTTTGCAGTCCGCAGTGGAACCCACGAAAAGTCACCAAACATCAGGATATTCGGACGAGCAAGCGCCGAGCAATTGACACACTGCGGTAATTCACCGTTCGCAGTGAAGGTCGTCTCGTCGACATCGATTGACTGTTCCAGCGGCCACACGTCTCTACTGCAGCCAATTCCATTAATGCACTGTAGATGGTGAATCGAGCCGTGAATTTCAGTCGTGTTCGCCTCGTCAAAACCGCTGCGTTGGAAATGCCCGTCGACATTGCTCGTGCATACGAAGTGATTTCCCACAATCTCATCAGCCCATCTTCTAATGATTCGAAAACCCTCATGCGGAACAGTGGAGCGATAAAGATTCGCCCGATGACCATAGAATCCCCACGCCGTCTCCGGCTGCTCTTGAAACATCCGCGGATTGGCCATTTGCTCAAAGCTCTTTCCGCGGAATGGCGGATAGGCTTTCCAGAAGCCCTCCTTACCGCGGAAGTCCGGAAGCCCGGAATCGACCCCCATGCCTGCGCCAGCTCCAATCAATAAGGCGTCAGCCGAAGCAATAGCCCTGGAAGCTCTTTCGATGATGCCTTCATAAAGCTCCGTCATTGCATGTTGTTCCTCTGCAATACACACTTCCACCCTATCATTTCATTTATGCGCAACACTCGAAGAGATTTCAAATTTAGCCAAGGTTTACAAACGTGGCAGCCAAGGTGATAGACTCACTTCTGCCAAGCTTTGGCGCTTCCATCGGAGAATTTTTATGCACTTGTCTGACCGAGCGCAAGCTATTCCAAGTTCTAACATTAGAGACTCGATGAAGCGCGTTGCCATCGAGACCGCGAAGGGCACCGTCGTTAATTTAGCGCAGGGGTTACCTGAATTTGCAGCACCTGATGTGGTAAAACAAGCGGCGATAGACGCGATCAATTCAAATCAAAATCAGTACTGTGATACTTGGGGATGGATTCCATTTCGCGAAGCGATTGCAGCCAAATATTCCAATCACTATGGATTGACCGTGGATCCACACGAAGACATAACCGTGACTTGCGGTGTGAGCGAAGCCGTCAATGCTGCACTACTGACGGTGGCAAATCCCGGCGATGAAGTAATCGTGTTCGAACCTTTTTACGAAAACTACTTTGCCAACATTATTATCTCGAATGCGGTCGTTCGCTATGTCAAGCTTCACAAGCCAGACTTCACATTCGATCCGAAGGAGCTCGAGGAAGCATTTAACAGCAAGACAAGAGCGATAATTATCAACAACCCGAACAATCCGACGACTCGTGTTTTTACCCGCGAAGAGCTGGAGCTGATTGCCAAGCTTTGCCAGAAGTGGAATGTCTTTGCAATCTGCGACGAAATATACGAACACATGGTCTATGACGGCAGGAAGCACATCGTGATGGCGACCATTCCAGGGATGGAAGAAAGAACCTTCACTTGTTCCGGCTTATCGAAGACTTACAACTTGACCGGCTGGCGAGTAGGTTGGGTGATCGCGCCACCATTCTACACAGCGGCACTTCGCAAAATTCACGATTATCTCACTCTTGTAGCGCCTACACCTTTTCAGATTGCTGGTGTCACAGCGCTCCAACTGCCAGAAAAATTCTATTCGGATCTTCTGACCAACTACACTGTGCTTCGCGATACATTGAGCGATGCCTTGCTCAATGCCGGTTTGGATCTACTTCGCCCTCAGGGCACATACTTCATCCTCGCCGACTGTTCAAACCTAGGTTTCAAAAACGACCAGGAAGCAGTCGAATATCTCGCCCGAGAACACAGAGTTGTCGCTGTATCTGGCTTCAGCTTTTTCAGGCCTAATACGAACAGTCAATCAATCAGATTCTGCTTTGCAAAACAGCGCCCAAACCTCCAACGCGCCGGCGAACTAATGGCGGCCCTCAAAGAGCGCCGCAAGCAAGAAGCGACGTGACACCCTGGAGAACACAGCAATGCCAACAACCAAAGAGCTGTGGTCGTTTGGTCTGACCCAGGAGGAGTATACGCACCAGGGAAAGAGACTTAGCGTTCAAGTGCAATGATCCGTTTACCGTCATCGTCGTGCGTTACAAAAAAACGAACTAGATTTAACGGGCTTTTACTAGCCTCGGTGCACGACCTGCTGATCGACTTCGCCAGGCTTCAAAGCGTCAGTTAATACCGCGATACTTTTTTCCGGTTTGCACGTGGTACCGCAGGTGAAGCAATCCCAGAATACAACTCCAGATTCGGGATACGTATGGAGACTGGCATGACTTTCGGCAAGAACAGCAATAATAGTGATGCCTTGAGGAGAGAATTTCTGCGAGCAGACGTTCATGATTGTCGCGCCAGTCGCTTCGGCTGCGCGTCCAGCCAATTCGATAAGTTGTTGTTCGTCATTTAGTAGCTCAAACGATTCACAGCGCTTAAGCGTCAATAAAAGATGCTGCCCGGTTGCGTCGTGCATAACAGTCGTCTCGACAGCTGGATCTTCTGAATTCTTCAAGTAGACAAATCTCCAAATCGTTCAAATTAAGGCGGAGCATCGACACACATTTAGCCGCATCGGATGAGTGTGGATGGACCAATGTGGCTTACAACCTCAATCAGACGTATCCAATATAGCATCAAACTCAAGCATCGTATTCATAAAGCTCAATTAAAACGCTTGCTAGACTGGCAATCTGCAGGTCGATGTGAGCGAGCGCCTGCTCCGTCAGACGAAGCGCTTCCTCGCGCTTCACGATGTGCCTGCCGTACTCAACTTCGTCGAGCTGCGATAATTCGAAGCCTTGTAGCTCCTCTGTCAGCACCTGACGATAAGCTGCCAGCTCCGCTCGATCTGCTGCAAGCATTTCACGAGTAATCTCCAGGTCGCGAGCGCTATTTTGGTCAGCTTGTAGCTGCGTCTGTTTTTCTCCAAAACTCCTGCTTCCAGGATTGGGCTTCTGGTAACGGCGCTCAACGGCACGATTCGTGCGAACCCATCCACCATGACCTTTGGCATAGACCATGTCAGGATACAAAAGATTGCCGGCAATAATAACAAGCGTGAGAAACATGACGGCATTACTGCCGAGGTGCGGGAGGGAAGCGCTATCCGGCTTCCAACTATCCAGCTTTGCGTCGAGCGTTTCCAACTCTCTCACAAATTTAGTGGGTAGCTGAGGAGCATGCGCCAACATGCGATCCACCAGCCCTCCGAGATCAATACCTTGCAGAAAAACAGCGGGCTCACTCAAAAAGTCAGAGATCAATTCCGGCGCATGACCGTGCTGCAATGAAGGAATCTGCTCGAGTATCTCAATCAACATCTGCTCAGGATCGGTCTTTACGGGTCGCCCCGTCGAACCATCCTCTCCGAAGACGACTGACATTGCCTGCCCGTACTCTTCAGGCAAAACATCCTTTCCTGTGTCAACAGGCGGAATGGTCAATCCTGTAGTGCTGAATTGCAAGACATCATATGTGATACCAGTTACAAGTTCGACTCTTCCTTTCTGAAAATATTGCAGAAGGATACTGCTACCGTTTAACCCTGGTACAGCCTGCGATTGGATTTCGAAAAGCTCGATCGGCAACTGGAACAATTCGAATAACTTTCCTTTGGCACTCAATAATCGACAATTGTCAGGCAATTTAACAGCATCGAGCTGAACCGCGGTAATCGGAGAATTGCTCGACAGGAAGAATCCCCAGTCCGCACCGTAGCCGAGTGCTTCGAAAGATGGAATGACAACGTGATACGGGCGAGTATGCAATCCCGCTACAGCCATGCTATTGAATATCGACCAGAACGCCCATGGCGTTGCCTCGCAGGACACGCCATTAGCGGCGAGAACACCACCGTCCTTAAGCACGCACCGTAGCTTCGCGTACCAATCCACGCTGTGGAAGCGAGCGCTCTCAATGTCGGAGGGGACAGGCAAGTCACTCACAATAAGGTCATAGCGACGACCAGCAGCCTGTGCTCGCGCTACGAATTCCCAGGCGTCTTCAACATGGACATCCAGGCGCCGATCGGAAAAGCTCTGATAATTGATCGATTTGAGTGCAGACGAACCTAGAGTCAAAACCTCCGGATCGCTATCAACCAGATCAACTGTAGAGATACGATCGACCTTGAAGACTTCTCGTGCGGCTAATCCATCGCCTCCACCCAGAATCAGTACATCGAGTGGATGCTCACTCCTAATACAACTCAGTACCAGTGCGGGTAGCACCAGACTTTCATGAAAGATGTGCTCGTCCCTGCTATCGAATCGAAGCCTTCCGTCGATGAAAAGAGATAGAGATCCATCGTCTCGTCGCTCTAGCGAGTTACTCATAACGAGAAATCTCCTCTCAGGCAATCGATTAGCGCCATTTTAACACTCTGAAGCAGCGAATAAATAGCAAGCGCAGTTGTCAAAGTTCGCTTTTGAGAAAACGGCTACGATCGAATGCACCATATCCGATATCGCAATTAACTGAATTAATCTGGATAATGGGACACCGAATAAAGACAATAAGCTCCCAAAGCCTCTTGACATCAAGTATTTTGCGGTTGGGCAAAATGACGCGACTATATCCCTCGACGTAAATCCATGTCGCATTCAAGTTCACTATTCCGAAGTCCGCCAATCGCGGAACAAGTCGCATCCATTTGACCACACTGGATCGCAGGGTCCCGAAGAGTACGACAGAATCCAAGTCGTTTGAAACGGACATTCCAATATCGATCGAGGAGTTTCGCAAACCTGAGATGGAGATGAAAGGCAGCTCTTCACAAGGCAACAGTTTGCTCCTGGGTGACAAAACCACTCTGACTGCCACCACTCATTACTTCAGCGGCGGTGGCGTCCCTAATGCCCAAGTAAGTTGGGATGTTACCGCCAGCCCGACATCATATACTCAGGGAAGAGATGTATTCGCCCGAGACAATGGGCCGGACCTCCACAGACCACGTCGATATTGAATGAGGACAGGAAGCCAGTGGGACGCAGGCCTACCTGCTTCTTGTACGGTGATACGCAATAGACAAGATGCTCGACCCATCTCGACTAGAGTGATTTTTGGAAATACAGAGAACATCACCTGTTCGCGACACAAAGGTCAACCAGTGAGTCAGAATTAACGATTGATCTTAGGGCTCTTTGGTGTTGTCCTTTTTGAGCTTCTTCTTGAGCTCGAGGAGTTCGTTGTTCAGATCCGCTTCACGAAGTTGAGAATCCAATTTTTTCTCTTTATCGTCCGGCGCGCTTAGCTCTGCGAGCGCCTCCTGTTCCAGGATCTTGCCTTCCATTCTCTGTATCGTGGCGTCAGCTTCATCCGAGTTGGGGATCATCGCTATCTGCGCCTGCGGAACACTATGTTCGAGCCTGAAGATGGTCTGTTTTAGCTGACCTTCAAGATCTTCCTGCGCCATATAGTCAGCTTGCCACTCGGCCGACATGACCTCGAGCTGCCGAATGCGAACTTGCACTTCTTGAGCGACTTGCGGCTCCGCTACAGGATCGACAGAGGATAATCGCTTCCGCCACTTGGCCAGATCGTCCTTGGCCTTGGCCAATTTCTCGGCAATAAGCTTCTTCGCAGCAACTGCATCTACCAGGGCGCTCCTGACCTTGGCAAGTTCTTCCGACATAATTTTAGTCAATACTCCTCAGCAGCCTCAAGATAGTTTAGCTGAAGTGGACAACTGTCGCAATTTGCACTTGAAAAAATGAATTACGGTGGAAACTACATTTTCATATAAAGGCACCGGTTGCGGTATCAACACCGAAAGAGAAAAACTTGATATATTGCAGTGCTTGCCAACTTAAAACAACGGTCAGCGCACCAATTGGGAATAACCACATTGCTATCACATATCTAGTCAATGTAGGATCAGCGGCGCGGCGAAGAGAAAACAGATCGGCACACCTGACCCTAGAACGGCACGTCCATGACCAAGATATTCGCTTTTCCATCCGAGGACTCGATTCCGGTCAATTCCGCTCGTCCCTTTTCCGACGCTACGCAAGACGCCACCGACCTCCGAGAGCAGGTCAGCAACACTCTTCTCAACGAGTACTTGCAGTCGCTGCCTCAGTCGCTCCGTCCATCAACGACAGCGGCCAATGACAGGGCTCAGGTCCAGACAGCTGCGGTAGAGACAGATCCGCGACCTGGAAGTGAGACAGACGGTGACGACCAACCCACACCGGTCGGGGACAGACAGCCGCCCCCAAAACCCGAAACTATCAACATCAACGGAACTGAGGTAAAGATAAAGTCGGTCGACCGTGGATTTGACAGTTCACGGATAGTCGTAATAGACGAGGACTATGGCGTTCATCCCAAGGGTACGAAAATCACGTTCTACGATCCAGTCACGTTCCCTAACGGCAAACCGTCCCAATATGGTCAGCTTCTTGCCCTGGCGGAACACCCAGGCGGTAGCAAGGTGTACACAAAACGCGATGGCAATAGTGTTTACGACCTGGACAAGCCTATAAAAACTGACTTTGCGGGCGGTCAATTTGAAAGCAAGTTTTTCGAGGAATTCCCAAACGGCACTCAATTATGGCGCACCACAACCGGTACCATGGTCGAGATGCACGCGAAAGGGAGCGCCACTACAGATAAGGGCAAATTAGCTCGCATAGATCTGAGTAACGGCACTCTGACCTACCTGACCGAGGACTCGAAAACGTACTCTCTGAAAGAATATAAAGGTAAGCTTGAACTCAGCGAGATGGAAAACGGCAAAGCGAAAAAGACTGAGGTAGTTGATCGCTTCACAGAAACCTTTAAACCACCGTTCAATCATCCATTCTATGGAACGGTGCACAGTCGAACCCGCATGCCGGGTCAAATCAAGTTAGACCTCGGAGCTAAAGGTGAGTGCACCATATATAGTACCCCTGAAAAATACGATGATACAAGAACAATTCATAGCGTAATCAAGAATGCAAGAGAAAAAACCGAGCAGTCTCTTCTCAGCGATGGAAGTATCGTTCATACTCGGACCGCAGAAGATCTTGCGTTGAAACCAAGAGATTGGGTAAAAATCGAGTCCAAACCCAATCGAGAGCAGACAATTTTCTACAAGAATGGCGACTACATAACGAAGGCAGCCAACGGCAATCGGATCGAAGGGTACAAGGCTGGTCACACGACATCACTGACTGATAAGGTAGTTGAAGTCCAACGTACAAAAGACAAGAACATCTATATGCTGTCAGACGGCGGGAAAGTCGAAGTACCGCTCAACGGCGCCGGACAGATCGTAAAGACGACCAAAGATGGCACTCCGACTATACTGAAAGATGATTCCATCAAAGAGCAATTCACCTATGGACATCCTTCCGCCTACGGCAACGTCAAAGGATTGGAGACACGAACCAACGGCGAAACAGTCTACTCGCTGGCGGATACATCCGAGTATCAGAAGATCACTTTGTTACCGGCCGCTCGCAACGGCTTTAAAGGATTTGTCACACTGCCTGATGGCACAAATCGGTTGATTAGCGAGACTGGTCGAATTGTCCCCTCACTGCCGCTCAACGAAAAATCCGCTAGAGAATACTTAGACAGCACTGTAAAACCGAAAGGTCGTTAGGGTACCGTGACAAACATGAACGAGTTCAAGCAGGTTCAATAAATCGAAGCGCCGTGCGCACATCGGAAAAGCACTGGGACCGCAGGCGTCTCGTCGGCTCATCGACTCAGTTCAAGCAGGTTCAATCAGTCGAAGAGTCGTGCGCACATTCGTCAGAACGAACCAATCTGTTCTGCCGGCTTACGGTAATACTCGAACGCCTTCGGTCCGCCGCGCTTCGCTTGAAGCTGCCTTATCATTGCATCTTGCTGGCCGCGGAATCCGACAACACTTCCCTTCCAACAGAAAATCACGAAATACAAACTTTCCTTCTGAGAACGGAACATTCCGACCAACGCACTAGTACCACCATCGGTGCCTGGCAAAGTCCCTGTCTTCGCAACTACGCTTCCGCGTTCGGTCTTCCCTGTGAAGCGCTCGTCAAGCGTGCCCGGGTCTATGCCAGCAACGGGAAAGATATCCTGATAATCCATGCTATAGGACTGAAGCTTTGAACGGAGCCCTTTCAGTATCGCCATCATGTCGCATGGCTTGACCCGGCTCTGGCCGAGACCGCTCGCACTTGCGAGTTTGAGCGTACCAGGTGCCAAACCAGCTTCCTGGGCAACACGCTCTTCAAGCTGATCGACACCTCCTACAGTTCGCCCGATTTGCTCGGCAACTCTATTGAGAGAATAACTCATCATGCGTTTTAGAGTGTCGCGCAAAGTCTCTGACTCGAACTGTCCGGCACTCCAGGCAGTGGCAGGAACCATTCCGAGTTGTACGCCCTTCTTGACCGCTACCTTTCCTGCACGACCGCTATGCATAATCCGCACGACGCTTTTGGCAGAGCTAATAGGATTGGGATCCGATCTGTATGAAAAGCCTGGCTCAACGATGAGCTTCCCATCAATTTGACGGATACCGGCGTCCGCAATCCCTCGGGCCAGCTCTTCGGCATCTTTCTTCTCGAAGTCCGGATCGAATCCTTTTAGGTAAAGATCTCCGGAGAAAACTCCTGTTTCCGAATCCAGAGTTCCATCCAGGTACAAATCTGTCGTAAATCTGTGGTCGGGACCGAATTTTGAAAGAGCACCATATGCGGTGATAATCTTCACCGCCGACGCCGGGTTGAACTCAACAGAGGAGAGTTGATCGACTACGGTCTCACCACCCTCAGTCATGACCAACGCACCGATCTCTTGCTGCGGTCTATATCGAGGGCGAAACTTTCTTGCAATGTGTCGTCGAGAGTACTTCGAGGAGGTTCGTTTGAACGCGATCCTATGCTTCGACGAATGCTTTCCAGCATGGGATTTGCTCTTGTGCCGCGCTTCCGCATCCGGAGCTGCAGCCAAACAAAAAACTACAACTAGAGCAACTACCTGACTAAGCCGCGAAAAAACACCCATCAAGCCACAATCCTCCGTACCCTGTCCGCATTTCGTAAATGTGCCGGAAAGCCCTAGTAAGTCTTGTACCCAGAAAAACCGCTCTTTCTATCATAATTGCAACCGATCAAGTTGACAACACGGAGAAGGAGATGATGGCTTTATAGGCCGCTGAGACCGGCTTGCCCAGCCCATCGCATATACACAAGGCTCACAAGAGGTGGTATAAAAGGTCAGCAGAATCGATTTGAATTTCTTGCCTGAACCGCTCAATTCGGGGCGTTGAAGCCAATTGCGTACCGCAAGGTTTTTAAAACGCGCCGTTACGGACCAATCCATCCCCGCTTAGGAGCAGTTCTTCGGAGCACCATCTGTCAATGGTCCTCACCAAGGGACTTCGCAGTGGTAGCCTGTATCCGCCGGTAGATTCCTTCTAGGAGCCGGCTGGAAGCCGGCGGTCCCAGTTTAACGCCATAATCTGACGTATCTGGCTGTGCTAAAAACGTCCTCAGGTGTACGTTTACCAGTGGTAGCCGGTAGCTTCCTTCTAGGCGCCGGCTGGAAAGCGGCGGTCCCAGTTTTTACGCCATAACCTGACTTATCTGGCTGTGCTAAAGACGTCCTCAGGTGTACGTTTACCAGTGGTAGCCGGTACCAGCCGGAAGCTTCCTTCCAGGAGCCGGCTGGAAGCCGTCCCAGTTTGACGGCATAACCTGACTTGCTAGTCTGTGCTCTCAGGTGTACGTTTACCAAATCGAGTTTGACGCGCTAACTAGATGATAAGGATTGTCGGGCTACCTTCGGATTTCGAAAGTGAACTCCGGGTCCGTGGAAATGTCGGTGTACCGAAGCCATTCAGGCGCTACTTTCAAATACCGATTGCTCTCGTCGAAAGAATACTTCTCGGATTCTGGGTGCTTCAGGATGTGGAGCCGTTTGCATTCGCTCTCTTCAGCGCCAGTCGTAATGCGTGCAACACCCTCGCACTGAACAGTAATGTATTCATCCCAACCAATCACGAGCGCCACATGAGAGTCAGATTGTATATTTCTGAACTTTCGCGTTGTATCGAATGTACTGAAAACAATCTCCATTCCGGAACTCGAGAATGCCACGACAGCAGCCTGGGGCAGTTGTTCCCAGGTAGTGGCGACCACTAGAAATCGTTGGTTAGACAAGAAATTCAACAGCAGCTTGATGCGCTCTTGCTCAGACATGAATCCAACCCTCTATTCAATCAACCTAACTGTTTCAATACGCATCGAGCATAGACCAATCCATATTGAATTTCCCCATCAACCGCATTTTTGCTCTTCCAATTGGCGCGGAGATTTCGCTGGATCCGGCTACTGTAGACAAACACGCAAGGATTATTAAAGATCCTGGTTCAGTTATTGCGACAGCGCAACCAGGAGATAGAATCCAATGATTACCAATGTCAAGAGTAGCTATTTTGGTGAAACAAATGAAAAACAAGATGAAAGAAATCCGTCCCAAACTGCGACGAAGCATCATGCGAAACAATGACCCGTCTCGCGGACAAAACAGTAAGAACAGCAAGCGAATCATGCGAAACGAATCTGATGTGGCAAAATTGCGGTCTCTGTTGCTACTGCTGTCCACACTTATCGCAACGGCCGGTTCCGCTTGCACTTTTAATTTTTCATTGTCAGACCACGGTCCCTCCGCCAGCAGCGGCGATACAGACCAGACGCTCGTCTTCGAAACAGACAAACTGATCAAAGAAGGCAAACTTGCAGAAGCAAAACAGCGACTGGAACAAGAGGAAGATCAACGAGGTCTGACTCCAGAGATCTCCGACAAGCTGGACACTGTATACATAGCAATGGCAAAGAAAGCCATCGCAAATGGAAAACGTTCTGAGGCGGCCGACCTTTTGAAGCTAATTCCAGCCGACGCCGAGAAGTATCAGATCGCCCAAGCGCTAATGAAAGACTTGCACTAGGCCAGCAAAAGCGCTCATGCGCACGTTAGAATTCGCCGCGGGTAAAGTTGGTAGCCTGAGTGTGTTTTGAGCGGATACGAAGAAGCTTGTAAACTGACTCTGGTTGGACCTGTCCATCGAGCTTCGCGTTGGGAATCTCGGCAAGCCGGAAATCATCCTCGATCATTGAGTAAGTCAGCTGATCGACGACGACATCGCCAGTAGTGGCATCTGTTCCTTCTTCACCACTTCTATCGATGTGAAACATTAGTTGCGTCGGGTCATCATACAGTACCTCGCCGTAGTGACCACCTGCCGCTTGCCCTGTTGCGATAGAGATGTTGAGCGCAAAATCTCGGTATACATCAAGCCTGGATACCATCGATTCGGCAAAGCGTTTTAGATTGAGAGCAGTCTGACAAGCTCTGTATACACCGGATTGTTTAGTGATTCCCAGAGCACCATATGGAATACCACGATTCCACCATGCGACGATCGTGTTTCCTTCCAACTGGTCGAGGTGACCAAAGCTCTTCCGCATTTCCTGGTTCAAAAACACATATAGTGCAATTCTTTGAGCAAGTACAGGATCGGAGATATCTGCTTTTGCACTTGCAAGGGAGCCGGTTCCTGTAATTTCGGCGACCATGACGGTGACATCCGTTTGCGTCATCGCCTTGACCTCATTGGCACCAAGACGCTCCCGTGCAGTTTTCACAACGGGCAGGACGGTAAAAACGAGCAACTCCTGGCCGGCTATATCGACGCTATCTCCCGTGTGCAAAACGAACGGTTCGGATGCCTTCAATCGCTCGCCCCGGACAGTAGTTCCATTCTTGCTGCCGAGATCGGTTATCACCCATCCCTGACTCGTGTGCTTGATCTCGGCATGCTCACCGGACACGCCGGACTTAGCCAGTGTCAGGCTGCGGCCGCCATTGCTAGACGCCCGGCGCCCTATATGTAGGACGTCTTTTTCTCTCAATATAAGAATTTCCGGCTCCGGAGCATCACTCTGTACAAAAATCGTGCAACTGTTCATAGTCGGTCAACTTGCTTGAAGTGTTATCTGGTCCGCGAGATCCTTATACCCAGCTTCCGAGCGCATCCTCGCATTTATTAAGTTTCACGTTCTGGGCAATAATCGGATGACTCAAGTCCAAAAGACCACGCGACAGCCTCCCGCGCTATCCGAATGTCCAGATGAACTCGCTATTTTCATTCTGTCGCTGATTGTTCGCGATAACATCTCGCCTGATACAACTGCTTAAGAAATTGTTGACTTATTTCTCCGTCAGCCCATAATGGATTTACAGCTACAACAAACAGGACTAGATTATGTTCTCGCCTAAGCACATGCAGCAACCCACATACATCCTCGCCGTAAATGCGCCGGAGACGGGAGCAGCACGTGTTCGCATGAGGGAATGATTTAACCTCGTAACAAAGTAAGCGAATTGTGTGTGAGTCCCAGGCAAAACGGGGGCTCATTTTTTTTCAATGGTGATCAATATGAACAACGCAGTAGAAGTCGAAAACTTGCGTAAGGTATACGAAATGCACAAGCGCAACGGTTTCTTTCGCCGCACAAAGGCGGAAGTTGTCTCCGTTGACAATGTGAACTTCAGTGTTCCCGAAGGACAGGCTCTGGCATTCGTTGGTCCCAACGGTGCCGGCAAATCAACGACCATCCGCATGTTGACTGGTATCCTGACACCAAGCGCGGGATACGCGAGAGTGCTCGGATACGTGCCATGGAAAGAGCGATCTCACATGGCGTATCACATCGGAGCAGTCTTCGGTCAACGTTCGCAGTTGTGGTATCACTTGCCGGCTAGCGATACTTTTGATTTGCTCGCCAAAATCTATAATCTCGATAAAGTCGAATATAGAAAGAGAAGAGATGAGCTTGTAGACAGATTCAGACTCGGTCCGTTGCTCGATGTGCCCGTAAGAAAACTGTCACTCGGTCAAAGGATGAGAGCGGAAGTAGCAGCCAGCCTCTTGCATAAGCCACGATTGCTCTTGCTTGACGAGCCAACTATCGGGCTCGATATCCACGCAAAACAGCAGCTTCGAGAGCTTGTAAGCGAGTGGAATCGCAAGGAAGGCTTGACCGTTTTCCTCACAAGCCACGATACCGGCGACATCGAAAATGTTGCAGAGCGGGTGATCATCATCAACCACGGTCGACTTGTCTTAGACGACAGTGTTGAGAATCTCCGTAGACAATACGAAGGGCTTAGTCTGGAAGAGGCTCTGTCTCACATATACGGGCTCGAAGTAGAGTCGGAAGAAACAGAAGATGTGCCAGAGCTGCAAGCAGTCGGTTAGCGCTGCAACGCGACCAATAGTCATAAAAGGAGGTGAATAGACTATGAATTGTCTCAGTAAATACTGGGCTATCGCCGTCACATCGGCCAAGTCAAACCTCGCGTACGCAGGCGAAATCGGAAGCCGCTTGTGCTTCCTCGGAATCATACTGTTTATATTCATGCAGCTCTGGAAGGCGATCTTCGCCAACGCGAATGTCGCCCAGTTCCAGGGTTACACGCTCGAAGAGATCATCTGGTATCTTGCGATCACCGAATGCATCATGCTTTCATCACCACGGGTAACACCACTGATTGATGAAGATGTAAGGACAGGAGCAATAACCGTACAGCTCGTACGACCGATGTCATACCCATTGTACAGGCTAGCTTCGAATCTCGGAGAACAAGCGGTTCGCTTCGCAGTTACCGTAGCATCTGCTGGCTCGATAGCACTGTTGCTCGTCGGACCACCCAGCAATTTCGGTCTCGGATTGGCGTGCGTACTTCTGGCCTTGCCGCTAGCGCTGGTCCTCGACTTCCTCGGTTACCTGCTAGTGGGACTCTTCGCCTTTTGGTGTGAGGATACTTCAGGTCTCGCGCTAATCTATTCGAGACTGACCATGGTGGCAGGCGGTATGTTGATGCCGCTAGACCTGTTCCCCGAAGCTTTTCAATCATTATTGAAAGGTCTTCCCTTCGGATACATCGTCAGCGGTCCAGCACGCCAATTTGTCCATCCAGATCCGACCGGCCTCGGAGCACTGCTTGGCTTCCAGATACTCTGGATAGTGGTCCTGGCTCTGGTAGTGGCATTCGTCTATAGCAAGGCGTTGAAACGCATCGCCTTGAATGGAGGCTAAAATGTGGAATAAATTCACAAACTATCTCGAACTTGCGGCCTCTTACTTTCGCTTCAACACGAAAGCACAGCTCGAGTACCGGACCGCCTTCATCTCACAGGCGCTCGCCATGTTCGTCAACGACTGCCTCTGGCTGGCATACTTCGTTATGCTGTTCGAGCGATTTCCGGTCGTCAAAGGATGGGAAGCAGTCGACGTTGCGACACTATGGGCAGTGACCGCCGCCGGGTTTGGAATAGCGCACTGCTTGTTCGGCAATGCGCTTGCCCTTCCCCGCATCATCGCCAGGGGTGAGCTTGATGCCTGGCTCTTGTATCCGAGAGCGCTGTTACCGCACATCGTCCTCGGTCGCATGAATGCAAGCGCTTTCGGTGATTGCCTATTCGGTTTTGTAATTTATGTAGTCATGGTTCACCCGGACTGGCAACATCTATTGCTCTTCACCTTGCTCACATTGAGCGTCGCTCTCCTTTTCCTCGGATTCAGTGTTTTGTCAGGAAGCTTGAGCTTCTACCTCGGCAACGCTGATACTCTGTGTGAAAACTGGCGACATGGCTTGATTGCCTTCAGCACCTATCCAATTGAGTTGTTTGATGGCAAATGCAAGTGGTTGTTGTACACCGTATTGCCGGCTGCTTACATCAGTGGCTTCCCAATCGACGCATTGAGAAAACTCTCACTGATAGACGCGTTGTACAGCTTCCTCGGGGCACTCTCCGTGGTATCACTCGCGATAGTGGTATTCAACCACGGATTAAAGCGCTACGAGTCAGGTAACATGGTCGGAATGCGCGGCTAAGCCGAGAAGGGAACGGACAAACTCCGTTCCCTTCTCTCTAGGCGTTCACGGCACGGACCATGGCGGCCATCGAGTCTTTCGCGAATCGTCGTTGAAGCATCCGCGTAATAGGATAAGTCGCGCTCACTAAAAACAAACCGGCTTTCGACAGCGCATAGATGTCGTACCAGACACTGTCGTCGTCGGTTTTCCATTCAATTAAAAACCTCTCCTCACCACACTCTGGATGACCAGGTAACGTACCGTATGCAAAACCAAAACTCGCTGCCGAAGCCTCATTCGAGTTTATCGTATAAACAATCCTACAGGCACACGTCACCGACAGTAGTGGCAGAGACGCAATCACCGCATTGACAGCGTCTTTTTCGAGCGGCAAGCCAGGATTCGCCACGCCGACCCAGCCAACATTGAATTGCTCCCACCGCCGTAAAACCGCGACCGCTTTGTCAAAAGTGGACCGACCGCTCCCCATTAGAACACGGTTGTGATCGATGACATAGCCCTCAGGAGGGTCAGCCCAGGCGGTCATGCCTTGCTCCGGGTAATTGAACGAAACGCCCTCTGTACAGGACAGATAGCGCTCAACTTGCTCTGACGAGGGTCGTCCGATTGAGAACATACAAAAACTCGCTCTCTAGACCACAGACCACTCGGTCACACCATCGTCGTCTGGCAAACGAGCTTACTAATCGCTTTCAAGGTGCTGAATACGCCCTTGCCTTCCATCGCGATTGCCTCGAAGGAAGGCACGTTATACATGTTGAGGTCCCCCTCAAGTATGTCAAGCGGCAGAATATTGTTCAAATCTCGCTTGTTGTACTGCAGTACTAAAGGGATATCCTCAATTCTGCGCTTGTAGAGGGAGATGTTGGAAACCATATCGGCTAGCGATTTCTTGTTTTCCTCCCGGCGAAAAGCGCTGGAGTCCGCCACGAAGACCAATCCATCCACGCCGTGAAGAAGGAGCTTTCGGCTCTGCCCATATTCCTGCTGTCCAGGCACCGTGTAGAGCGCGAATCGCAGCTTCATTCCCTGCACTTCACCCAGGTCCAAACCCATAAAGTCAAAATAGAGCGTCCTTTCCGTTTCGGTCGCCATCATGACCAGGTCGCTTCGATTGGTAGGCACAATCTGACTGTGGATGAACTTCAGGTTGGTGGTTTTACCACCTAGACCCGTGCCGTAGTACACAATCTTGAATTGGATTTGTTTCGTGAGGAAATTGACAAGTGGCATATTGTCGAAGGACCTTTAGCAAAAGCCCGGATTATTATCGCGGGCTCTATCTATCAAACATCATACAGTGTCCAGATTACTCAGTCACTCGCAAGCCCTGAGATACCTGGTAGCCCATCGGCAGAATCCTGGTAAAAACGCCCCCAAGAGGATTTTTTCGCACAAAGCGACCGAAATGCACTCAGAGTCATTCTTCACAAGAATACATCTTGAGAAATCGCATTCTAATGGGTTTTCGCCCCAAATTTCAAAAAAGTGGGATAAACCAATCGAGACTCCATCGGTCTCAAGAATCGTCGAGGCTTGTTAAAACACTACCTGCAGTATCACTCAATCTTTGAGAAACTCGAACTCGATAGGCGGCGCATCTTGCTCCACTTTCTTCGGGCGTCGCGTTTCTAGCATGTACATGAGATTGCTGGCAAGCGAAATTACGCGAGCAGTGAATTGAATCTCGAGCACCGAATTTGGTGGCATACCCCTATAGCGCCCGATGAAGCCGGCCAACAGGTCCGCGAGGCTCTGGTTTTCGAGAAGAGAGGACTCTTTGTCGTATAACAGCCCCGTCTCGGGGTCGAATGCTTTTCGTACCAGGTCGACCCCTGTGTCTTGGATATTTCCAGCCACGAATTCGAGAATAGTGTCTTCAATCTCCTTCACAGCCAGGATGATAGCCTGTCCATACTGAGCGAGCTCGAACGGTCTCCAGCATACGTGATAGATCTTCTGATGAGTCTGAGCGGATATATAATCGCCTCTCGGAGGCTCCGGAATGACTAGTAAAACCTTATGGAGCCCTTGCAAGCGTTCGACCTTTCCTCGCACGACAAGCGGAAATTCATCGAGCTCGCGCTCGAAATCATCGAATTTGAGACTGGGCTCGAAATAAACGTTGGCAGAAAAGAAGGAAGATACCGCCTCAGACTCAAAGGCCGTCTTTAGATGGTTGCAGGTCTCGACCGTCCAATCCCAGAGCCTACGCTTCAGCTGCTCCATAACCTGAGGAGAGTCAGCCTTCTGCTTGACGAGGTCAAATCCCTTGGCAATTTGCGCCTCGAGCATCCGTTGCACTTGATCTCTAGGTACGGCGAGCGTGAGACTTAGATTGGGCACGGCGGGAAGCTGATTCATAGTCATACCTCAAATGCTTATTTATCCTGATGCAGCGAGCAGTAGAGACACCAAAATATCGAGAAATTTTAGCATCAACTCGCTGTTAAGAGTGGCGCTCGCCAGCCGCCACGCATAAGCACAACATTCGACAAAGGGGCTCTAGCTCCAGTTCGATCTCAGGGTGATCCCTATTACAGCTCCAGTAACGTGCTCGTTCAAACCAACTGCTCATAAGGAATATGCTGGGTTTGTGTCGACCGGAAAGGAGTAACGAGCATGTTGGCGGACAAAAAGAACAATCTGACGTCAAGAGAGCGTCTTGAATTCCTGCTCAATGACGAAAAGTCGACCGGCAACAACTCAGGCACTAACAGTCAACATCGCGCCTTTCTCGCCGGCGTCGGTCTTACATTACTGCTCGCAGGAACGGTCTTCGTCACGCACCACGTTGACATGAACTCGATTAGTCCAACTTCCGCAGGCGGCCAGCCGGTAGATTCGAGACTCAAGGTGCAGTCAGCGGTCGTCACGAGGACGGAGAGCGCATCAACAGAAGCAGTCTCAGCTCTTGCCACAACCGGTCGCAGATCAACAGCCCTAGCCAGTTTTCTGCCATCGCTTCCGTCACCCGGAGAAACTCACAATCCCGGTCCGAATCCAGTGACTGCAGTGATCCCAGAGGTTTCACATCCGCCACAAAATAATAAAGGAGCGATGGCTCAGATTCCCGGTCTCCGCGCCAGTCGCTCTGTGATAACTGGCGTACTCGACCCGGCGACCCTGTCAGCCTCTTACTACTGGACATTCACGTTGAACAATTCGTCAAGCGCCGATCAAGAAGCGCAAATGACAATTGAATTACCGGACGGCGCAGTTATCTCACGCGCCACTCTCTGGATCGATGGAAAGGCAGAAGAAGCGGCATTCAACACGACTGCTCAGGTGCAAAACGCATACGACTGGATTGTCACCAGACATAGAGATCCTCTATTGGTCACACAAACTGAGAATGGAGATATATCTCTAAAGGCAGCTCCTGTAGTGCCCGGTAAAGAGATGAAGCTTCGAATCGGCGTAACCGTGCCCATGCGCGTCAATGCCGAGGGGGCATGCAGAATTGATCTGCCGCAAGTTCTTCAATCAAATCTGGATCTCGGTTGCCCTCAGAATATACATCTGACGTCAAAATCGCCGGTCTATGCCAACAATGCCAATATGTCGGCATCCCGTCTTAAGACTGGGTATCTGCTGCGAGGCAATGTTAACAGCTCTGAGATGAAACAGCTTGCAGTGATTATGAAGAGAGATCCCAAGGTAACTCGATTTGCAACGCGGGCAACACACTCATTTCCACAGGGATACATAGTCGCCACCGTGGCGCATGATGGTCAGGGTGAGACACTTCAATTGACTAAATCCATAGATAAGCCGGACTGTCCGTACATCGACGACAACGACGCCGCTTTCAGATTGTCGTATCTCTGGGTGAAAGCCGAAATCGAGCGGCTACACTCAAGCAACTTCCAACAAGCTGTTCAGTTGGCATCAGTTTATCGAGTCGTCTCGCCTGTCTCCGGCGCCGTCGTGCTGGAACGCAAGACCGATTACGAGTTCAACGGCCTCGATCGCAACATGTACAGATCTCTAGCGTATGCACCAGGCGTAGTCACAGAAGCAGAACGCCGACTGCAATCCTATGACGACCGAATAGCAATGGCACAACCGGCACCATCAGCGGCGCCAAAAGCGCAGCACTCACGAAGACGCGCAGAACACAATTCCGCGGACGCAGAAGCAAAATCGGATGCTTCAGCCAAGAACGAATTTTCTAGCCAAAGTGTGGCATCGAGAGCCAAGCAGCAGGAAAAAGAAAAGAGTTCCGTGGCCCGCATGGCGAATGAGGACAAAGCTTACCGTAACCTCTTTTCAGATGCAGGCTCCTCGCAAATACCAATAGCATCAGCGGGATCAAGAAAAGCAAACTTCAACGAAACCATGTCCAATCTGGCTGGTGCATGGGGAATGATGCATGCAACCTCGAGCAGCCGAGACGCGAACGTCTTCGAAAACACGGATCAGGAACCTTCACGTCTTCCTTACTGGATGCTGCTTCTGCCAGCAATTGCACTCAACTTTGCAGGTGGACTGATCTTGCTGATCGCGGCTATACGATCTGCCATCATCTCGAGACCAGGCGCTCTTACGCTTGCGCTATCCGGCATCTCATGGATTGCGCTTTCCTGGTTCGCTTCAGACAAAAGCCAGATCCTCACGCTAATCGCAATACCAGTGGTACTTTGGAATTTGCTCAGAAGAGGCAAACGAAGCTCCGGACCGCGTTAGCACGCGCGCCAGTTTTTTTGTAAGCTGCACGCTGTGAGCTGCCTACACCGATTCGGACCACAAAACGACTATAAAGAATTCCCACTCTCGAAAGAAATTGAAAACCGGTCGACGCAGGGCGTTGCCCGGTTTTCAACTCATACACGGAAGCAATCATATCGATTAATAAGGACTATCATCACGTTCGAGCGAGCTGATAGCCGACACCATAAACGGTTCTAATCGCGCAGCCGCTTCCATCAACCTCGAGCTTGCGTCTCAGTCTTTTGATGCACGTCCTCAGCGCATCAACACCGGAATCGGACTCTGATGGCCAGACTGCATCTAAGATTGTGCTGCTGGCGAGAATCTGCTCGGATGTTTTAAAAACAGCATAAAGAGCGCCGCTTCACGCGGCAAAAGCATTTCCTCGTTGCCGGCCGCTTCAAGAACCAACCCTTCAACATGATGCTCGCGAATCGCTTGTCTTGCGCGACATACTGATTAGGGCGCCTGAGAAGCGCTCTGACACGAGCAGCCAAGATCTTCGGGTCAAAAGGTTTTGTCAGGTAGTCGGCAACATATCAGAGCGATAACAAAAAGAGGGGGCGGTTCACACAACAGAACGCGGAGCCGATCGCTCTGTGCTTGTTTCAAAGCCACCCTAGACACGGTCCTCACATTGACGCTCCGGGTGTTTATCTCATGAGAAAACACCAGATGTGATGAACAATTACTCTTCACCTTCAATAAATAGCGGCTCTTTCTTGCCGAGAAACTTAGGCTTGCGACCGGCAATAACATCCAACCACGCCGCCTCAGCAGCGACAAACTCGCGCAAATCGTACCAGGACTGAATGGGACCATAGGAATGAACCCCAGCATCTATGCCGACGACCTTCAGACCAAGACACTGAGCGAGGAAAATTGCGCGAGGCAGATGATAACGTTGTGAAACAAGCACAGCTTGCTTCACTCCGAATATATCGCGAGCTCTGTACAAACTGTCGTAGGTTCTAAAGCCGGCGAAATCACAAACGATGTCTTGCTCAGGTACACCACGCGATACTGCCGCCTTTTTCATCGCGATAGGCTCATTGTAGTTCATATATCGATTGTCACCAGTCATGAGCAATTTCAATACTTTTCCAGACTTGTACAATCCGACCGCCGTGTCGATGCGATCTTTGAATTCACGCGAGTTGATGCCCGCACCGAATACAATCGCAGCCGGCATCGCAGGGACAGCCTCAGCGCTGTCGTATATCGATTCCTGGTGCCTTTGCACCTCCACATATATGAGCGCCATAATGATGGGCGGTGTGAGTAAGGCCGAAAAAAACCAGGCCCAGAGATGCCGCCGTCCAGGCTTAGCTGCCTGAACCGCATCGTGTAGTACTTCCGCCTCTACTGTTTCGGTCATCTGCACTCAATTGACGGTAGCAAAAGAACTTGAAACCCCGCTAGCATGCCTCCAATCATAACATTCCAGGAGGTGAAATGCCCACCAAAACTTGCTATTGAAAACTTCAGCCCAACTGTTTGTAAGGTATCTGCAAAACCCGTTAATCGGACCTATTTGCCGGTTGGAAACAACAAATACGAGGGTGAGAGACTCTTCGCCTCCTCCTTCGCAGCTTTGGCAGCGGAAATCACTATGCCAGGATGGTTGCATGTGTTGGGAATACTGGCCGCTCCAATCGCGACCATTGCAGACCCAGGAGCAAGATGCGGCTGGAGAGGAGTGGAGATCAGGGACTTCGAAAGTGATTCCATAAACTTGTTAACGTACGCATCATCGCCATTGCTGAGAAGAACAATGAATTCACTATCTTCCATATGGGCCGCGATATCGAGAGGAGAGCTGATACCGCGAAGACGCTCTGCGACCGTAGGGAAGGCATCGACGGGCAAATGCTGCATCTGCTGCTCGACCATAATGGCAATTTCGAAAACCAGGACAGCTAGACTCTGCTCGTATTGCTGAAAGCGGCTAAATTCCCGGAGAAGGAAGAATTGAACTGCCTCGAAAGAGAGAAGGCTGGTGCGGCTGTTGAGAAGCTTGTTGAAGACGTTGTTGAGAGCCGAATTGTCAAATTGGTATGCCATGGGCAGCTGCATTGCCGGCCGAGCTAAAGGCGCCAGTCTGGACACCTGTGCTGCAGCTGGCGCTGGCGCTGCGGATTCTTCATCGCTGTCGAACTTAGGAAATTGCGGTGCCTGCCGGAATGAACCGATACCAGGTGCGGTGCTATCCGTCGGTCTTTGCTCCATCTTTTCTTGTGCGCTTTCTTGCCATGACTTGACAGAGTCATCAGGCGCTCCAAAGCCACCAATCAAAGGCTTGGGAGGTAAAAGAATTTTGGGAGCTTCGCCGGCAGACTGGTGACGCCCCGAGGTGCTCTGCTGCACCTGCGGTACGGATGGCGGTGCACCGAAAGCAGGCATCCTCGAAGCCGATACATTAGATGAGAACGGAGTCTCAGGAATTCCACCCGCGGGTGGTCTCGCGGTATCCGCTTCCTGGCCCAGAGGTTGCTGCGAGCCGGAGCTGCTCTGCACGTTGAAAGGCGCGTTCGGGAAGCCTGTCCCGCCTGGCCCGATGTTGAACGGCGCTTGCATACCGGCCGGCTGAGAGAATGGTGTACTCGGAAAACTGCCACCAGCAGCACTACCATCGGAATAGTCGGGCTCCGGCTCTTGATACGCTGGAAACCCACCAGATGCGCTCATGTTGGTCATCGGCTGATAGGCTTGAAACCCACCAGAGGCCGCTTGTGGCTGGTATGCAGCAAAGCCACCGGATGCGCTCAATTCCTGGACCGCATCCTGGTGTTGCTCGTATGACGACTCCGTCTTAATCTTGTTTTGGATCATCATTACTTCAGCCGAGTCGCGTGTCCACAACAGCTTAGAACCCGGTCCATCGCCCCTCTGAAATGTCCAACGAGGAGCATTACTGCCCTGAAGTGAGACCTTGATGACAAACAGAATTCGATTATTCTCGAACGGCATCTCAACAGGCTTGCCCTGCCGCTTGGCTTCTGCGACTGCGTACTTCAAGTCTTCCGTCGTCGGAATATTACTCATTTTCGAGAGTTTGACAGACTTCTGTGAGCCAGCACTGAAGGAATCATAGAGAGGCATGATGTGTTTCCTCAATCAAACCAAAATTCGAATCACGGACGAATTCAATATTACTTCGGGACCCTAACTAACCGCCAGCTATTGGACTCAGCCTCACCCATTTTAACCTCGTCTGAGGATAAACAGATTTTTGACAACAATTGGGCCCATAACTCTTATTATCTTTACCCAATAATGGAGTGAATCGACAGACGGTCCGGCGATTCGATATGATATCGGCGCATCTGGACGCCCAATGGTCGGCCAGCACTACTCCCGACGACCGAGCCATGCCATGCCTGCCAACGACGACGATCAAGCTAAGCCCATAGACCTGAGAGGCAAGCGGCTCGCCTTCTTTGGCGGCTTTTCGTACTGGCCATCGTACCATAACGGCAGCCCAGCAGACATTGCACAGCGGCGTGGAGCAAGACTTTCCGAAGAGATCGTCGACGGAGTGGATTACGTAGTCCTCGGAGACATGCGAGGATCAGGACGGGGAGAGGCAAAGAAGAAACTCGAAAAGCTTCAGAAATCAGCCGCTGCAGCCGCGAAGAAAGGGCTCTCCATCTATTGCCCCGAGGTTATAGATGAACGAACTTTTCGTGAACTCGTGCGAATCGATCTGACTGGGAAGTCTTTTGCTTTCACGGGAGGATTCGACTGCCTGGGGGGCGAGATTGATAACGGAATGCTCGGCAAGATGGTCGGGGCGGTCGGCGGTCGAGTGACCAATAAGATTGACGAAACCTTGGATTACCTCGTGGTCGGTAATCGCCGAGGAGAAGGGAAGATCACTACCGTTAATCTAGCCAAGAAATTGTTGGAAAAAGGCGCGCACCTAAGCCTTTTACCCGAGGAGAATTTCCTTGACCTCGTCCGCACCGATCAACAAATCAGCAATGAAACGAATAGCATGGACTTCTCGACATTGCTCAGCCAACTTTATGGAACCGTAGACCAGGGCAAGCTCGGAAGGGCGATGAAAATGCTGAAAAGCGAGTCGTTCAGACTCTATGTGCACAAGGATGAAAAACATATCGTCGGGGTTGTGAGAAGCCAAACAGCTGATTCGAAGGTCTATTCGAGCTGGCTTAACGAAGAGGGCAGGTACGGCTGCGCGACTCAAGATCTCTCGCAATGCATGGGGCTGCAAGGCACTGTCTGCAAGCATCTGTTGGTCCTAATCATCGGACTGGTGCGCAGTGAAGAGTTGACGGCCAACCTGGCATATGAATGGCTTAAAACGTCAAAAGGCAAGGGACCGCGGTCCGATTCAGATTTGACAGCCCAAACATTTATCCAATTCAAAGGTGCTGAAGCCGGCGAGATTGACTGGCGCCCGACCGAGACTATTCCAGAAGATTATTATGCTTTTTAGATGAGGCACCAGAAGTAGTACCATCATCAGCTTTGAGACTTTAAGAGGATAGGAGAACACGTCGTCCGGATCATACTTTGCTTTGACCGCCTGCAGCTTAGTCAGATTGTCACCAAAGTAACTGCTGGCGTAGTTTTCAGTACTCAGATCGCAATAGTTGAAGTGGTTTTGTCCGGATACATGGGGCTGCATCGCCCTGCGAAACTCAGGACAGCTCTGGAAAATATATCGTCAGTCTTAAATGCCATTAGCATAAATTAGCTTGTCGCTTTAAATCCGCTTCAACCATTTCGCGCATACGCGGGTGCTCGCCTTCGATAGACTTCGACCACTGTTCGAAGTCGGGGACCGACTCTCCCACTCGAAATAAGAAGTAATACACACTCAACTCGCCAACAAAACTGAATCTCTTCTTTACGTCCTTACTGAGCTCTTCATAAGAGCCTTTCGATCGCAAGTAACTACGGATGCCATTGTAGGTTCTATCCAACTCGATAAGCGTCTTTGCGTTGTTCACTGTCCCATCAATCTTCTTTCGACTGTGCATGATTCCTGGATGCTCCATCAGTCGATCAACATCCTCGGCAGTGAAGGCAGCGACTTTGTGAACATCGAATCCAGCAAATCCGCTTTGATAATTGGACCAATGTTTTTCAATCTGCGACCAGCGCACACCAGCCTGAAAGACCGCTCTCGTGATAACTTCAAGATAGTCATTTAGACTGGTCGGATTGATCCGTTTGGGAATCGCCATTTCCACAACCTCATCTACTTCACATATCAACTAAATAGCGTTTTACCCAGAATCAATGATAAATCGCATCGAGTGCAATTAGAGATGAACCTACTTACGGTGCGGAGCTCCATCAAGCGGTGCTAGCGAATTCAAAATTGGATCGGACCTATTGATTACAACCGAAGTCTTTGGATGAGCTTTCAGGAATGCCCTACGCGCATCGTTTGTGATGTTGGGGCACCTGGTTATATCAAGGACCTCCAGATTGCGACATTGACCGAGCTTCTCCAGCCCTTTGTCAGTGATTTTGTTTTGTGAGATATAGAGCAACGACAGCTTCGGCAGGTTACCCAATAACTCGAGATGATCGTCGTTGAGATCGAGGTTTGTCAATCGCACTTGATATAGATTCTTCATTTTCGCAACCACAGGAATCACCCTGTTGTCGAGGTAAGTCCCTGTCAAGTCGAGAAAGATCAGTCGCGGTGCGTTCTTCTGTAAATACTCGATACCGCTCAAGGTTACATTTTTTGCGTTGTAGAAGCTTAACGATCTGAGATCAGGTATTGTCGCAATACTCTCGAAAGCCCCGCTCGGTAGTTTCAAGACCGTCAAATCGAGAGACACCAGGTGCGGCAATTCGGCGAGTTTGTCCAACCCCTTCGCCGACATATCTGAAGCCAGAGATAAGTGTATTCCATTCAAGGATTTTAGTTTGGAGAGCGCGTCGAGTCCTTCGTCACTCAGCGCAGGCGTCTTCAGTCGAACACCTTTGACATTCCGACCAACCAGGTAGCGAAACCCAACACCAGTAATGCTGTTGGGCACTTCTACATTAATGTGCCTGACGTCTTTCTCCTTACTCAAAGCCTTGAAGTCTTCGTCGCTTATCATAGGCGAACTCTGCCACCCCTCTGCGCCCATGAAGTCCAAACCGCGTCGCCACTTTTTCTCTTCAAGCTGCTCGAGCGCTTGTCGGAGCTCGGGAGCCGGGACAGCTGTTTTTTCGCTGATGGCACGATCGGAAGAAGAAAGATTTTGAAATATTATGGCACCAAGGGTGGTGAGCAGCACCAAAATCAGTGCGACGACGAGGGCACTCGCCATCGGCTTTTCCCTGGGCTCCTTTTGGAGAAAACTTCCTGTGAGCTCTGAATTGGAGCTGTAAGATTCAACGAGGGCACGCTTCACCGCATCCATACTTTGATATCGATCGCGGGGAGATTTTTGCAGACAAGTCAGTATAACTCTAGCGATCTTGTCGGAGAGAAATGAAACGTCAGGCAACGCCCGGTGGGCATGCAGAGAGAGGGTCTCGAGGGCGGTTTCGCCAACAAAAGGTGGACGTCCTGCAAATGCTTCATAAAAGATGCATCCAAAGGAATAAATCTCCGACCGTGCGTCAAAGGGCTGACCTCCCGCCACATCAGGACTCATGTACGCGGGTGAACCGCAAAGTATTTCGCCCTGTTCGGAGCGCGTCTCACATGTCAATGAGCCAACCCCGAAGTCGATGAGCCAGGCATTCGGACCCTCCTCGTCAAGTCGGACAATTATATTGCTGGGCTTCAAATCTCGATGGAACACACCCCGCTTGTGAGCATAAGACAATGCCTCGCAGATATGCTCAAATAAACAGACTACGTCCTCCTCAGGGAGGTCACCGGCTCTCTCCAATAGGTCGGCTAAATTTACTCCGTCGATGTAATCGAGCACCATATATGGAGACTTTCCATCTGTCACACCGAAGTCGAGGATTTTGACGATGCCGGGGTGGTTCAACTGGCTCGTCGCCCTGGCCTCGCGCTGAAACGAGATCAACTGCTCGTTACTGCGGAGGCTGAGAACCTTTACCGCAACTCTCTTGTTGAGCAATCGGTCTATACAAAGATAGACTCTTCCCGATACGCCCTGCCCCAAACATTTCACAGGACCATAACGCTGGAGGGGGAAACTTCCTGAATCGACTTCCAACTCTTCCATCTCTTCGAGTTGGTCAACGAGGGAAGCTTCGGTTTCGACCGTCGCACCTTGCGGAGCTGGTAAATTTTCGGGCGATACTAGCTGCGGTGCATCACAAGAACACAAATCAGCCCGAAAGATCCATTGAGTGAGTGTCCCGGATCTTCCTGATTCGACTCGCTTCCCGCAGGTCGCACACATTGGTATCGGCGCAACGGAGCCACTCGTATCAGTCGCATCAGGTCGTCCACAATTGCAAATCAAAATCCACTGAGTAAGACTACCAGAACCACTTTTTTCAAGCGGCATCTGGCATTTAGGACAGATCTCGGGATTTTTTAATTCGGACATTGAAGGCTCTTTTAACACCCCTCGAAGCGTTTTGCACGATCAGACCATCGATTTCAATGTTCCCCTTCTACAAGATAATAAGCTCACGCCCGTGAAGCACTGCAAGTAGACACCGCATTCAAAAGTCTAAATTGCTAACTTCCAGACTCTAAAAGGTTTTTCGCCAAAACAATGTTATCCGAGACAACCGTAACCGCAGGTCATACATAGCTTTGGTCGCCTTCCGGGTTGACGAAGAAACATTTAAGCAGGACATCGCTGATTGAAAGTCGCCGTCAATTTCGTTAGATTAGCCGACGATCTTGATGCACTGAATGAAGATGAAACCAAGTGACAATCTACCCGACAGTTTTCAGGCGCGGCGCTATCGCCCCGGGACTGTCGATGCCGATTCAGTTACAGCAACAATCAGCAGCGATCAGCTTCTGATCCGTCACGACGACGGTAGCAGTTTTACTTTTGAGCTGGAACAGCTCGATGTCAAGCTAGGCGGAGCCAACGGCGATCGCATCGTCTTTTCAGATGCTACGACTGGCGATACCATCGTCGTAAGGGACATAACTGTTTTAAAGGCGTTGAAACAGACTTCCAGAGGCAAACAGCTCCAGAAGCAAGTTTCGAAGATAAGGTCAACCCAAAGTTTTCAAAAGGTTCAGCAAATTTTTGCGATGATTGGTGTTGTCTTCATGTGCTTAATGTATGGTGGGTGCGTTTTTATTGGAATGGTGCTGGAGCCTATCCGAAAAATGTCCGAGTCAAACACGGACAAAACCGACGTGAAATCGAGCACCAATAACGAGGCCGACCAAGTAGACCAACTAAGCGAGGACCAACGAGCGCAGATTGAAGTGAATTATCAGCGAAGCGTGAAAGGCGTCATAATGAGGGCGTGGAAACTGCCGGCAGACAATTCGAAAACCAACGCGATAGTGGTGCGAACGAAGATAGATGGAAATGGCATTGTCAAATCATTCAGTGTCTCAGAATCTTCTGGCGATGTGGACCTGGACAATTCTGCCGTACAGGCGGTGAAAGCGGCGTCGCCACTACCTGTACCACCAAGATTTTGGCCTAGACCAGTCGAGATCGAAGTTGTGTTGAACCCAGCTGAAAAACAACGGTACAAATAGTCCGGGCTTGATTGGCACGTCCTTTGCAGGTTATTTGACGAACGCACAGTTGTCATGCAGAGGATTTTTCGTCGTGGGGAGGGTATTCAACAATAAGAGCATAAGGGCTGGAGTCATGATTTACCTCTTTTTTGAGTACCAAAGCAATGTCATTCGAGGCTGATAACGAACAGAAAGCGGCGCTCCAGCAACTGGAGAAGGGAAAGCTAGATTTTTCGAACGGAAATTTTGCGGCGGCTGAACCAGCGCTTCGAGACGCACTCTCGAAACTAGGTAAACCGGATGCAATGGCAAGTTGCGTCGAGTGTCTCACCGAAATTTATTCGTCCTGGGGAAAGTTCAGCGAAGCAGTCCAGCTCAATCAAGAGCTGATTGACGCGACCGCGCCGATGCCGGGAGATCACGCTGATTCAATTGGTCGCTCGCTCCAAAGAATTGCCACCATAAATCACAAGCTTGGCAAGACGGAACAAGCTCAGGAATTTATGAATAAGGCTAGTGGTGTCAAGGCTCGCAAGATTAGTCCATCCAGCGTGGTGACGGGATCTGCGTCCTCGCCGTCAGGCTTTTCACCCGGGTTACCGCCTCCGCCGCCTCCTCCGGGGTTCACGCCTACAGGGCAAGCTCCGCCACCACCTCCTCCCGGCGGTTTCGGACAGGGTCCGCCTCCTAATTTCGGGCAAGCGCCTCCTCCTCCTCCTCCTCCCGGCGGTTTCGGACAAGGGCCACCGCCGCCACCTCCTCCTGGTGATTTCGGGCTAGGACCACCACCTTCTCCGCCCGGTGGTTTCGGACAAGGACCGCCGCCACCTCCTCCCAGTAGTTTCGGACAAGAACTACTACCGCCACCTCCTCCCGGCGGTCTCGGGCAAGGACCACCGCCACCTCCTCCCGGTGGTTTCGGACAAGAACTACTACCTCCACCTCCTCCCGGCGGTCTCGGGCAAGGACCACCACCACCTCCTCCTGTTGGTTTCGGCCAAGAACTACCTCCACCTCCTCCTGGAGCAGGACAAGCACTCTCATTAGGTGAAACGGGCGAATGGGTACGACCCGCGCAGGTCAGAGGGGCAGCAACGAGTCAACCAAATGATGGTCAATCCGGCGAGTGGAAGCATCTACCGAACAATCAACAATCGCCACATCAGTGGGAAGACGGTCAGACTGGAGAATGGGGCAAACCCATGGCAGCACCGAGTCAGATTTCAGAAGATGACGAATGGAATCGCCTCGAGCCGACTCCAGAGGCGCCGCCACCAATGCCGCAGGCTACGCCTGACCCTGCGCAATGGCAAGACGAAGCTACAGGAGAGTGGGTGAAACCTACGCTTCCCGGTTCATCTTCGGCCGCTCAATGGCAGGACGGTGAAACAGGCGAGTGGAACAAGCCACCAATGCCACCAGCTCCACCAATGCCAGCACCAACCGACGGGGCGCAATGGCAAGATGGTCAAACTGGTGAGTGGAGCAGGCCGATACCTAGCGCTATCACCACACAAGCCGGTCCCCCATTACCGGCACCATCGCAAACGACACCAGAATGGAACGATGGTCAAACTGGCGAGTGGAGCAAACCGCAAATTCCGCAAGAAGAGTCGTTAATGCCTCAGGATTCCCCGGCAGAAAGTGCCAACGTTAACCCAGCTCCGGCTTATTCTCTTCACCGGCCAGCCGTTCCGGCACCTCGTCCCTCGGGTGGCAACAGACCGACAAGTTTTGAGGTCGTTGGTCAGGTCACCAACGATGGTCCGGCATCATATAGCCCGCCAGAGAAAAAACAACGCATACCGAAAATTAATCGTAGTGTCGGCGATGCCTTCGATAGAGGACCTAGCATCCCCAACCAACAAGATTCCGAAGATCCAAACTTCATGTCCCCCTTGCAAGAGGTGAGCACCAAGGCCATCCATGCCGTGGCATCCACCATGTTAGGCGGCTCATCAAAGAAGCTGGATGCGCCTACGGCTCCAGGCTTGACCGACGCGCTTGAGGGACTCGTGAATAGCGCCCGCGATCTGATGGATGGCAGAAAGGCCGGTAGACCTACAGCAGATTTCCGGCAACAACAGGGGAGCGATTCACCGCCTGCAATATCATCCGAAGCTGCGGGCTCCGACTTTGCACCGTCCGGCGAACAAGGCGAAAGTGGCTCGAGTAGCGAGTCGCAAGCTGACAACAATCCGAGAATTCGAACTAACGCTTCACGAGACATGGAATCAGGTCCTCCCGCAGGTCCAAACCCATTGCAAAAGCTAGGCGATTTGATGCAGTGGGCGGTTTCAGCAAAAGGTTCTCCCGATCAACCGGTTGTTAGCAGTGAGCAGAGAGCGGCCTTTACAGTAAATGCAATTGCCCTTGCCATCGGAATCGGTGTCCTGACCTTCATCGGACTGTATCTTTTTCTGCCTCGATCAGTCACAGCCGAAGAAGCATACCTCTCAATACCACACAAGTATTCGTCGGCCGATAAGACAAAACTGTTCTCTGTGACTAGCACCAATTCCATGGAGTACATCGCTGAGAATCAAACAGTCAAGAGCAATTTCAGATTCTACCTGGACGATTGGCGGGACGCCTTCGATATGGCAGTCGGAGCGCTGATCTCAAAACAAGCTTCGTTCTATAAAACCGAAGACGGTATCGTCGATCAGGACGGCAATACACTGTATCTCGCAGAAGGTCCCGAATCGAAGCTCATGAAATCGGTTGATCTGGTGAGGCAGTATGCGACCACATGTTACTCAAAGAAAAAGAGATATCCGGATCGCCCAGATCGAATGCGAACGACATTCCAACTTTCATACAAGAACCCGTACGAAAAGACGAATGAGGTGCCTTCGTTCCAACAGATCCAGGTTGGGGAAGGCAAATCTCCCGTGGATGACGACAAAGCTCGCGCGCACTTGTTCAACTCACTAGCTGCGGGCGAAGCCTGGGAAGGAGCTCCTGAAGGACATCCTGGAATGATTCGCTGCGCGGCGATTAACTTCCTGAATCCGAGAGGTGACACCAGAGGTTTCGTAATACAAGCGTTGGGACAAGACGGAAAGGCACTGAGCGGCAATCGACCGGATCAAGCCTACTTTTACTCCGCCGAAGAAGGCGAAGATTATGAGATTAGCAAAGCTCAACCACCCTTTGCAGGGCAGACCATGCGTCCTCCATGCGTTTGGCTGTTTATGTACAAACTCAGCCCAAGCACGCTTTTCATGATCCAGTCCGGACCAGTCATGTTTAGCGCAATCCTCGCTGTAATATTCCTCACCATCGGAATGTCGATGCCGACAGGCCGTTCTCGCAACATAGTCCTTGCGCTTTTCGGCGTTGCAGCTCTCATTGGCATACTGTTCCTGGTGAGCAAAGCATTACCGTTCTAGCACTTCCATCGAGAGAACGCCAGCAGAGAGTAGCCAGGAGTCAAAACAACCTGGCGAAGTGGCACGGCTCAATGCAACAGCTAAGTCTCTATGTATAAAACTGAGTGCTGGACACGTGCGCACAGAAACTCATTACGTGGAACGAAAGAGCTTTGGAACGGCACATTGGGGGTGTACGCGTCCACAGCAAACAAACCTACCGCGAATAGGTCTTAGCGAAGCCGTGCTGAAGGCGCATTCAACCGGAGCACCAATGATGGACAAATTGACTGTGCTTCATGGTATCAAGAAATAAATACTGGATCGCACCAACGAAAAATCACTATTCTGCGGCAATTGTGATTGGTAGGCGCTCTAAACTCTGAACCAAGCGAAGCGGCTGCTCCTGACACTCGAGTTGAACGATCTCCTGTCCGTCACTGACTCCTAGCTCTTGGAATTTTCTGGCCGTGACAAGGACCCTAGTCTCCATCGATCCGACCGCCTTGTTGTAGGCATCCACTGTCTTGTCGAGACCTTTCCGAATATCAGCAAAATGGTTAGCCATCACCCTGATGCGATCGTACAAAGTCTTACCGAGCTGGCTAATGGCCTGCGCATTTTCGGCAAGCCTTTCCTGCTTCCATCCATACGCGACAGCACGCAGCAACCCTATAAGAGTCGTTGGAGTTGCCAGTATGACTCGCTGCTCCACACCTACTTCAATCAAGGCTGGATCCTGCTCCAAAGCCGCACTGAAGAAAGTCTCTCCTGGCAAGAACAAGACTACAAACTCCGGAGAAGCGTCAAATTGATCCCAATAGGCTTTACTGGAGAGCTTCGACAGATGAACTCGAATTTGACGAGCGTGGTCCTTCAGACAAGCCACTCTTGTCTCATCATCCCGCGCCTCTAGTGCGTCCAGATAAGATTGCAGTGGGGCCTTGGAATCAACGATGATCGTCTTTTTCCCTGGTAAGCGCACAAGCATATCCGGTCGAATGACGGAATCCTCAGTAGCAATCGTCATCTGCTGGAAGAAGTCGCAGTGCTCCAACATGCCGGCCATCTCCACGACACGCTTAAGTTGAATTTCGCCCCACCGCCCCCTCACGCTTGGTGCACGCAATGCCCGAACAAGATTCTGCGTCTCCTGTTGGAGATTGGTCTGACCGTTAGCGAGAGCACTGATCTGCTCTTTCAATCCGGAATAAGCATTGATGCGTTCTTTCTCTAAATCTTGGATTTTGCTGTCAACATTGACGAGAGATTCCTTCAATGGCTTAACCAGCTCGTCGATCGATTTCTGTCTTTGCTCAAGATCTGTCTTTGCGCCTTCTTGAAACTTCTCCAGGTGGGTCTTTGCAAGATCTAGAAAGGCCTGGTTGTTAGATTTGAGCGCCTGCGACGACAGCGCTTGAAACGACTCTGCCAGCTGTCTCTGAGCTTTATCGAGGAGCTGTAACTTCTCCTCTGCCGATTGGCGTTCGTTCTCTCGTGCGGTCTCCAGGACAGAAATCTTCTGCCTGAGGTTCAAAACTTCTGACGATAAACTGTCGAGTCGCTCCTGCCGAGCCTTAACCTCGGCCTGTAGTGAAACGATTTGCTGATTTCGCTCATCGGCAGCAGCCAGCAACGCTTGCACATTGGAAAGCTTCTGCATGTAGTCCTGGAGCTGCTCTTGAGTTTGTCCAGACAATTTTTTCTGATCTTCCAAACTCTTTTCGCGATCTTCCAAGCGAGACCTGATTGCCGCGAGCTCGCTCTTGAGAGTGCTGGTTGCCCTCTCCATCTGAGATGCAGCCTGGCTCTTCGAGAACAACCAGACAACCAACGCACCGATAGCTAGACCGCAGATTAAGAAAGCGATGTTTTCCATAAATCCTCTAACTCATGCCGACCGACGCCATTCGGACACGCCGCGCTCAGCCTGGGGAACCTTTGTGCCGGCCTCAACAATCTGACAAAAGAAGTTGATGAGAACCATCTGATCGACTGACGAAAAGTGGGTGGACAGCAATGCTGGATTTCCAATGATAAATGCGAGAGTCTTTGCTCTCGAGATCGCAACATTCAAGCGGCTCCGGCTAAACAGGAATTCAAGTCCCCTGGGTGAACTGCTGCCTTCGCTCGCGCACATTGACAGTATCACAATCGGTGCCTCCTGTCCTTGAAACTTATCGACAGACGCAACACGAACAGCAGATATGCGAGATGATATTTTTCGAGCCTGCATGTTATATGGTGCGACAATAAGAATATCGTTCAGATCGATAGACTTGAGAGTTCCAGATTTGTCTGCGACCTCACACATGAGAAGATCGTTAATAAGACCTTCGATTGCATCGACTTCCTGTTCGCTTGATTGGCTATTGCCTGAGTGCTCGACTGGATGCCAGACAATACCGGCTCGCTTTTCAAATCTTGAAGAGAGGTCGGCCGGAGGGTACAGAATCTGATTATGAGTGTCGGCGGACGAGACTAGCCTCCCATCGTAGACGGCCAAAGAGATCAGCTCACAAATATCTGGATGCATTCTTCTAGTTGTCCCAAGAAACACTCCCATGTCTTCCTGAATGGTGGCACGACCCTCGAGCAAATATTCGAGGGAAGACTGGCCGCAGTCACCAGGGTGAGAACCAGCAATTGGCTGCTCAAGCTGCATTTGATCGCCAAGCAATACGAGATTGTCGGTACACGGACTCATCGCTGTAAGATTGGCAAGTGAAACCTGACCAGCCTCATCAATGAAAAGATAGTCAAAAAATCCAACAGCTTCTTCTCGACTGAAGAGCCATGCGGTCCCGGCGACCACGTTGTACTCCTCATGGTCTGACTTCTTAAAGAAAATACCCGAGTCTTTGATACTCTCAATTTTGAGGCCATCGAACTCGGCACCCTTGGCTGCACTTCCGATTTTGACAGCTTTGAAGCGCCCTCCAGCAGAGGACATTAGCTGTCCAAGTTGTATCAGCAGATTATCGATCGCCTTGTGCGAATTGGAAGTTATTCCAACCGTCTTACCTTGCTTCAAGAGCTCGGCAATGCAACGAGTAGCTGTGTAAGTCTTACCACTTCCGGGCGGTCCTTGAATGCATAACGCTGAACTTTGCATTTTGCTAATTGCCTGTGCAACGTCTTGTGCCGAATCCGAGACGGCAACCGGTGAACCAGCAAACCGTCCCTTAATGCGGGGCGACCGGCGATAAAGGAGGTCGGATAGACATTGAGGTAGAGCACGATTAGCGTGCCACCGCTGGCAAACTCGAAAAATTGAATCGGAGATCGTGCGACTATCTACAAACTCATCCGCGACAAGCGCAATTTCATCAGCTGGAGGCTCCTTTGTCGGACCCAGAACTATAGTGGCGATCCCTTTGCTTCGATCGAGCGAAGCAAGTCTAACGCGAGTTAAATCGGTCGAGACGTAGCACTGTTGGCCGGACTCCAACTTGGTGTCTTGATTTGGGTCGAACGTATATTCATACCCCAGGGAGCGTCGAGTCGGCTCTGGAGCTCGCCCCGAACGCTTCAGACCGGACAGGCAGTCCAAGTCATTATGAAGCTCTTCTATAGACATTTTCTGTCTATCGAAAAGTCGCCACCACTTCGGCTTGTCTTCTCTGCGATGGAACTCCAGAAGACCAGCTAGAAGCTCATAGACACGCCTTGTCTCAGCATCATCGATGAACTCCGCTGCAGAGAACATTTCCTCGGCGAGAATCTGCGATTCGCGCAGCATCGGCACCGCCGGTGGGGTCTGTACCAACTTGCCTGCATAAACAATGTTGCTCTCCGCCTGCCTGAGCCACAACCATTCTGCCAACTGCAAGGTCGACACGCAGTCTTCTTCGTTGTAGTCGCGAATCTCCTTCAAGATCGCAGAGTCTTCCCAGACCGGTCCGTCCTGGACTTCCAACCAGCGCTCGTAGAAGACGACCGAATCAGTTGCTTTGGAGACAGTACCACTACGCTTCTCCCGATATAAATGTTCGACATATTTGATGGAATAGGATGGCTCCCCAACCCGGACTCCCTGCCTAACGACCTGATAAAGATCAACGAAAACTTCATTTCGAAGCAACTGATCTACTTCGTCCGCCATGATTCCGTGGCGACCAGCCAATCTCCGCACGGCTGAGACTTCATACGAGGCGTAATGATAAATGTGCATAGTCGAATCTTGCATCCAACGGCTATAAATCCAGGTGATAAACTCCCGAAAAGCCTGCTTCTCTTGAACCCTGTCGTGAGCCCACCAGTCCTTGAAAATTTGCCCAGTCGGCTCGGTCAGTATCGCACCAAACAGGTACTCCAAGCCTCCTTCTACGTGCGGATAACCTTCCATGTCGAAGAAAACATCGCTTCTCGATCGCGGAGGAAGTATCGTCAGGCCTCGGCCATCAACGGAAGGTAACATCTCGTAGCACGTCCTGCCCTCTGTCCGAGATTGAATTTGCAGACGAGCCTGTCCTCGCAATTTTTCGAATGTTTCCTCCGCTATTTTTATGTCTGCGGAGAATTGAGCTCCCGACAACATCGTCATCGTCGTGATACCAGACTTTTGTAGACGACGTGCTTGACTCATCGTGATATTTGCTACTCGAGAAAGATCATCTCGCTCGTCGAGAATCCGCTCTGAGTAGCTAGTCCAGCGACTGTAAGATCCGGCACTACAATCGAGGGGAGGATTGTCTCTGCGAAACTCGGTCTGAAACTGCAGAAAAGACTTCTTAATTTGCTGATAGAGTGCGAAGAAATCGCGCGTACGAAATGTCCTCTGACTGAAATCGCCAAGAACTATACAAACCGTCGGCGGAAGTAGACTCTGAATTTCCTCCATCATCTCTGCGTAACAACAGAGTTGGATAGCGAAGTACGGCTTAGCCTTCTTCGATAGCTTGGTGTCCCAGACTTCGTAGCAATAGTCCCCCAAAGATGACGTCCCATCAACCCGCACAAGGAAATCAGATCGACCAGCAAACTGTCCGGAACGTAAGTAACCTTGGTAAATCACCTCACGTCCGTCACGCATTGCCTGAATAGTAGAAGCAAATGC
This sequence comes from Candidatus Obscuribacterales bacterium, assembly GCA_019746975.1. Classification (GTDB taxonomy): domain Bacteria; phylum Cyanobacteriota; class Vampirovibrionia; order Obscuribacterales; family Obscuribacteraceae; genus JADYXR01. Next base: position 54,474 of record JAIERK010000021.1, read on the forward strand.
TATCTCGTCGGCTCCAGTGATTTCAGCAATATCTGCACCGCGCTCTTGTAGCTTGGCTAAAAAAGCTGCTTCATGAATGTTACCGTGTTGAGCGACGAGAGCCTTGCCATCGTCCTCGGCATCAGGCTGGATTTCACCTGGGTACTCTCGAAAGAATCGCTCCATCCACGAGTCAAATCGAGACTCCATGAATGTAATCAAGTCCGAGGGCGAATATAGAAGCTCGTCGCCTACCTTTCTCATAGCCGATACTCCCGCTACTATTTCCAGGCTATTAGGTAGGACTGCGAAATATCTGCAGTCAGAAAAATAAAAGATTAAAACTGTCTTGACGATAGTGGCATAGCGCCTTCGCTAGTGTAGTTTAGATCGCCATGAGCACAAAACTAGAACGAGTCCTCAACATAGATACTGAAATCTGCAGAGGCGGATTTCCCAGCGTCCAAGACTTGTGCCAGAAATTCGAGGTTTCTGAACGCACTCTTCACGACGATTTGAGATATCTAAAAGATAGATTGGCTCGTGAAATAGTGTTCGATCATAACCGGGGTGGCTATTTCAACACCAATCCCACTAAGCGTCTGCCGTCATTTGAGCTTTCAAGCGGAGAAGTCTTTGCCTTGACGCTCGGCAAGGAGATATTGTCTATATATACCGGCACTTCCTTCGAAGCAACTCTTCGATCTGCCTTGGAAAAAATCTCCGAGCGGCTGCCAGAGAAAGTCAATGTCGATCCTGAAGAGATAAAGTCGGTTGTCAAGTTCAGGGCGAATGCAATCGTTCCATTGAGCGCGAAAATGTTCAACGACATCAACAAGTCGTGCGACACGCAACAGCAAATAGAAATCACATACTTCGCTGCAAGCAAAGGTGAGATTACCAATCGCACAATCAATCCCCAGCTTCTTCTTCACGATCGGGGCACCTGGTATGTCATCGCGTATTGCAATTCGCGACGTGATCTTAGAATGTTCGCACTTCATCGAATTCAAGACTATAAAGTTCTCGACTCTACATTCAAGCCGATTTCAAAAACAGAGCTTAACGAATGGATCGATTCAGCCTTCCAGCTTGAGCACGGAGAAAAGTCCTTTGATGTGAAAATTGAATTCGTGCCACACTCTGCTCGTTATATAAGAGAACGAATTTGGCATCCGCAACAAGTTCTGGAAGATCTTCCCGATGGCTCTTGCAGACTGTCTTTCCCTGCGACAAGCCTGGACGAGGTGATGCGTTGGCTAGCTCCATATGGTGCCGAGGCTGTGATTACCGAGCCAAAAGAGCTGATCGATCTGGCAATTGAATGGTCCACCGATATTCTCAAGCACTACCGGTAGCACCACTAACATTCCTTTATAGACTGAAACAACGGAAAGCGATCGGCCATTTCTGATGGGCACATCGTTTTCGAGAATTCTGGTCGATTTAATGTTTGCACGGTCCGACTGCAGATATTTCGCGGTCACGGTCGATAAGCTGTTAGCAGAAAGTTCAAAATACTAGAATTGAGGGTTGCGGACATCATGAATCTTACGTTCGATCAATTACGCATTATTGAGGATGCGCTTCTTTATTCTTGCGAAGTCCTTTCCACTGACTTTGAGAACAACAAGGACAGTCCGGAGACCGCAAAGATGCAAAAAGCGGTTGACGCATACGGAAAGCTACGACGCTTCAATCGAGTGCTCAAAGAGATAAGAGAAAGCTCTACCGCACTCACACGCGAGACAAAGGGAAATAAAGTACTGACTTTAGCCGCAGCCAACAGGCGGTAATGCAAAAGCTGGTTGGCTGCACAGTAATCGGCACAACTAATCCACTCACACATCCTCCGACCGCCGTCGGTTTTGTGCAGCCTTCTAGCCAATGCGAAATTAGTCAGCAATGTAATTCCATAGGAATTCGCACGACAAGACATTATTGATTTAGACAGTATTCGCCTGTTACTGGATCACATCCAAGATTTTCCCACGAGGATACTTCATGAAATTGAATTGGAATTGGTCCACTCAGCCCTGGAATCCGAAAGTGTGGATACGGGGATGAGATCAACGGGTAGATGCACACGTCCACTTTGAGATCAAGCAGATACAAGCAGGGCGATTCCATTCCATTGGGCAACCAAGTCGGTGGCATTTTGTGTGGCTCATCAATCGAGTGCACTTTAGTTTTATCCCGCTCCGACTCCGCATACAGGGAGAGGTGCATCGATTTGACTTCAATGCCACCAATATTTTTGAGGGCCGTAATCGCAGCAGACTCGGTACTTACACCTTTGCGAGCCTCACTAAATGTCTCGCATTGAGCTAGATGACGAACTTCATTGGCGACAATCGATTTTCCCAAACCAAATCGAAGTGGGACAACAGCCAGATTCAAAAGTGGCAATACAATACAGCCCATCAACAACCAGAGGGCGGCACCGAATTCGGTGATATTCGCAGAACCTTTATCTCTTTGACGGACTTGCTTCATTCCTTGGGCTCCGGCAAACTTCCATTCGTACAAGCGGTACTGACGCTTAAAGTGCTTGACTGCAGCTCTTGCGTGACTTTACTTTGTAATTTTACTGTCATCGACAGCTGTACGCACGAGGGTACGAGTTTGCAATTACCAATTTCATCCTTGCCATGCTCACGCAAGATCAACGATGGTTTGAAGTGCTTTCCGCTGACAAGACGTAAAGGAGCGGTAGTCTCGCTCACTGCAATCGGCAAGGGAGACAGTTGAAAGTCAAGGTCGTCGTCTGGAGCCGGTAGTTTCAGTGGTATCGAGGCACGATAAAAATCGAAGTCCTTTCCATGTTTAAAGTAGTTCTGGGTGGTGTCGTGCTCAAGCAAGTCAGGAAGCCCCTTTAAGGCAACAACATTCGACTCCATATTCTCCAAACTGCCAACTTTGAAATCCGTTATCTCAGGACGATCGGAAGAGGCATCAAAAAGCGCCAACTCTCGCGCGGGCTGAACATTACTGTTTTGAGCAAGTCCACGCAAATCCGAGATAACGCCGGCAACGTAACGATCTCGCTCTATAGTAAGAGTCCTTGCCCCTTCACGCGATTCAGCGAGAATTTGAGCTGCAAAAGGTTCATACTCCGAAAAATTGGGCTGGCTAACCGTCTTCGCATGCATCTGCCTGGCGCAATAAACAAGCTCTCTCGAACCTCCAATCAAATTGTTGATCTTACCTGAGTAGTTGTTGTCATTCAGACGCTGTGCCGCAGTGAGGGCTATCTTTTCCGAGGAGTCTTGCAGCAGTTGATTGGAAAAGAAATGTAGATAAACCCAGAAAGCCAGAGCCACAACGACCAACATCAACATACCGACTGCAACACACAACAGCAGCATATTGCCACGTCTATGTCTCGCGGTCGTCCACCCCAACTCGTCGGAATACGTCATAACTAGCTGAAGCTGGATCCTCTACTGCGCCTGACCAGAATCAGGATTGACTATCAGACTGCTTTCATTAACCGCTTCAAAATCACTACCATGAAGCGTCTTCAATTGGTTAAGTTCGTCGTCATTCCATCGAGGATCGGAGGTTCCTGTCACGTACCAACTCGAGCCATTGTCGGCGACAATCATGCCGTATTCTTTGAGACACGTCAAAATCGCTTTGTTGATCGTTGAGAAGCTGGATATGTCGAACGATGCCTTCAAGCGAAAGCGCTGACCCATCGGTGGCCATCCAGCAGTTTGCGAACCGGCCAAATGTCGAGCTGGCCAGATGTAACCGTTGGTGCGCTGAGTGGTGCAGCGTAGTGCGTGTTTAATAACCCCAGAGGCGGCCTCATCGTAGTTGATCAATCCTGGAAAGATAGGCAATCCGGCTGCGTCAGCTGACGTCCAACCATCCGGACGAAGCGCATTTGAGTTGAGATTGAAAATCGCACCAGATCCAGCGGTAATTTTCTTCCCCTTGGCGTTAGCGTAAAACAACTCATACAAAGTCTTTGTCGAGCTATCGATCATCAGAACATGGCGGTCGCCGCTGTTCGTTTTCTTCCAGGAATTCCCCTCGATTAGAGAAGTCTTCTTGTTGACCGGATATGGTCCAACGTCGCTCTCATCGGCATAGTCGAAGATCACATTGACCTTGGCCATATCAGCAGGAACTAGATTGTAAGGAATCCCATAAGCTGGGTTGGAGCCCCAATCCGGATGAAAATTCTTCGTAGGTCCTAGAGTATTGACATAAGTAGCTGAGTTAGCATCGACTGGCAGCCCGTTAATCTTCGTGTTCCAGACGTTGTTAGCAGGGAACACCTGCACACCATTTATGACTTGCTGAGCCGAAGCTGGCGACGCAGATGAGACGGATAGTAAAAGGAGAGCGGTTATTGAAAGGAATGCTTGAGACCTGGTATAAGTGAGTCTAAACATGCATTACCTCCTTTGAAATGGAGGGACGATACTGACCACGAGCGACATGCAAAAAGCGGAGTCGCTCCCCGAGCCAGTAGATTCTTCGAACAGTAGTAGTAAGTTTGAGGTGAGAGAGTATAAATTCACGCTATCACCGCCTAAATAGAACTGTCAATACTCTTACCTATAGTCAAACTTATGCCTCAATTTAGGTTTTCCCATAAGCTCCAAAATGTAAGCGTCGGCTAGACCAAATTCTGCCCGATGTAACGCTCCTGCTCCATATGAGACAAACCGTAAAAAGATGGGCAAATCATTTGCAGCATGCGCTAATTCGTTGCGCACGGTGAACACCATGTCAAGAAGAGCGGCGACACCAATAGCTGGAATTGCCCTTTGTACCTTATTGCTCCAGGCATCAGGGACAGAACAGTCTTCCGCCTTGCACCTGCGCGAAAAAAAACCGTTGCCACCACAGCTGGTTGATCTCGGGTTATACGATGACGTGATTGAAATTAATTGCGAAGAGAAAGACAACTATCTCTCTTTTCGAGGCTCCGAACTGAAGCCGATCGTGAAGGTAACTCTCGACTGCCGACTCGACACGAGAAGAGATCGCGGCGCACCAGCTAACAAGTATCAAGAGCTCTGGTATAGGAATGACTTGCCACTGGCATCGAAACATACGATGCCGCTGCCCATACCTGACAAACATCGTATTGGAATATTTCTAAAGTCCAGAGTTCGAAATCTAAGCGACGCGGAGATTACCGCCCTGGCTAGCACACTCGTTCGACTGCGACTCGAGACCATTCTCAACAGGAACATCCTCGCCACAGTCAGAATCCCTAACTATGCGTATCCAAAGCTCGTGCTCGAACTTCAAAGGCACAACTTCGTGTCTTACAAAGAAAAAGGCAGGTTTGTAACAACCCTTATCGCCTTGCCTATAGAAACGGATCTGGGTATCCGTGAAACCCTGTGCTTTCTCAAGAATCCGCCGTAATCTCGTAACTTCAGAGCGCTTCTTTGCTCAGTACAGGAAAGACCTTCGAAACTTTCTTCAAAACATAGTCACCGTATGTGCCACCAAATTCATGGACACTGGCGCCATCCCAGCGCTCGGCTTTGTCATCGACAATCTCGAGAGCAGGATCAATCGGTTTGACGACAGCATCAAAATTAGGATCAAAGAAAAACGGAAATGAAAGGCGCGAATTTCCGCTCACATTCCGCACTCGGTGCGGCGTCGACTTGTAACGACCGCCAGTCATTAGATCCAACATATCGCCAATATTACAAATGAAAGTATTGGGAATTGGCGGCGCCGGAATCCATTGAGACTTGGACTTGACCTCGAGACCGGCAACAGTGTCCTGACGCAAAATCGTCAAAATGCCATAGTCGGTGTGCTCTCCCACGCTCCACTGAGAATCGGCAAATTGAGGCGCGAGCGGAGGATAGTGAAAAATTCGGAAGAGTATCAATGGATCCCTGGTGTAATGATCCTCGAAGTAACTCCCGTCAAGACCAAGACTCAGAGCGATTCCTCTCATCAGGACATGCCCGAGACCGGTCATGCACTCCATGTACTCGAGGATCGTCTCGCGAAACTCAGGCAGGTCAGCAGGGAAAAGGTTGCCACCGTGCATAGGGACAGCCCGCTTTACCTTTTCATGGGAAGCAGGAAGCTCGGCGCCGAAATAAATTCCTTCCTTCTGATCAGGACGCCCGGAAGTGTACTCGTCGCCGAGCGCAAAATATCCGCGCCAGGCTCTACCACCAAGCTCCATTCTAATCGCATTCTTGTATTCGGGTTCTCGCTCGAAGAATTTACTACTGAGCCGTTCCAGCCGCTCCTGTAGCCCAACGTCGACTGAATGCCCGGTGATGTAGAAGAAGCCATGATTCCGACATGCCGCACCAATAGCCAGGGCAGCTTCTCTGCAGTCCTTTTCGGGAGTCATTAGAGAGGAGATGTCTACAACTGGAATGGTTTCTACTTCTGGCATAACAACTCCGCAAACCCTTTACGTGAGCCGTTATTATACTGGATGAGGAGAGATCACCAAGCCAACTGTAACTTCAATGTTGATAGTTGATCGCGCAACGTCGTCTAGTCTAATGCCAGGCATTCTAAACTGGCGACATGTGTTTCCAACGAAGCGACATAGACATCATTGGCAAGTTCGAGAAGAAATTGATAGTCATCGAGAATCGTCTCACTGAGCACTCTGTCCTCAACGGGGGCGAGTGCTAGTCTTTCAAGAGTATTTGCAAGGGCTGTCATTTCAAAGTTCCAATCTAGTTTATTCTCGTAATAACTCGGTTACTGAAAGAGGTCTGCTGAAAATTGCATCGGCAATCTCCGCGTAAGACTTGGACAAAGATTACGGCAGCCAGAGCGACAAAAGCCGTGTGATCGTAATGGCAACCAGGACAGACGAAAAGGCAGAAAACGAAGATAAAACTCCTGATTCCTATGCTGCCTCGCACTCTACCGATTCGCTTGGTCATCTCACTACGTCCAAAATTGCCCCGTCCACAATTGCATAACTGATCCGTCAAAATTGTTAGGAGGGTCGGTCAATGAAACGGGCATACTATTTTGGCGGGGTAACGCTTAATAACAATGGTTGATACCGAGAAAACCTGCTCCATATGCTTAAAACCGAAGAGCGCTGGCTCGAGCGGTTTCATCACACAGTACATCTCGGTTTGTCTTTGCGATTCCGCTCCCCCTATCAACGAAGTCAGACTGCCAGATATCTGCACGCGTTGCGGAAAGAGTCAAATGTCTGCCAGGTCTGGAAGCTTGACACAGTGGATTTTACGATCGGGCAAGTGCAATTGCCAAAAGCAAGAGCTCAAAATTGCGCCGAGGCGACCGGACACGACGGGTGACACCGCATGCACCAACGAAGAGCTGGAGGTACACGCCGAAAAATTTCCCAGCGACAGGTATAAACCTTTAGCTCAACTCGGAACCGGCGCATCTGGAACGGTCTACCTCGCGCGCGACCGAATTCTGTCCAAGAAAGTAGCGGTCAAAATTCTGAATGAGCTCAATGCCGAGCAGTTGATGCAATTTCAGGAAGAAGCACGCACTACGAGCAAACTCAACCATCCAAACATTATCGCCATTTTGGACTTCGGACCGACAGACAGCGGCACACCATATATGGTGCTAGAGTATCTCGACAATGCGATTACTTTGGAGCGCTACCTCGAGGACAACGGTCCCCTTTCAGTCGAGCAAGCAATCAAAGTCTTTTCAGATGTTTGCGCAGGTCTGTTTTACGCACACGAACAAGGTGTTTTTCACCGCGACATCAAGCCAACCAACATTCTACTCATTGGTTCTGAAGATCTATCCGCAAAAATCATTGATTTCGGCGTCGCCAAAGTCAAACAAGAGACTCAAGAGCCAACGATATACCAGGGACGCACAATAGCAGGCACACCCGGATACATGGCTCCGGAGCAGGTTGTAGGCAACACCTACACTGTGCAAGCCGACATTTATTCACTTGGTGCCGTTCTGTTTGAAGCACTGACTGGCAAGCAACCATTTTCAGGACATTCCACCTTAGAGATCATTGCTATGCAGGCAAACTCTCCTGTGCCTTCGCTCAAGAAAACATCAGCCATGGTCTTTCCGGACCCGCTAGAAGAGCTAGTTGCAAAATGTCTGAACAGAAATCCAAGCTCTCGATTCGAGTCCGCCGAGGAACTAAAGGCTGCGTTGGAGGACGTGGAATCAATGCCATCAACCCTGGTGGCTTCTAACTCGCCCCCCAGGCGTCGAGCCACTTCAGGACCCTTGACAGTACAGGTTTTAATAGTTCTTTCATTAACCGGATGGATTGGCGTACAGTTATTGAAACTGTTTGATGTAAAACCAACCGATTTAAAAATCCTTTCGCAAGATGACGCATTCGGCTCGATGAAATTATCAAGCGAACACGCAAAAGCGTCAGAGGCGTACAGGGTCATCGAACCACCGACGTACATGAATGTTACCGCTTTGGATTTTGACAACGACGTCGTCGTAAAGTACACGCCCGATCGGATCTGCTACGTCGAACACTGTGGAAGTGATAAGGGTCTGGAAGTGATCCAGGGGAGGAAAGATATAGTCGACCTCAGAGTCAGAACAGCTGTCGATATTCATGGCGATGGATTAGCGAATTTAACAGGAATTCCGCTCCGGGCACTCAGTATATACCCTTCGGCGATCGATGATCAGGGATTGAAATTCCTGCCTGTCTTTCCCCGCCTGGGCGCTCTATCTCTACCCGAATCAAAAATTGAAGGTTCGACTCTAAGATTACTTGAAAAACAGCGGAAGCTCACTTTCATAAATCTCAGCAACTCACCCCTCACAGACCAGGGACTGCGCAACTTAAATGGTTGCAAGCAGTTAAACGAGATTGAGATATCAGGGTGCAAGAATGTAACAGGTGCTACGCTTTCCAGCTTGAAGGTGCTTCCGCGACTGCACACTCTGGGACTTTCCGATACCAACGTAAGACCAGAATTTCTCTGCGGCCTCAGATCGTTTCCAATGCTGGGTCGCCTTAAGTTAAACGCAGTCAAGGTAGACCAAAGCGTACTTCAATTGCTTGCCACATCAAAGTTCGCATCGCTAAGTTTAAAAAACGTCGAGCTTACTGACGAAGACATCGCTCGAATAGTCAGCTGCAACAAGCGGCTCCGAATACTTGAGCTCGGGCACCGCCCCTCGCTATCGATTCGTACAATTAAAAAGATTGCCGACTCTCAAATTACTAGCCTGACGATTGCAAGGGTTCCGCTTTCGCATGAGGCATTTGCAGCACTTGCCAGAAGCAATAACCTGTCCAGTCTTAATCTCCCCTCTACCGGAATTTCGTACACTGACGCGTATATTCTTCTAAAGAAGAATGAAATTACGACGCTCACAGTTTCAGGTCCTAAGCTAACCTCTCATGATTTTCATAAACTGCTGAAACAGTTTCCCCAAAAAAATCTCAAATATGAAATCGTCAGCGTAACGGATATGTAGCCTAAGGCTTGAACGAATTTAGAAAACGGTTGATGTCTGCATTGTTCGGATCTTGGGTAATCGCTTCAACCCAATAAATCCCAAGCTTGTTGATGTAAAAACGATTGAGTACAACTGCCTTGCCGACCTGCCCCTGGAACTGCTGCCCAGATCCACCATCGACATTAAATCCACCGTTAAAGTTGAACTGGGTCTTCATTCCCATCTGCGCAAATTGCTGCTGGCTTGCCTGCAGTACCTTCTGAGCAAAAGTACTGAGCACTTGCTCGTCGGTCAGACCTTTGGCCTGATCCTGCTCGTAGTTGCGCTTCACTACCCCGACCTTAAAGGAAAGCTTTTCGTTGGTTTTTTGAGCAACATAGACGACCATACCCTCTTTGGGATCCTGATTCATCTTAATTGGCTTCGGCATTTCGAAAGAGATAGTGGCACCGTCGATAGACATTTTTTCCCATCCATCACCACCACAAGCGGCGAGACTTCCGACGAGGGCGACAGCACAAATCGAGCTACCTATAGCCTTAAACATCAAGTCTCTCCTTCAAAAATACCGGCGTTTTTATCTGGCGCGCGAAGCTGGGCGCTCAAGTTACACAGAGTCAAACAAACCTACCCCAAAAGGTCATTTCCGGACCTACTTTAGTAATTCGTACAGCTACTTTAGCAGACAAATGTTTCCTTGTAGTGACTGGTTCAGATTAATTGCCGGCGAAAACGATTGGCGCTTATGCTCAGAACGACCACGACTGATACTGCTAACAGTGCCAGCGGCCGCCAGAGATTTTCCTTCTGATAGGTCCTCGTCGAACTGGGGCGGAATAACCAAACGGACGTGGAGCTTTCCTCTCTCCAGCTGCTCGGACAGCTAGTTTTCGTCAGAGTACAGCAAGCACTTGCCAAACACTCCGGCAGCGCCAAGTTGCGCTAAAAGCTCTCGACTTTCCTTATGCTGAGCGTGATCGACAGAACCGAGAGAAAGATTGCAGACCTGCGGATCAAGTGCACCACCCAGAATAAGCAGTTGCACCACTGGTGGAACCAAAATCAAGAACACCAGATATCTGTTGCGGAGAATCTCTCGCGTTTCTTTTACAATCAAAGCCCAGAGGCGACCTGCGAAAGATGAGTTGCAAAATTGTCGACGCAGGATTCAACACGTTTGTCACTCCTTAGTTCGCATACGTCGCAACGATAACCAGGCGGCACCGAGAAAGACAGCACAAAATGTCGTCAATATTAAAGGCACCGGCCACATCTCGGACCAGTCGGCTCCCCGAACGAAAGCATCTCTAGTGAGCTGAACGTAGTATCGGGCAGGGAAGATAACTGAAAATAGCGAGAGCGGAAAAGGAATGTTGGCTATAGGGTAAACGAAACCGGAGAGAAGAAGACAGGGGAAAAAGCCAATTGTAGAAGTCGCCTGAACGGCAACAGTTTGAGAACTGGCAAAGGTTCCCAACATCAAGCCGGACAGAACGGCCGACAAGACGAAAAGCGGTGTTGATACCAAAAGCGGTGTCGGCTCTCCGGCCAGCCTCACCCCAAAAAGTAGTGCTCCGAGGACATTAAGTCAAAAACTTCGATCGATTCTAAGTCGACAACCTGTTAAGGACCCACCTACAAGTCAGCAATTGCCCTGCATGATAGACGGGGAGGAACACAGTGTTACTCCCATGCGAGTGACAGTGATACCACAAGCGGTGAACATTCTTGTTCCGAAGGAGAGACTCATGGAGCTCAATAACGGAAAGTAGGTAATCCAAAATTTGATCTGGCATCCTAGCTTCAATTTTTCATAACTGCTTGTCACTCGAGCACGTTAAGACACCGGTGATTGTTTTCAGTAGATGATCGGGTTGAGTTCGTGCCGCGAAAAAATAATCTGCCATTTCCGATTCTAATATAATTAGTTAGCCTCGCCGGGCACAAAGGGTATGTGGATTACGCCAATGCCTTCTTGAATAGTTCGACGTCAAACTTGAGTGACCTTATGAACGCTGAATCACCAATTTGCCCGATTTGCAGCAAACCTCGCAATCCGAACGCCTCGTCGCCGGATGGACATTGCAAGGGTCATGCCAGACCAAGTACAGGTTCGACCAGTAAGCAAAGATTGGACGCTATTCGGAGCGCCAATCCAACCACAAATCCAAAGCCGGTCGACATCCCGCCTGCTCCCAGCTTAAAAGAGCAGCTCGATGCGATCCCGGGTCCCGGATGGGCCGCTCCCCCAGAAGCCAACTCTGGCGTGAAATTGAAGGAACAGCTTGACAATATTCCGGCGCCTGCGACAGGCGGGTCTTCTTTGAAGGATCAACTCGACGCCATTCCTTCTCCAGGATCAGGCGCTGGGTCTGCATTTAAAGATCAACTGGATGCCATACCGTCACCAGGCGCAGGACCGGCAAGTGTCGGTGGCGCGTCCATCAAGGACCAGCTCGATGCTATTCCGGGCCCGGCGGCTGACGCCGGCATGAAGGGTCAATTGGGCATGCCTGGGGCGAAGGCCGGATCTGCCCCCAGTGGAGGTCTGTTAGGCAGGAAAAAAACCACCGCTTCGGCGGATGTATCCAGCCTCAAGAGCGGCACAGCCATGCCGGAGCCCGCCTCCGCACCGCAAGCCGGATTCTCGAAGGGCGCCCTGGACTCTATCCCAACTCCGGGAAGTGGCGCAGCCGGCGCATTTTCTAAAGATGCCCTCGACGCTATCCCTGCACCCGGTACCGGTGCGGACTACAGAGCAGCAAGCGCCTCAAAAACGGCTCTCGATGCAATACCCACCCCGGGCAGTGGCGCAGGCGTCTCGAAGGACGCGTTGGATGCGATTCCCTCACCCGGCATGGGACGGTCGCCCGACCTAGCTACTGGTGGTCAGGGGCGAATGAGCATACAGGACCAATTGGATTCCATCCCAACGCCTCGAGGTGCAGGCGGCGGTACCAGGCCTGATGGGGAAGTTCCTGAATGGATGAGGAATTTCGAAAAGCATCAATCCTCGATATCACCTACACAAAGCGGTCGTCCGCAACTCGGTCAAGGCGGATACCCTCAGGGTGGCGAACAGTACGGCTCGGCACCAAATGCAGTACCAGATTCGTATCGCTCCCCAATCCAGCGCGGAGGGAGCGAAGGCCCACCTGAGAGTTCGCCCTACACTACGATAATCGGAATTGTAATCCTGGTGTGTATTATCGTGGTCGGCGTCATGATGTATGTAAAGCCGGCAGCCAATCTATCGACGCCCAGCAGCTCTAGTTCTAGCTTCTCGGCACCGGCGCCTTCAAGCACACCATTTACTCCACCGACTCCATCAACACCTTCAACACCATCCACTCCATCCACTCCATCGACGGCGTCAACGCCGTCAACTCCATCATCATCGACTCCATCAACACCATCCACACCATCAACTTCATCAACACCTTCAACACCATACACTCCATCGACGGCGTCAACGCCGTCAACTCCATCATCGATTCAACCAATGCCATCGGCTCCTGGTACACAGGGCTCAGCACCTATGGAATCCCCTTTACAATAGTTAGACGCCTACGGTATACCGACAAAAATATCTATAGCCAGGTATATCCCCAGGCAAGACAATGCGATCGCGGTCACCAGTGCTGGTGACCACACGGAGACTTTCAACGTTTTCTTGATTGCTGTAACTGACCTGTAATGCTCGACTACTCCGCCAACCAGAGACCCCAGGCCCAAGACGATAAGCGCAACGCCTACAGCTCGCGGAGACTCTGGATTGATACCACGCATAGCACCACTCGCCAGATAGCCATGAACAAATTTGGCAAGGGTGAAACCAAACCCGAGCATTGAAATAGCAGTCCTAATCCAAGCCAAAAGTGTCCGATCAAACGCTAACAGGGTCCTTGAAAGAGCCAGTTCCATCTGCACGTCCGAATAGGACTTCGGGGTGTTAATCTCATCCATTCGCACCTCTGACATCGATGGGTCGCTCACATCCAGGTTTGTTTGTTATCGAAGTATGTAACTTGCCGATCGGGATAGCGAGCTTTAAACTCGGTGTATCGACGCAGAAGTTTTTCATATCTTTTGTCGGATGACACAATTGGAACATGCGGATAATCGATGAGATATCGCTCTACACGCCACATGTGGCCTGCCGCAAATCGCCAATCAAAATCGCCGAGTTCGTTGAGATCAACAACTGCGTAGCCAGTGATCCGACCAGTGTAATCGACATAGGGATCGAAGTAGCTCATTGCCAGGTCTCTGGCTGTACGGAAGACAGGCTTTCTTCCGTGCAGACCGGTATCTCGAGAGCGGGCTACAGAACCCCAACCAGTCTTTGTCTTGAATACGAAAATCACATGATCGAGCTTGTCTACTGACTCAAAGCTGAGCAACAGCGGAGGATAATCATGTTGCTCCAGAATGACGGCAGCACAAAGGGCTGCCTCCAGGCAATGAGCTCGTTTCTGTTTCACAACCTGCCTGAAGGATATCAACGTTTCGCCATTACGTTCGAAGTTGTACGGCATATCCCGCAAAAATTTCTGCACCTGTCGTGGCGTTCGACAGCTCGCTATGATTTGCCATTCGGCTTTGGTAAACAATTTTCGGTCTGGCTTCATGATAATCGAATATTTTACATCTGAATTCACCACATTCGATGGCATAATTCGATCCTCTCGATAACTCGGGGAAAGTCAACCATTGTTTCGGATCGTGGCGATTTTGCTCAAAGTGTGAACATGAGAGAAAAAGTCATGGGTTCCAAATAGATCTGTGCCATAATTCCCCTCAGGCCGTAGCATCTGCTGGGGCTGAAACCCACATCTCATGCGGAACAGATATCAATGTTGTCGAACCCGATGTTTTGGACCACGGTTCTCGTTTTCTACTTGTGGCACACATTTGGGGTAACAATTGGACTGCACAGATTGTTGTCCCACCGCGCCTTTAAATGTCCAAAGGCAGTTGAGTATTTCTTCGTTTCTGGAGCTTATCTAGCGTTCCACGGCTCACCCGCTTGGTGGGCAACCATTCACAGGAATCATCACCGTTACGTCGAAACACCGCTTGATCCGCATTCGCCTCGACAGGGCATATTCCACGCCTATTTCTTCTACCGGGCCTTCAAGTATCCGCCGCACATGAGCCCTGCCAAGCAGTGTCCGGATCTAATGAAAGACCCTGTGTACAGATTTCTCGAAAGAGGCGGCGATTGGAAATGGGGATATCTCAAGTGCGTGTCTTTCGCACTCGCCTTTCGCGTCTTGCTGTATCAGTTTTTCGGCTTCGAAGTTATGATGGCGAGCTTCCTCGCTGGTTTCCTAGCCTGGAACGTGCCTCTAATTCTCAACATCGTCTGTCACATTCCGCGTCTCGGATACCGCAATTTCGCGATCGCTGACGACAGCAACAACAACTACTTCTTCGGACTCGTAGCTCTGGGTGACGGGTGGCACAACAATCACCATGCCCGCCCAGGATCGAGCCAGATGGGGCTGAAGAAGCATGAGTTCGACTTGTCCTGGTTCACCTTGAAGTGCCTGCAGAAAGTTGGTCTGGTGTACTCGATTAACGAATCCCTGTCCGATATGAATGTCGAAGCTGAAGATCCAACGGATATGGACATTTTCGGGAATCCACAAGAGGACATCGTAACCAGCGTAGCGCTAGTTGAAGGCGCAGCAGAGCCGCAAAAGCAGCTCAGTCCGGTCGGCAAATAGACACAAGCCAGTTTGGGTCCGACTGCGTAGGTTCACCAGGGATCTGGTGGAATCTTAAACAATCTTAAGGCTTACCTCTTGTCAACCTACTTGCACGAAAGTGTCACCTTACATACTATAGGTACACTCAATACAATTTATAAGCCGTGGTGAATATAGGTATGGCAACTCCTCTCTTTGTTCGACGGGGACTCTCTTTTGCGTTGGCTATTTCTCTGGGCCTGTCTTGCGTGACGCCAGCAGCTGCCAGACAGGCTTACAGTACGATTCAGGGCAATATACGAGAGGAGGCCGAAATCGAGCCCTACGCAGGCGGCAAAAAGGTCGGTCCTGCTCACGATTGGGAGCTATTGTGCAAGATTGAAGGCGACCCGACCTTGAAGGAACGCGTCATTAAGAGCGCCGAAGAGGGAAGCCTTGACCATGTCTTCATACTGGGCTGCATGTATATGCACGGCAAAGGCATAGAGAAGAATCAGGCCTCCGCATTCGAGCTTTTCAAAGCTGCCGCCAACAAAGGTCATTCCAACTCGCAGAACAACCTTGGTTTCATGTACGAAGACGGGATAGGCGTCAAGAAAGATCTGAAGCAAGCATTCGCCTGGTACAAGAAGGCTGCCGACTATAACAATCCAAGCGCTTTGTGCAATCTAGGCAACATGTACGAACACGGCAAAGGTATTCCGGTCAATGTCGATGAAGCGTTGAACCTCTACCAGAAGTCTTCAGTGCTCGGCAACAAAACTGCGCGACAAAACGTATATGGTATTGAGTTTGAGCGTGAAGGAAAATGGAAGCTTCGTGGCATCGAGTCACAGGCATCAGCTCCAGCAGCACCACAAGCAATCGACAAAAAAACGAAGAAGCCTATAGCACCGGCAGTGGTGCAGCGTCCTTCGCTGGTCTACAATCCAACGAGCGCTTTGTTTAAGAACGAAACGCCAACTAACGCTTCTACAGCGGCTCCAGTCTCAATCTCCACGACCACGACACCAACAACAATTGCAGCCGTGCCGGTTAATCCACCAGCAGTGAAAGCGGCAAGCACGCCAGCCAAAGCAACTACCCAAAAGCCTCTTGCGCCTAACCTGCTTGTTCTCAACGCGTTAAACAAAGCAAAGTCCTCTCTTGGCACGACCACAGCTCAAGCGCCGGCACAGCAGAAGCAGAAAGGTGCCCAGCAAGTTGAAAAGCCAAATGAAAACGTGCCGGATGTCGCACAAGCTCCAACGGAAGAAGTGAAGCCCGAGCCACAGACCGGTTTGTCCGCGGGAACACCAACCCTGACAGCGATCTTACAACGACTGAGCAAAGGAACCAGCCTCGAGCAGGCTGGAAGCGAGCCAGCGAAGCCGGAATCTGCTAACAACACATCGGGAACAAAACCTATTAAGAGCCCGGTTGAACAACAAGCCAAGGCTAAGATCGAATCTCAACCGGCAAAACAACAAGACGAGCCAAAGCTGGCAAACTCAGCCCCCGTTGAGCCGAAAGTTGTTCAAAAGGAAGCACCTGCAAAAGTCGAAGCAAGCGTGAAGTTAGCAACTGCATCATCAAAGGATCTAGGAGTGCCTGCAGCACCAGCCGAATCCAAGCCGGTTGTCGCAAAGGTCGCAATTGAAGCCACACCTGCTTCAGCAAAACCGACAGAGGCAAAATCTGTCACACTATCTCAAACGAAGACAACTGCCAAGGCCGAAACAGCGCAAAAATCGACCGTCTCGCCGTCGCAAATAGCAGCGAAGTTAGTCGCTACAAAGCCAGCAGTCACCAGTGATAGTGTCAAAAAATCCAACGACTTCAACAAGCTCGTCGACAAAGTCGCCAATGGAGCAAATCGTCCAATCCGCGACAAATGGGCGCTTGTAATAGGAATAACAGACTTTCAAGATCCAGACATTCCCGACCTGCAATTTTCAGCGAAGGACGCCACTGACTTTTACAACTACCTGGTCAAAGAGGCCAACTTCCAGCCGGATCACGTACGCCTTCTTCTCAACGAACAGGCGACGCAAAGGAGAGTTCTCTCCGAGTTGGGATCGAAGTTTTTAGCTCGTGTAGTCAAACCCGATGATCTGGTCGTACTCTATTTCTCCACACACGGCAGTCCAGCACAACTGGACCCGCGAGGAAAGAATTATCTTGTAGCGTGCGACTCTGACTCTGACGATTTGTTCGCCACCGGGATCGAAATGCAGAAGCTTCTCGACTCCATTCAAGGCAGAGTTTTGACAGATCGCGTCTTGCTGGTTATGGATGCATGTCACAGCGGTTTTGCCGCTGCAGATGCCAAAGGAATGTCGAGGATAGGCAACTTCAATTCAGAAGACCTGGCCCAGGGCTCTGGACAGCTCGTGATTTGCTCAAGCGCTCAGGAAGAGCGAGCATGGGAATCGACCAGGTATCAGAATGGCGTCTTCACAAGCAAGCTTCTGGATGGTCTTCGATCCAAAGGACCTAAGACATCCCTCGTGGAAGCGTTCACCTTCGCGAGGGAAGCGGTTGGAAATGAAGTAAAAGAAGATCGCCCCGGAGCGAAGCAAACTCCAGTCTTGAAAGGCAAGTGGAATGGCAACGACCTGGTTGTAGCAACTCCAGCGGTGTCTCCACAGATGGTGCCTGCTTCCGTGTCCTCTAACCTCGTAACAGACAGCAGGAACGATCTAGTTGCCACAAGTCTCGTTCCAAAACGAAGCACACCAGCGGAGGACGAGGCTACCAGCGAGTCGGTCAAGCCGTCCAATGACAATGCTCCAAGAAGCGGGATCATTTACCTCGATTCTCAATTCTTCAGCGTGAAGGGTGACCCAAAGGCGCTAGCCAGGGAATACAACGATGCCATCAAGAACAACCCTAGCGACCCAGAACTGTATTTCATCCGAGCCAAAGCACTTATGCAGTTGGAAGACTGGCACAATGCACTGACCTGCCTTTCAGATGCGATTCAGCTCAGCCCGAATAAAGCTCAGTATTATTTGGGACGAGCCTATGTCAATTTCAGACTCAATAAAAAGGTCCTGGCAGAGCACGATCTCGAGCAAGCGAAATTCTACGACCACAAGCTTTCCAATAACGTGCGCTTTCATATGTAGGAGGTTGCAGCTTCCGCCGTTTAGTATTTTCCCCACCCTGACGACCAACTCGACTCCTGCCGAGAAGTAACAACCTTCAATCTCCAATGGTTTGAACAAACGACCCGCCATCGCGGATCGAACGTTATTACATGAAGAAGAATCATCGACACACTCAGATCTGCAAAATCGATAAGACCGATCAGGCAGATATGCATCACCAACATAGCCGCCCACGCTATGGGGCGAGTCACGCGGTGAATCGACATTGGTACGAATAAACATTCCAAGGTCAAGGCACCGTATGTGATCAGTCCCAGCACCACAGGAGGTGCACTCAACAGAAGATCTCGAAAGCCCCCTGGTTGCGAAAGCGGACATTCAAGCACTCTCGCCACAGCGGATCCGTCCAACCAGGAGGGGCTTGCCAGCTTGGTCAAACCGCTATATGTGTAACCAATGGCCATCAAAATCCATAGCACATTCGTGAGGTATCCCGGGAAATACCACTCTCCTTTTCCGGTTGTAGGCTGACAGAGTCGCCAGAGCTTACCAGCTGAGGGAGCCAGCGCATGGACGATCAAGATGATTCCAACGTAAGCAAGTGCCGGATTGAATATGAACGGATTTCTACCGTACGTGCACGCCCATACATACCAGAGCAAAATCGCAGCGACTCTGTCAACAACTCCAATTGCAAGCATGAGACTCAGCAGCGTCGCCCCGACGAATACTGCAGTCACAAATTGAGGCGAATCGATTATTCCAAACATGTTTGGAAAAACATGCAACAGCGGACTGAGTCGCGCATCTTCCAAACATCCTTGATTCGAGAACAGCTCCGCACACCAGGGAATGAGTTGAAAAAAGTGAATCGCGAGGTACAATCCAAGCGCAAGTCTGTACAGTCGGTACCAGCCGATGGTCCATGCATCCTGATTCGAGGTACAACAAACAGATGCGACTCGGTCATTCGAGTCTGCCAATGGCAACTGATCCGCGTTGACCCGAGAGGTCAACGGGAGCTCCGTCGACCGGTTCCCTTTGTCCAGGGACTCTGTCGACGGACTGGATATCGGTAGGTATTCCGCTAGGGTTGCCGCCTTGATAACTTTGTCAAGCATTCTCTCGACCACGCTCAAAGTTTCCCTACCTCCAGGACGTTCCATTCAAGCGGTCCCCCGATAGTCCACCTCCGAAGAAATCTGACTTTGACGGATCCGCTCACCGAACTCGGATCTATGCCTAGATCCTTGAAGAGCGGTGCTTCTCCTGCAAGTGCATAGCGACAAACCGATTTGAACATTGGTATCAGATGCGGTGTCCGCTCCACTACCGGCCAATAAACAATTACCGCCTCGAATACTTTGCGACGAGCATACGCTCCCTGTATCCGCTTGTACGTATTAGGATTCACCTCTAAAATATGCTTCGTCTTGGTTAAGTCGAGCCATTCTATTAAGAATCTGGTTGAAAATGTTTCATAGTCACCATGGGCGGTGAATACTTTGGGACAGGGAGAACACATGGTGGCTGCTGCCGCTAAACTGTTCTGAATCATGATTTTCTCCTGAAAAATAGAAACTTTACTGGGCATCGGTAGACACTTAAATCGCAGGGATGCAGAGCTGCGGGTCACTCGCGTCGACCAGCTTAAGGTGATCAGGCACATTTCGTGAAAGAATCTCCAGCCCTACCTTGATGCGATTTATACGTTCGTGCGTAAGCTCATCTTTTACAGCATCATAAGGATGCCCCTGAACACTTGCGCCCATTTTCAGTATCACCGGCGATGCCACCTGAATGATTTCAGGAAGTTCATAAAATCGAATGAAGCCGCCTTTGGATTTATACACATCTGTCGGAACATCGAGTGGAATTGAGCACCGGCGACGAATCGAACACAACATTGGCAGACCCAGATCGTGCGCCGTAGTCACGCTGGTGGCCCCCAGCTCTTCGTAAATTCTCGCTATTTCGGAGTTCGTCACCATGCAATGAGTGGATGCCTTAAGCAACAAATTCGAAGGTAACACTCCATCCTTTTTCAAATTGTTGAGAATTCTCAGGAGACCGGGATCGTAGATTGTGATACCACGAACTCCCAATTCACAGACACGTATAGCCTCCTCAATCGCTTGTCGTATAGCGTCATTGTTATTTAGTCGCCGCCCCATTTCCAGTCCAAACTGACTTCTGTAGAAGCTGGCTTTGATGTCGTATTCCGGTCGCGGTCCCACACTGAACAAAATTCCTATACCGTTCTGCTTGCAGATAGATAAGATCTCGGTTATTTCGGAATCACACAAGAGATGAGAACCAAGGGTTTCATTGAAGCGCGAGCAGTATGTACCGCTTGTCTTTAGAGCCTTGATTGCCGCCTCGACCTGCCGAAACGAGTTAACGGCTGGTATCTCGACGCCATAATGCCCTCCTCTGGAAAATTGTTTGTCAGACACCAGCAGTGGTGCGTAATCGCTTGACGAAATACCGTATCGTTCGATTGCTAGTTTTGCTTTGGATGCACTGAATCTAACTATGCGTGACGAAGTAGTCATGGTTGTTTCCCTCCACTCAATTGCCATTTTAGGTTGTAAAAGTTCTTTGTCGCTATGCGACCAGAGAGTTGATGATGCTGTCGATGTTCGACTGCTTCTGAATTTCGCGGCGATACAACTCATTGAAGAACAGCACGAAGAGTGCATAGACATTTTCGATATGCTCTATAGCGCGCTCTTCGTCCGCCTTCGTGGTGATGAATGTTGAAAGAACCTGCCAGACAAAGTCTATGTGATCATCATCTTGATCATGTGCGACATGGGCACGTGCACCTTTGACATTGGACTCGGTATAGAACTTGGCGACCGTGTCGAGCCACTGTGGTTGTGTTCGTTGAGACGTGTACTCGATAAAGTACGAGCTGCACAGTGACGCCAGAGGGCGCCCCTCATGCTCGAGTCCATAATAGAAGTAGCCCTGCAATAACTTCGTCGACAACAACGGCTGCTTGCCATAGATTTCAGCATTCGAGACACCAAGCCTTTCTAAATCCTTGGCGAACAAGGTATCATGCAGCATCTCGTCTTCCGTGTACTTCGCCCAAAGCTTAGCAAGCCGTGGATCCGTCTTGGTAAAGTAGTGAATGGTGAGCGCGTCGATACTTCGTTTGAGCCGCAACCGAAGTATGATTTCGATTGTGTGTCGTTTGTAATAATCGATGTCTACCTGTGTACCGCCGACCAAGTTAGCAGCATACGGAACCTCGCTATAGAAGCGCTCGATCAAGGACTCGAGAAGCGCATCAACACGTTGTCTAAACTCACAGTTCTTTGGTTGTACAGAATTTGAACTCATAAAACACTTTCCTTTTGTTATGAAAAAGATGGAGGATTTATTTCAAGCAAAAAGCAGCGAAGCCCTCTTGAATGAGGGCTTCGCTGCTCGTACATTGTCTTGAGGACAAACTATGCGCGCAAACTGACAGCCCTCAGAGGGAGTGACATAGCCATAAGTAGTTCGCGCACTTGTCTGTTCATTTGAAGCATGATAAATACGCTAAGAATTTTTGTCAACGAGTTATGAAGGAAACCTAAAAATATCGCTATAACTACCGTTCAGCGGCTTGGGTTTATTATTAAGTGAAAGGGGAATTTACTACATATATAGCTCTCTACGCATGATAGGAAGAATATGACGAACCGTCTCGCTGCAAAACTACCGGCCGCAATTGTGATCATGACACTGGCGTTTTCTTTTCCCGTCGGGCATTGCCAGTCCGAAACCCAAAGGCTTACAGCAGCTCAATTGACAGCCATCGCCAAAGCAGAGAGTCGAGTGACAGCAAGAAATGTCACCGTAGCTGGTACCGGACCTGCAGTCACAGTTCTTGCAGAAAAGAACGCGACCGCGAGCGATCGCGATTTGAAAGTTGACGCAATCTTTTTAGCGAAAGCGCTGATCGAGGGTTCTTCCGGTCAGATAGATCGCGTAAAAGTTTTGTTTTCACAAACAGACAAACCCGAACGTTTTATACTTATCGACAAGAAAGTTGTTGAAGATTACGGTGCCGGCAAGCTCACGCCCGATCAACTTTTCACGTCCATGACACTGACCCCACTACAAGCGGAAAAGACTCCTGATGTCGCCGAAGGTCCACTTTTGGAACGCAGACTTCTCGTCTGGAGACGAATCGAAAAATTGAAAGATCAAGGCACCGGAGTTCAAACATTCCAACAGCTATTCCAAAAGATGGAGCAGGGAGTGAAGAATTCTGAATCGCCAGAGACTCTCGTTCAGAGCCTGAGTTTTCTCGAGGTTAAACTCACTGACCAGGAAGGTCTCGTCAAGCAAGCGAAGAAGACCGCTCTCGGACGCGGAATTAACCAACCTTCAGGAAAGCCGGGGGCAAGCGCTTCCGGTCCGCCGGCACAACAGCCGCCACAGTCAGGCGGCGGCGGTAACACCGCCTATAGACCTGGTCCATGGGGACAAGGACAGGGCGGTCAACAAGGCTACATGCCATTCCCACCGCCACTACCTCCTGGAGGTTTCCCCGGACAGGGACAGGGACAGGGTGGTTTTCCTGGCGGTCAGGGAGGTTTTCCTGGAGGCGGCCACCCAGGCGGCGGACCACCGCAATAGATACCACCTGTAGTATCACTCCACAAGCGACAATACTGGAGCCTCGATCGGTAAGCGCCAGTCAAATTCCTTCTCTTCCTTACTGAGAATAGCGATAGCCTCGTCTACGTCGAAGAAGTTAGCCGAACAATCGCCTACCGCACAGAATCCGTCGAGGTTGTTAAACAGCTCAGCAGCGATCTGTCTGTTCTTTCTGCTACGCGGGGTGCCGCTCACCACAGTGTCAGGATGACACCATGGCAAACCGGTGCCATCGTGCCAGAGTCCGAAGACAGCCCCGAAGAACGTGAAGATAATTTCTACGCCAGCCTTCTCGCATACAGACGCAATACGACGGCTTCCCATCGCACTTCCGCACGGGGTCGCCATTAGAATTCGCTCAGGCTTAGGTGCGTTGGCGAACGCCGCTTCGAGAGCGCGCGCTAAAGTGGCGCCAGTCGCGACCGTGTCCAACATGCACCAATACTTAGCGCTGGAGTGCATTCTCACGTAGTTGACCCTGGCATCGAAGTCGATGACATCCATCTCCTCGATCTTTGGAAGGGCAAACCGGCTCACTCCAATCCAATTGTCGCCACGATGATAATGAGGACTTACCACGGATCCGAGTGCCGACGGCAAATTGTGACCAATTCCCTCGGCCAGAACCGTGACGGTGCAAGCATCTTTCGGGTCCGACGGTAGAAGCCCCTCTTCCTTCATCGCTGTGAGCCACGTCAGTGTCGTCTCATATGCCATCTGCTGGCGAGCCACTCCAAGCAGCTTTCGTCCGGGTAGGAGCAAGACTTGATCAATAGAATCAGACTCCAAAATGAAGGTCTTCGGCAGTCCTTCGATTTTCACTTGTGTTAGTTCAAATTGTTCCATACTAGCCTCGGCTGAACGCCACACACGATAAGCGCGCAGACATTTTATCATGATCTCTGTAAAGACTTGTGGCACTAGCCGGGGGCAACTGTTTCAAGGAGCAAATGGGCCAGCGCCTGGCATCATTTCGCTGCCGAGAGCGGCTCCAACGGTCATATACGCAAGTTATAAAAATACATCCAGCGGCATATAGAGTTTGGATCTGGCTGGCTATAGGCGTAGTAAGAAGGCGAGTTCTCAGCCGAGCTGAAAAGAATGAAAGGAGCGCAAACACTACTACCTACAACTGAAGAAGCGCCCCACTCCGTGTTCGTAGAGCCGGTGGGCACAGATATTGCACTGACAGTTCAAGTATCTTTGCCGAAACGAATAGTACTTCAAAGATCGTGGACTCACTGGCAGTAAAACAATAGCTATGGCGCAAAGGATTTTCGAAGATAAGGATTGGAAAAAAATCAGCAAATGTCTAGAAAAAACTTTGCCGGACGATTACTCGGTGCAGACGGAAGACGCGGACGGAGATGCGGAAAGGTGCTTGTCACCAAATCTGGTGCGCTAGAACATCTTACTATCGAAATCAACTGCAACAACGAAAATTTCAGTGCAGAGGTCTTGGAAGGTCCGCTCGATATAGGACCGGAGAGTTAGTAGTGTCCTTCACCACCAAGTATTTTCGCGGGCATGGAAGGGATCGGCTTGTCCTCGAGATCAACAAACTCGACCTTCTCTCTATTGCGAATCGGCGGTAGAAATTTTTCAGGATTAGTCACATTCGCATCGTAGATGACCACCGCCCAATGCTCATCGCTATTTTCGATGTCGGCACCATATTTTGCTTGATCACACCCTTGCTCATATTAGCAAGCGCCCAGGCCACATTGCGTAGCTGCTGCCGGTCCGCACAACCATCGACGCGGAAATCCGCTCGATGATATGCCGGCTTTTCTCGTGTACAGACAGCCTTTGATTCAGCTTGCTCTTTTGCGCGTTCTGTCGGTCGAGCGCCATGTCACAAACTGCCAGATTTTCCCGGCATCGACCAAAATCGGCGGCAAATAGCTGTTATCCGACACGTTCTGGCAGAAATTCTCATTTTCTGCTTAGATGATTGCTTGTCGGGAAAATCGGGCAATCTATATAGAATTTCCGTTGCCAAATCCTGTAGGATCGAAGGCGAGATTTCAAGGTGATATTGGTGACAAAGCGACTTAGCGCACTTTTCTGCATTTTCCTTCTTTCAGTATGTCCCGCTCGCGCCACTGATGTCGACAATCATAAGCCTGATATGGAAGCTCAGGGACTGGCCGGCGACCTGAGCCTGACCGAGCAAAAGAAAGAAGACGAGCTCATGTTGTCGGTGATGAAAAAAGAGCTCACACGCAACTTTGATAAGCTCAAAGATTTAAAACCGCCGGTGCACTTTATCGCATACCGCATCTATGACGCCGAGGCCTCAGAGGTATCAAGCTGTTACGGCTCTCTGTTCACTCGAAAAAACAGAGTCAAAGATCGCTACATCCAGGTAGAGGTTCGCGTCGGATCATCACAACTGGACAGCAGCCATTCCACCTCCGGCTCGCTTGCAACCTCAGTCGATGAAAACAGTTTTCGAGAGCACTGTACGACAATCGATCGAAATCCGCTCAACTTGAGGACATGCCTCTGGTTGGAAACAGAGAAGCAGTATCGTCAAGCCGCTGAAAAATACGGTCACGTCGTAGCAGAACAGGGGCTCACTTCCGATGACAAACCCTGCGATGATTTCAGCAAGGAAGATCCGATTGCCACCATTAACAATACCAAATTCTCGGAATTCAACCTTGACACTCTTGAATCGACAGTAAGAAAACTCTCGATGATTTATAAGGATTATAAGGACATCGAGACCTCTTGGGTCAAGTTCGACATCGACAAAAATGACCGATACTTTGTCAACAGCGAAGGCACAGCGATCGCCGATCATTCGATGAGCACCTTCTTTATCACCGGCGCTACTGCCACCGCAGACGATGGCGAGCGCTTGCGCCTCGATCATCAGGTTTACGTCCCGCGGCCAGACAAAGTCGAAGAGGCAACGCCCGATTTCGAGAAGGCGACAAAGAAGCTAGCCGTCAACATAGTCGCCCTCAAGAAATCAAGTCCTTCAGAGGCATATTACGGTCCGGCCATACTCAACAACCGCGCAGCCGCAGTCCTCTTTCATGAAGCACTTGGACACAGGCTGGAAGCCCATCGACTGAGACGACTGTATGAAGGAAAAACATTCGAAAACATGATGGGAAAAAGAATACTCCCTACCTTTATAACAGTTGATGACAAACCACTCTTGACTGAGGTCAACGGTCAGCCGCTAGTGGGACATTATAATATCGACGACGAAGGCGTACCGGCCAAGAACGTAACTGTAGTCGATTCTGGAACTTTACGCTCATTCTTGTTGGGAAGAACTCCAGTTGCAGACTTTCCCAATTCGAACGGACACGGACGCTGCCAGCCGGGTGGAGGATACCAGCCGGTCGCTCGCATGGGCAACCTGATTGTGAGCTCCACGAAACAGGTCAGTGAAGAAACGCTCAGGCAGCATTTGATCGACGAGCTCAAGAAGCAAAAGAAGCCGTACGGTCTGATGGTCGAAGAGGTAGTATCGGGTGAGACGAACACCTCAGACTTCAATCCTCAATCGTTTCACCTGAGCCCGAGCCTCGTAAGAAAGATATATGCAGACGGCAGACCGGACGAATTGGTCAGGAGCGTTCGCATCATTGGTACACCAATGGCAGCATTGGAACGCATTGTCGAAACCTCGGACAAGATGGGGGTATTCAACGGATCTTGCGGAGCCGAGTCCGGATGGGTACCACAATCAAATTGCGCCCCGTCGATTCTGGTGGATGGACTCGAGACAGAGCGCACTCATCCTGGAAAGAATGTAAAGCCTGTCCTCACGCCCCCTGACATTGAATAAGAGGTACTACGCTATGCGAGCAAAGTCTCTTGCAACAGTTCTTACAGCGATCTCGTTTTCGTGTTCGATCTCGCCTGCGTATTCGCAGACAACACCAGCACCGAGTCCATCGGAAGCATCCGTTAAGGCAACGGAGGCCGCCGCACCGCCCGCTGCGGTCTCCTCGGCCGGCAATGATCTGGTTATGAAGGCCATGAAAGATGAACTTGATCGTTCCATGAAAGTACTCAAGCTGCCGAATAAACCTGCACCATATTTCTTGAGCTATCGATCGAGTGACGAGCTTACATACCGATTTGCATACGGCAACGGCTCGCCTCTCTATGATTGGAAGGATCAAAACCGAACAGTCTGGGTTGATGTTAGAGTCGGAGATTACAACTTCGACAACACTTCGGACGTGGGCAACACCGCGGCTTCAGAGTCAATCTGGCGCAATACAGCTCTGGACGACAATTATTCGGTGATTCGGCGCTCGCTTTGGGATGCAACGGATCAAGCATACAAATCGGCTTCAGAAGATTATGAAACGACGCTTTCATACAAGCAGCATCACAAAATACCTAATCTCTGCGAAAGTTTTTCAAAAGAGAAAGCCGTAGTAATGTTGAATCCAATGGCACCTGCCGTCGAACTTCCTCCTGTGTGGAAGGCACGGTTAAAGGAACTCTCTACGATTCTTAACACCACCCCCGGTGTCAGAGAATCGTGGGTTGCCTTTCAATCGGTTGATACGACGCGAAGATACGTTAACAACGAAGGCTCAATGATCCGCGATAGCTGGCATGTTCTTCGAATCGGGATGGTGGCATTTGCGCGTTGCACGGATGGAGAAGAGCTCTGGGATTCCGACAGTATATCCGTACACGAGGTAGGCGAACTGCCGAGTTTCGAAGAACTCAAGACTCGGGCAAAAGCACTATCGACGAGATTGGTCGCACACTGCAATGCACCGATACAGGATTACTACCTCGGTCCAGTATTATTGGAGCCGCAGCCGATGGCAGAGTTCACAATCAGGAACATCGCACCACTTCTCTGTGCGGTGAAGGGTGACAATATGCGCCCACAGGGCACCTTCCTTAGATCCCTCAACTCGCGTGTAATGCCGGCATTCATAAGTATTATCGACGACCCGGACAAATATAAATCCGATGCGCTTCCGAAATGCAAAATCGACTCCGAGGGAATTCCCTGCCAGAAGGTTCGTCTCATTGATCATGGCTTCCTGAGCGACTTTCTTTGCGGACGAAGTCCAGTTCGTCCCGGACAGAAAAGTAATGGACATGACTTTTCAGGAACCGCACCGACCAACCTGGTTGTCGAATCCGACAAGGCGATCGCACCAGAGACGCTACGCGATCAACTCAGGAACATGGCAAAAGACGCGGGTCTGAAAGAGTATCTCGTCATACGTCGAATCAGGCCTAGCACACCGCTTTTCATGAACGGCTCGTCATCTCAGGCGAGAGATTCAAGTCTTGAAGGTGAGGAGCCGGTCGACGCAGTTATGGTAAAAACAGATACCGGCGAGGAGCGTCGCGTCAGGGGGCTGAAATTCAAAGAGCTCTACAAGCCGAGCTTGCAGGATATTATCAATACCGGCACCGACTCGGAGCAAGTCACATCCACACTGTGGAACGGTTATCTTCGCAAAGTCGTAGTGCCGTCGGCGCTCCTTTCAAAAACCGAGATGGAAGCCGACAACAGTCCTACTGACGCACCGTATCCGGTGAGCAGACCGACAGCTTCTGACTGACTGGCTGCGGCTTGCAGCTTCATATATAAGAAAGATCTCAAGATGCATCCGAGTTTCGATCGTAGACTGACATTATGAGAGTCTGCCTGATATCACGGGAATACCCGCCAGAGACAGGTTGGGGCGGAATTGGCACCTTCACGCACCACCTAGCCCACGGCTTGACCGGATTGGGTCACGACGTGCACGTGGTCTCCCTGAGCACATCGCCGGAGCACCCCACCCTCGTAGAAACCCCCGGGCAGCCGACCGTACATCGAGTCGCGGCCGACAACCTGGCAGTCAAATTGGGTTTCGTCAATTTTTGCCTGCCCGTCACACGGCCAATGCTGGAAGAGACAGCCGGGTTGTGGACTAAATTCCTGGAGCTGCACCGAGCGCATCCATTCGATGTGCTCGAATGCCCGGAGCATTTTGCTGAAGGTCTTTTGCCTGCGCTCGTAGGTGTAGTCCCGCTGGTCATAAGGCTTCACACCCCACATTCAAAACTGGTTAAAGAGAAATTCCACAATTTCGATGAGACGTTCGATCATCGCGTGTTGACTGCGCTAGAGCGTGTGGCCATGCTCTCCGCCAATGTTCTCATATCTCCAAGCCAAGATCTGGCCAACTACGTCGCCACCGATCTCAATCTGCCGCTCGACAGAATCAATATAGTGCGCAACCCGGTCGACATCCATAAATTTACTCCGGACGGTCCGCGTGCAGCGATGAACAATAGAGCAGTCAACATTCTATTCGTCGGACGGCTGGAGCAGAGAAAGGGAGTTCATCACCTGATCGAAGCGGTTCCACAAGTGTTGCAGCTATGCGAAGGTAAATCCGTTCACTTCACTCTGATAGGGAAAGATACGCCAACAGCGGCCGGCCACGGATCAGTCCTTGAGGAATTACAAGCGAAATTGAGGGCAACCAACTGCGAGCAACAGGCAACCTTCACATCGCAAATCCCACTCACACAGATGGCAGAGTATTACCGCGCCGTCGATATCTGCGTACTGCCATCGCTTTACGACAATGCGCCGATGACAGTAATCGAAGCCATGTCCTGCGGCAAGCCTGTCGTTGGCACCTCAGCTGGTGGCACAAAGGAATATGTGGGACACGAAAAATGCGGGTTGATCGTACCTCCTGCCGACAGTCTGGCTCTCGCACAAGCCCTGTCTACGCTGATTCTAGATGATAAAAAACGAGCTAGTATGGGAGCGGCCGCTAGAATTAATGCAGTTGAAAACTTCTCTGTACAGCACATGAGTGAACAAACAGTGAATATGTACGAGTCCGCTATTCAGCTTTACAGGAACAGACACGCGGCACTCTATCCCGGGCAACCAGAGCGGCTTACTGAAGATTTGCACAGCCTGATTGATTCACTGGAAAGAAGATTGTACGAGATGACGTATTCCAACTCCTGGCGATTTCGAATCAACCACTGGCGAAAGCGGGCCAAAGAGCAGCCGGGCGGCTTCATCACTAGGGCGCTCAAAAAGCCGTTCTCGAAGATTTAACGATAAAGTATTAGCGATCATCCAAAATGTTTTCTAACTCGATCAGCTCATTCCTGTCGACTATACTCTCACCACTAACTTTGGAGAGATTATGGGAAACACCGCAGCTATTGTCTGGTTGCGTACTGATCTGCGAATCAGGGACAACGCCGCTCTCATAACCGCAAGTAGACAGGGAGCCATTGTTCCTGTCTATATCCATGCCCCTGAGGAAGAAGGTCACTGGGCGATCGGAGCGGCGAGCGCGGTCTGGCTGCACCACTCGCTGCAAGATCTCGCGGCGGCGCTGAAAGAGCAAGGCGTAGATCTTATTCTTCGCACTGGTTCAACGATAGACAATCTAATCGATATCGCATCGAAAGTGTCCGCCCGCAAACTATTTTTCAATCGAAGGTACGAACCTTGGGCAAGAGAGTTGGAGAGCAAACTCGTCAACAGGTTTAAACAGGAGGGTATCGAGGTGGAGCAATTCGACTCCAATCTCCTGTTTCGTCCTGAAGCGATAGTCAACAAACAAGGTAACCCGTACAAAGTTTTCACACCATTTTGGAAGAGCCTTCCAGGCGTAGCACTGCCACTTACTCAACCGAAGCAAATGGCAGGATCCGGCCAGAGAATCGAATCCGTCCCCCTGGATAAACTCTCACTGCTTCCTCGAATCAACTGGACAAAAGGCATCCTCGAGGCATGGCAACCAGGCGAAGCTGGAGCTCAAACCAATCTCCGCAAGTTCTGCAAGGATGCTGTGGAACACTATGGAGAAGGTCGCGACCGCCCGGATAAAACTCTGGTGTCACGGCTCTCGCCTTATCTTCACTTTGGCGAAATCAGCCCACGAGTGATCTGGCACGCAGTTCACAATCATTGCTTATCCGCAAAGGGCACCAATGATGGTGACAACTACCTCAGACAACTGTGCTGGCGAGAATTTGCCTGTCACCTCCTATTTCACTTTCCTGCAACATCCGACCTTCCCCTGCGGACTGACTTCAATCACTTTCCATGGATTCGCAACGAGTCGTCGTTAAAATCATGGCATCGCGGCAACACCGGATATCCACTCGTCGATGCCGGCATGAGAGAACTCTGGCATACCGGTTGGATGCACAACCGAGTTCGCATGGTCGTCGCTTCATTCCTGGTGAAACATTTACTGATCTCCTGGAAGGATGGCGCAGAATGGTTCTGGGACACGCTCGTCGATGCCGACCTCGCCAACAACACGCTAGGCTGGCAGTGGGTCGCCGGCTGCGGTGCCGATGCGGCACCCTACTTTCGAATTTTCAACCCGGTGACGCAAGGGCAAAAATTTGATCCCGATGGACTCTATGTGCGCCGTTGGGTGCCGGAGATCGCAAAGTTGCCGACGAAGTGGCTGCACAGCCCCTGGACCGCGCCGAAGGAAGAACTTGTCAAAGCCGGAATTCAGCTTGGAAGCTCGTATCCTCAACCCATCGTCGATCATAGAGAAGCCCGACAAAGAGCGCTCGCCGCACTTGCAACACTAAAAACCGACATTCACTCTTGACGAGGGTCGGCTGTTCTCGCGGTCAACGCCGCCAGGTGAAAACTGATACTGACGCTGAGCCTTCGGTTTCGAAAAACAAGACATCCGATACCACACGACAACCTCGTCAAAGCTGCCTTACCGATAGTCGATGCTCTCGCCTAAGCAGTCGCACCCGATGAAGACGAGGCTTTTCGGTGCATTTAGTAGACGCCAGCTGCCACACTGACGTGAGCTTATCTCGCGCAGAGATTAACTGAAAACGGTTTACACCTTAACGCTCGAACCCTTGACGAGCGCTTTGTCAGTTCAAGAACTGCAAAAGCGATTGTGCTATGCTGATCCGCCCTGAAGCACCAGATACACGTTGCAAAGACGGAGAGCAAGGTGAGAGAAACGACGGAGACTCTTGAGCTATACAGCAGCGCTCTGGCAGACAATCTCCGCATGTTCATGGCTACGGTCGTAGATGTCACTGGGTCAGCGTATAGACGACCAGGTGCACATATGCTCGTCGTCGAAGATGGAAGAATGGCCGGCTCGATCAGCGCCGGATGTCTTGAGCACGATATCATCGCGAGAAGCGAAGATTTCCTCAGCAGCACCGTTCCACAACTGATCACATACGAAAGTGGTACGGATGAGATTTTTGGATTGAACTTCGGATGCGACGGCACCATCCGTGTTCTCGTATCGGCGATTGACAGATCGACTCTCGACTTCGCAAGCGTGGCGCTACGCGCCAACGATTCGGGTGAAGTGATGATCCTGGCGACGGTTTTCGAAAGCAGCGATCCAACTTTGATTGGCAAATCGCATCTGTCATCCTTCAGCGGTACGATCTCGTCAGAACTACCTGATGAAATCCGGATGTTGGTCTTTAATGATGCTCTTGAAATTGCATCACAGCAATCGAACCAGAGTCGGACCTATCAATATGAAACAACCAGGGTATTTTTTGAATTGGTTCGACCGTCTTTGCGCCTCGTTATTCTTGGCGCCGGCGATGATGTCAGACCGGTGCTAGAGATCGCCAGAACACTCGCGGTTGACGTTACTCTTCTCGATGGCCGAAAAAGCTTTCTCGATCGGTACAAAGACTTAGCCACCACTCATAGTATCAATAGCACAACCGATCTATCTACCTTTTTTCATGCTCCAGGACGAACGGCTGTAGTCGTCATGAGCCATAATTTCGAGCTCGACAAGGTCCTCCTCGGAGCCGCCATCACGTATCGTTGTGCCTACCTTGGTGTGATGGGGTCGCAGGACCGAACCAGAAAGCTCTTGCAACAGCTCGATGCACTGGACGCCTCGGAACATATTCACTATCCAATCGGACTGGATCTTGGTGCGGAGAGTCCCGAAGAGATTGCGCTATCGATTTTCAGTGAAATATTGGCTTGCTGCCGCGCGGCATCGGCGAAGCCGCTTTCAACGACCACAGGGCCGATTCACAAACGAAACGCCTCATCATCTATGCTGCAGCTCGCCACGGGTAATGCCAATGGCTAATGTCGCGGTCATTATCCTCGCCGCCGGCGAAAGCAAACGTATGGGCTCGAGCAAACAGTTGTTGCACTTCCAGGGAGTCACACTTCTGGATCGCGCACTGACAGCGGCAAGAGGAACCAACTCCGAACAAGTGTTGTTGGTACTTGGCGCCCAATTCGAGAAGCTCGCTGCCACTGTCACTGGTGACAATATTCAGATAGTGAACAACGGCGACTGGAAGGAAGGTATCGCGTCATCGATCAGAATTGCAGTCGAGAATCTGGCAGAAGATATCGACGCCGCTCTGTTCCTCACGTGCGACCAGCCACTTGTGGACGCGGAATTGCTCAGCACAATAATCGCAACCTACGAGTCCACCAAACAAGCCGTGGTCGCGTCAGATTACGGCACCCCCGGTGTACCAGCTCTCTTCGCGAGAGAACTTTTACCCGATTTACTTGCGTTAAGCGGAGATAAAGGCGCCAAGTCCGTTATCCTGGCCAACATCAGCTGCCTGGTATCCGCACCACAAGCGCAGTACGACATCGACACACAGAAAGACATTGAGAGACTGGAAGAATTATTCGAGACTACGACAGTAATCAAAACAGTTGGGACAGCACAAAAGAGATAGTTCTCACTCATGGAGGAGAGCGTAAATTGGCAGGCAAGGACGACGAATACGAAAGAAAACAAAGCAGGGATATTTCTCGCCGCAGATTTCTCAAAGGAGCAGGTCTAACAGCACTAAGTATGGCAAATCTAAGTGAAGCGCAAGCAGCTAAAGAAGCATCGGCCGCGATCCGAGGACCGGGGGCGACTGCAGTCACTCTGCGGGTCAACAACGCCGTCCATAACCTGCAAGTCGAACCGTGCGAGACCCTGGCAGAGACGCTTCGGACTCAACTCGGCATGACCGGAACCAAGGTCTCATGCGACCGCGGGACCTGCTCGGCCTGCACCGTCTGGCTCGATGGCGCCACGATGTGTGCCTGCATGACCTTGACAGTCGATGTGCAGGACAGAGCAGTGACGACCATCGAAGGGCTGGCGCAGGATGGAAAGCTCCATCCGGTGCAAGAAGCTTTTATTGAAAAAGATGCCACCATGTGTGGTTTTTGCACTCCAGGCATGGTGATGAGCTGCGCCGCCCTGCTGGCACGCAACTCCTCTCCGACGCTGGATGATGTCAGAGAAGCGACCTGCGGCAATTTCTGCCGTTGCGGAACCTATCCGAAAGTCTTCGCAGCTACGTTGGCCGCTGCCGGCAAAGGAGTCAAGTAATGAGTGAAGGCGAAAAGAAAGCCGCCGGAAAAGGCACGCTGACTGAATCAAAAAAAACCAAGACTATAAAAGTGCCAATCGGAATTTTTGGAGTCAACATCGCTGAAGTCGAAAGAGAAGTGCCGCTGGACGAACCACCGCCCCTTCCTGTCAATGCCGAGCTCAACGTGCTTGGCAAACCGACCAAAAGGTTGGATGGTCATCTGAAAGTGACCGGAGCTGCAAGGTATACAGCTGATATACAACTTAGCGGTATGCTCTATGGACGGATACTGCGTTCACCTCATCCGCACGCCAAGATCAAGTCGATTGATCTCTCGCAGGCATGCAAACAACCTGGTGTCCGAGCGGCACACATAATCACGAGAGTGGTCGGAACGGCAAAAGAGCGAGATGAAAAAACCAGAGCGATCGACGCAAAGATTCTGTTCGATTCATCGACGGGTGTTCCAATCGTCAAATACGTCGGTCAACCGGTAGCAGCGATCGCTGCTACGACGGACCGAGCCGCCGCCGAAGCGCTGGAGTATATAAAAGTCGAATATGAACCTCTGCCATTCGTCGTCGATATGTACGACGCCATGAAGCCTGATGCTCCGAAAGTCTTCCAGGGTCCGACCGAGCAGGAAGGAACCGCCGGTGGTGGCGGTGCGCCCCCAGGGCTCCCTCAGAAAGGAAATGTGCGCGGACCTGAAGTCGCCGGACTGTTGGGTGGCGACCGCGGCGATGTTAAGGCGGGCTTCGCCGAAGCAGATCTGGTTGTCGAGAATGAGTATCATACGCAGATTCAGATGCACAGCGCACTCGAGCCTCACGGATTGATCGCGGACTGGCGAGATGATGCACTAACGATCTATGCGTCGACACAAGGAACATCGTCTTTACGAGATGACATTGCACACTTGTTCAACCTTCCGAAGAATAAAGTCCGCGTAATTACCGAATTCATGGGCGGCGGATTTGGCGCCAAATTCGGTGCAGGCAATTACGGAATAGCTGCAATTCTGCTTTCCAAACAGGCGAAGGCTCCTGTCAAATTGATGCACGACCGCAAAGAGGAGCAAACCTGTGCGGGCTTTCGCCCCGCCTCAGTGCAGAACCTCAAGATTGGAGCAAAGAACGACGGAACGCTCACCGCTATAACGCTGAGTTCTCACGGCACGGCAGGCACCGCCCTCGGTGCGGGGGTAGGCTGGGCCGCTCAAAATCTGTATAAGTGCGCCAACTTCTCCTCTCAACACTTCGATGTGCTGACCAACCAGTCACCAGGTTGTGCGTTTCGAGCACCAGGTCAGCCGCAAGGATGCTTTGCGATCGAACAGGCAATCGACGAACTTTGCGATCGACTGGGACTCGACCCGCTCGAACTCAGGGACAAAATTGATGCCGACGAGATGCGAAAACAACAACGCAATCTCGGCGCGAAAGCCTTCGACTGGTCCAAGCGCAAGCGCGCTGGTTCTGACAAAGGCGCGATACGACGGGGAGTCGGTATGGCGCAAGGGGAGTGGCCGCGATTTGTCGACATGAACTCATCCTGCGAACTGCGGCTGACCAACGACGGCGGTGTCGAGGTTCTATCCAGTGTGCAAGATATCGGCACCGGTATCAGGACGGTGCTAGCTCAAGTGGTGGCGGAGGAGCTCGGCTTGCTGCCAACCGACATAGTAGTGCGCATCGGCGACACGGTCTTCCCTACCGGCCCCGCCTCGGGAGGCAGCGTCACAACCGGTTCTATCACTCCTGCGGTGAGAAAGGCCGCCCATCACCTCAAACTCAAGATCTTCGACCTTGCTTCATCAAAGCTCTCGGCAGAACCGGAAGACTTGATCATGAAAGATGGAAAGATCTCGGAAAAGAATGGTGGCAACTCTCTCACGCTGAAGAAGCTGGCTAAAGAGCTGCCCACCGACCAACTCTCAGTTTTTGCCAGTCGCACGGCAGACTATGGCGGTTTTGAAAAAGGTAACTTCCTTGGTTTTGGAAGGCTGAGCAGCGTCCAATTCGCCGAAGTTCTCGTAGACACCGAGAGTGGCAGGATCCATATCGAGCGAATCGTGGCCGCACACTCATGCGGTCGGCCGCTCAACCCCCTGGCACTCGAAAGCCAGATAAATGGAGGCGTACTTCAAGGTATCTCTTGGGCGCTGTATGAGAATCGGCACGTGGACAAAGCCAGCGGAATCGTGGTCAACCCGAATGTCGAGCAGTACAAGCTCGTAGGAGCCAAAGAAGTACCCAAGATCGAGATAGTGCTGATGGAAGAATATCTGGGGCGCTCAGCGACCGATGCAACCGGAATAGGCGAGCCGGCGATTGTACCAACAGCAGCAGCCATTGCCAACGCAGTAGCAAATGCTATCGGTGTAAGAATTTTATCTCTGCCAATGACACCAGATAAGGTGCTGGCTGCATTAAAGAAAGGAGGGTCGAGATAGTGAAACGATTCGAATGGGTGGACGCAAAGTCTGCACAGGAAGCCGTAAAACTGACCGACTCTTCCGCAGCCGATCTCATGGGAGGCAAAAACACTTCTGCGGGATCAGTCATCAAAGCTGGTGGCATCGATCTGCTTGATCTTCTTAAGGAGAGAGTTCTTCCCGCGACCAGACTTGTAAATGTGAGAACAATAGCCAGTCTTCACAAAGTCTCCGTCGACGGCGAATCCGGAGATGTCACAATCGGTCCATTGATGACGCTATCCGAGTTGGCCCAACACAAAACCATCCAGGAGCGCTACACAGCGCTCTCGGATGCGGCCGCACACATCGCAACCCCGAACATTCGCAACGCCGCCACAATCGGGGGCAATCTCCTGCAGCGTCCACGCTGCTGGTACTTTCGCTCGAGTGAGTTCAACTGCCTTAAAAAGGGCGGCAACACTTGTCCTGCTATCCATGGTGAGAATAAATACCACGCCGTTTTTGACAATGAGATCTGTCCTATCGCTCACCCCTCCACTACCGCCGTCGCGCTTGTTGCGCTGGGTGCCTCACTCGAGTTGACGTCAAAACAGGGTGTCCGCGAAGTTGTACTTGAAGAATTCTTTGTGGGTCCGGACAAAGACGTACTACGCGAGAATGTCTTGAGCTCAGGCGAACTTATTTCTGCGATCAGACTCCCGAATAAGTCATGCAAGTCGGCACATATCAAAATGGGCGAAAAAGATTCCTTTGATTGGTCGACCGGCGATTGTGCCGTCGCCATCCAAGTCAAAGACATTACGATATCATCCGCTTCGATCATCCTCGGCGCTGCTGCTCCCACCCCATGGCGTGCCAAACAAGCCGAGGATTTTTTGGTCGGTAAGACGATGTCCGAATCAACCGCCCATGAAGCAGCAAAACTTGCATTGGCCAAGGCAAAACCTTTATCGCAAAACGAATACAAGGTAGCGATGCTCGAGGTGGCAATAAAGCGAGCACTCTTGAAAACCTCGGGATTAAACCGATGACCGCTGACGCCAATCAACACTGTCGCTTTCTCAGAGCCAAAAACGGTTACGGAAAGTTGGAAGGAGGCGGCTTGCCATTCTTCACGCAGGATACGGTTACAACCACCTATAGATGTATATCCACCGGCGAACCGTTCGGTCCCGACTACCAACTTGCCCACACATCCACCTGTACGATAAAACGCGGCTGTTTCGAGACGGCTCTGCCCATAATCGAGCATGAAGACTAATCGAGCGAGCGCGCCCTTACTTTGCAAGCTCATGAAAGGTCATTCTTCAACAATTAATGAATCAAAAAATTTAGTTCAATACCATCTAAACTCAGCTCTCCAGGCGGATGTGCTAAATTTGAACAGCGCTGCCGGAAGGGCAGCAAATGATTGTGTCCCGAGGGAGACAGGAGATTAAGACATGCCTGAAGTCAAGACTGAAAAATACATCCTATATACTTTGCAAGTTCTCAAAAACATGCAAGACGACATGGAAACCCTGACCAGCCACGATGCCAAAGCCGATCCGGAAGTCATCGAAGAGATTCTTGATGAAATCATCACCCGCTGCCTGGTTCCAGCATGCCAACAGCTCGGTATCGACGATCCAATGGAAGAAGTGATGACGGAAGCCATCGACCCTAGCGATATCTTGGAAGCTGAGCTCGAGCGCATTACAGATGAGCTCGACGAAGACGAAGATGACGAGGAAGAAGAGGAAGAAGAAGAGGAAGAGGAGCTCGCCACTTCACGTCGCAGACGCTAAGTGTTGCTCCAAGGCATGTCGTCACTTTATTGATCTGACCAGAAGATCCACTAAAGCCGAGCCGCGATCACCATCGATGGCTCGGCTTATACTTTGGTTAAAACCTATAGAATTGTTGGATAATTCAAGCTTATTGCGTTTAATCGAGCCCAATCAAAAATGCACAACCAATAAGGCTTTTCTAAAGAAACGCAATTCTTAGATCGAAAACATGAAGAACGCAGCACCGAGAACAACCAATATCACTCGTATTCAACAGATATGTGCAGTGGGTGCAATCTGCGTCGCAATCGTTTTTTTTTCTCTCAAGCACTTCTTTGCTGCAATGGATGACTACCATGATATGAGATCATGGGATTCCTATATGTCCAATGCCACACGCTCTCACATCGAAGGCGACTATACGACGACTGCCGAAGCGCTGGAGCAAGCGAGGAAGAGCGCACTTGCCTTAAGCCATCCCGAGCCTTATCTGGAGATCACCGATAATCAGATTGCAACCTCATTGTTGAAAGATGATCCGGAAAAAGCCGCCCAGTATTTTCAAAGCTCAGTAGACGCCCTTGAAAAGAGGGCTCCCGAAGCCGGGTCTGCAGGGACGATCGCCGAATTTCAATTGGTTTATGCCAGAAACAGATTAGGCTTGATAAAAGTCGACAAAGGCGACAAAAGTGAGGCGAACAAACTTTTTCAAAAGAACCTCAGATCTATTGAGGCAATCAAGAGTAGCAAAGTACAGCACGCCGATATCCTTCCCTTCAGGGTCGAGGAATTTGTCGCCCTCGTAGGATCAATGAATTCGATAGAGGAAGATCAAAGCAAGCGCAGTCTGAAATTTTTTGAAAGAGCCTGTGCACTGGAGGACTCTTACATCGTCGATAAATCGAATGAACTGCGATTTCAAAATTGCGCAAAGGCGCTCCGCGAGATTGGATATCGGGAGAACGATGAAACACCGATTACATTGCCTTTCGAATTGCCGCCTCGAACATCACAAGTTGAAGCTAACATCGAGCTAGTCCGATCATATATCCTTCAAACAATGTCGAGTCGTTTTCGCACGAGACACGACGATGCCAATCTGGTAGTCACCACAATCAGACTGGCAGAGATCCTTCAATCGCTGCAACGATTGCCTGAGGCTAGAAAAATCCTGATCTCCGTAGCCAGACAGGCGAGCAGGGAAAGTCTGGTCACCACCGGCGTATGGCGTGATCTGATTAGCGC
The DNA here is from genome assembly GCA_019746975.1 of Candidatus Obscuribacterales bacterium. Classification (GTDB taxonomy): domain Bacteria; phylum Cyanobacteriota; class Vampirovibrionia; order Obscuribacterales; family Obscuribacteraceae; genus JADYXR01. The sequence continues at coordinate 94,135 of JAIERK010000021.1, forward strand.
TCTCGACGACAATCAGCGAGTACCTGAATCCATCAACCTACTAAAAGACCTGATTAATCAACCTTACAGATCTGAGAGACTAGATCCGTTCCTCAAAGCAGACCTGCTCTTCGAGTTGGGTCGTCGGGAGTTGAGAGCTGGAGGTCGGAGCGCAGCGGTTGCTCATTTGACAGAAAGCTTGAAGATATTCGAACTCAAGTGCTACAAAATTGGTGCCCTGTCCGTATCCAGTACGAGTCGCAGGATGAAAGCCGTGCAGGCGGCTCTTGCACGCGCCAATAGTCAATGAGCTTCTTGCTAACAGAGAGCCGGCGGCGCTTCGTCCTGGACAACGAGAGGAATGGTGAACCAGGTTAGCGCACCTCCTTCTGTCGGGTTTTCGGCACCGATTGCGCCACCATGCTCAGTTACGATTGCTTTGCTGATGAACAAGCCGAGCCCTGTTCCGGCCTTCGCACCCTGTGCTTGTTGATAGCGATTGAAGAGGCTGCCCAAGAAATTTTCAGGGATACCGCCACCCTGGTCACGGACATTGACTTCGAGAGCATGCTCGTCTCGCCATGCGGAGATACTCACGCGCGATCCTTGTGGAGAATACTTCACCGCATTGGAGATGAGATTGATAAGCACTTGATGGATTCGGGCGGCATCGAGCGAAGCAACGAATGGATCGCACTCGATTGCCAACGTCACCGACTTGCCCTGTGCCAGAGACTCCATCTCCGATACAGCGGACTCCACTAGTTGTCGCACATTGGTCTCGCAACGGTTCTGTAGAAAAACTCCCGTTTCGATTTTATGGACGTCGAGCAATTCATTGATGAGATTGATCAATCTTTTCGTGCTCAGAAGCGCCTTTTCAAATCGATCCCGACCTTTCCGGTCCAGCGCGAAATCACCACTTACCCCCATCTCTAACGTAGTCTGAATCGAATCGAGATGGGAGAACAGCGTCTTATTCAAGAACTCGATGAACTCCAGTTTTATCTGCTTCGTTTCCTTCAGCGCCTCGGCTACGTTATGAAGAACCAGTTCCAGTTCGGCAATTTCGTCACAACCACCTTTGACTTCGAGCAACGGTTTCCCTTCTCCCAAAAGGCGAGAGTCCTCCAGGAGAATGCCGATGCGTCGGTTGATCGTACCTATCCAGAATATCAAGCTCGCGATCGACAAGCCTGCGCTGATGAAGAATCCGCTCACGAGCATTATCTTCACCATCTGCCTTAGAGCAGATTCGGTCTGAAGGCGACGCTGCTGGCCCTCACCAGTGGCAATCACGCTGCCTGCAACCTTGGAAAAGAAATCGTCGACGAAGCGTTCTGCCGTAGTCTGGATCAGCTTCAACTGCACCGGGCTGATGAACTGCTCCCTGTTTTCAAACATCTCCTTCATTGTCGTCAAAGATTCGATGGCCTGATTTCCAAGTTTTTCCGTGGATGATACTGTCTCGGGTGATATCGTATCGGGAGAACTCTTCATAAATCCGGAGACCGCATCGAGCTCCTCTTTGAAGTTACTAACAGCCGATACGAAGAAGCCCCCAAAGGCCTGATCGCCGGTCAGCTTGTATGCCATCAAGCAGGTGTTTGCCTGGTAGAACGACTTCAAACAGGAACTCGCTTTGGCAACGCATTCATAAGGAATAGAGGCTAGTGTAATTTCCTTATCGAGTTTGTCAAGCTGGTATCCGAGAGAGAATAGATAAATCATCTGAACAGTCAAAGTGCTGCCGATCAAAAGGAGTCCGGCAGGAAGAAGCTTGAGTCTCGTCAGCCCGGCGAGCATCAGTTGCCCCTCCTCACTGGAATTTTCAACCAAACACATGCATCGCTTTTCACACCATATGTGCCACCATGTTCTTCCACAATACCTCTCGCCAGGATAAAGCCGAATTTGCTCTCAGGGTCTATTTGACCGTCGCCTTCGTAACGCTCAAACATTGAGAGCAGTTGCAGTGTCGTCAGACTGCTGCCGGAATTAGCAATCTCGATTTCTATATACCGGTCTCTTTCGTACGCTTCAATTCGCAATAACGAATCGCTGGGGCTATGCCCGACGATATAAGATGCTATCTTCACAAGAACTTGCCCAATTCTGGTCGGATCAACCTCTACAATACACGAGGGATTACGTACTCCCAGCCGTACACCACGGGCGATGGCAAGCACGGTAATTTCATCGACAGCAACCTCCATGATCTCGCTCATGTCTACTTTCTCAATCTGAAGATCGATCTTGCCCGACTCCAACTTATGAACATCGAGCAGTTCGTTTAACGTATTGAGCAAACGTTTCGTATCGATCTCCGACTGGCGCAAGCGCTCATGACCGAGCGAATTGAGCGGTCCATACACCCCTTCCCGAGCCAGGACCAGAGTGGCAGAGATGGCGGACAACGGACTCCTCAGCTCGTGACTCGCGACTGCCACCATTTCCTGGCGCGCTTGATCAGATTCATGAAGCTGCTTTGCCGCTTCGAACAAACCGTCGGAAAGCTGTGAGATCTCATCTCGGATGCCGGTGTAAGGAAGCAAAGGATCGCCACGCCCCAGTCTCCGGGAATTATCCATCAAGCGATCGATTCGTCTTGTCACGCCCTGAATCCAGATGACGACAATAGCGACCGCCAACGCAGCACTGAGAAGTACTCCTACTAGAATCACACTCGTCACTGAGTTGCGCCAAACTCGCTTTTTCACCTGTGTCTTCTGTCTGACCTTTTGCTCAACTCTGACCACGTCGCCGAGCACTTCGAAGTAGCTGGAAAGTATGTCGGTCGTCCTTTGAACCACCCTACCCTTATCCACGACCGAATCCGGCTCTAGCTCGAATGTTCGACGTACCTCAGAGAGCGTTGTCAGCGCTTTGTCGCTAAGCACGCAAGCTTGTTTTACTACCGCGGGCGAAGCCTCCGGATGAGTCTCCATGAGCGTCCAGGTATACTCGCCCTCAATCTTCATCTGCTGGGCATGGCGTTCGTATTTCTTCAAGCTGGTTGGATCTCTGAGAATCGCATATCGAGCTAGATCTCGGCTGGCTCGATAAAATAGCTCGATCACTTTGTTGCCGGAAGCAACACAATGATACTCGCGCAACTGAAGCCACAGCTGCCTATCCGCGTCCAATAGTTGCCAGGCGAGAACCGTCATGAATATCAGCTGGCAAAGGAGAGTAAAACCGATTACCAAAAGACCGGCATTTAACAGTTTAAGTCTCAGAGGAAATCTGAACATATTAGCCCGGGATCGCCATGCACCGCATTATCTCATGTCGGTCCGTACTTCACTACAAGCAGACCCTATTCAAAGATGTAGCCAGCACCGTAAATGGTCTTGATCGAACATTCCGATTCTTCGTCGAAGACCTTGCCTCTTAATCGCGTGATGCAAACTCGCACCGTATGTGGTGACGAGCTGCTGTCCGAATGCCAAACACGATCGAGAAGTTCTTCGGGAGAAAAGACTATACCCTTGTTACGCACGAAGAACTCCAACACTGAATACTCCAGCGCGGTCAACTCAATCTCTTTGCCTTTCCGGGTCACCTTTCTGGATGCCGGTAAGAGCACGAGCTGTCCGACGCGCAGCACGTTGGATGCAGTCCCACCAGCTCTCCGCAAGAGCGCCCGAACGCGCGCGCTTAACTCTCTCAAATCTGGTGGCTTTACCATGTAGTCGTCTGCTCCGGAATCCAGACCAATCTCTTTCAACTCTGACTGATTCTGTCCTGTTAAGAACAACAAGGGCGCACTCCCGCCTGAATGCCTGTACAACCGACAAATAGCAATACCGTCAGTATCCGGCAAATTCAAATCGAGAATGACACAATCGTATGTGTACGTGGACAGCCACTCCAGAGCCTCTGTACCTGTGACCACATGATCTACTACATGACCTTCATGCACCAGCCATTTGATCAGGTCCGGCGCAAAAGTAACATCATCTTCTACCAGCAGGATTTTACTCAATGCGTCACCAGGTAAAGTCCAATTTTGACTTATCATTTCTAATCCGCCTTAACTTTATACCTGTTGATCGTGACAATCAAATCATTTGTCTTTATAGGGCTTTGGAGCGCTGGATAGCACTTCGCCGTCAGTCCAGTCATCCAAGTATCGGGACGGATTATTTCTGAAAGATCACGGTCGAGGCAAAATCGCGCCCGCCGAAATTAATTGCGCTGGTAACTTCGCAGTAATCATCCTGTCGCAACATGATTGCAATAACTGGGATATTTTTCGCAGGAGTCGCGGCATGGAAGATTATTCATCTATTAATGGCGTATCCGACAAATTGGACAAGGTGATTTCTTCGCAACCGGAGCAGCCTTTCAACTGTTTATTCAATGACACTTCGACAAAATTTGATACATCGACCGGTCAAGCTGACGCGGCACCTGTAGGACTGTTCAACCAGGTAATGGGAGACTTTCCGCTAAAGACACAAGTCAACGCTCCACTTGAGACTCGTTCTCTACCAGGTAGCGGAGAGCTACCTGTGCGCGATAACGCAGGCGGACAGGCTGATGGAGGACAAGCAAGAAAGCTTGTCGACGATCTTGGATCAGAGAATTTCGACGTCAGACAAAAGGCAACAAAAGAATTACGCGATATGGGTAGGTTAGCCGTCCCAGCATTAGCAGCGGGTCTGCGCTCGCCGGATTTGGAGGTGCGCAGACGCGCAGAGATCCTTGTCGGTGACAGCCTTGGGCTGTCCAGGGTGGAGCACCAGCTGTTCGAAGCGAAGTACCAACAACTCATACCGCCGACAGGGACAAAGGAACACATTATGCAGACATTGGCATCTCACTTCTCACAACACCTCAAAGCCGCTAAGCAGGCGCTCGCCCAGCCCGAACTCAAGGCTCTTCTCAGAGAGTTCGGCGAGCGAAAAGACCTGGACTTTGTTAGCCAGGCTGACAGGATAAAACGAGCTACCGTTGATTTGCGCCTTGATTACGCATCTTGCTTGCTTAACTACGCACGATATACCAATCCTAATGTGGATACTCCGGATTTCTCAGACCCATTTGCTCTAGAAGCGCTTCACGCGCTCGCCACCGCACTCCACGAAGATCCTAGTCTTCAGGAGAGCAGGCGATTTAGAAAACTCTGTGCCTTCGTAGGTATAGATGATCTGGTCAATCAGAACCTGCACGAGATCTTGAAAGCAGTCGGGAAGCAGCCCCCTCAGCGACTTCCGGTAGGACCGGTCAAGCCTAGCAACGATGAAGACAAACAGAATGAAAAAAACAAAAAAGAGAATCAACCGACCGATTGTGACTTTCTACATTCCATCGATACCTTTGCCAAACTGGCATTCGCCCGAATGAAATTGAGTACACTGGCTCCATCTACGATGAGAGACATAGGCAATTATCGAGACAATTACAAACGCTGGGGCAGGGTTGAGACTGACCCTGACCTGGATAGCACACCATTCCTACGAGCAACCGACTATTGATTCAATCAATCGAGTGATGAATGATCGGGAACCTGAGCCTCTCACACAGGGGAACACTTGAGGGCGGCACAATGTCGCGTATTCCGGTGTACAATGTCGCGACGCCACTGCTGCGAAGAAGCATTCCGGAAAGGCCGCCGTATCGTATCATTGAACTGGCGATGTCGCCGGAATCCGCTCGAGTGGAGCAACACGCTGAATCAAGGGCGTGATTTCTTGGATGGGTTATGAGTTCGCAACCATCCTTTGAAATACAAAAATGCCACCACTGCCAATGTCACGACAATCATTAGAATCAACGCGGCCGGATAACCGAAATACCAGTCCAATTCAGGCATGTTCAAGGGCGAAGTCTTGGAATTGAAATTCATTCCATAGATACCTGCCACCAGAGTTGGTGGTATGAACAGCACAGTGATGATGGTCAAAACTTTCATAACTTCGTTAAGTCGGTTGCTTGCGCGGGTGTAATGAACTTCCATCAAAGCCGAGCAAACTTCACGATACATCTCGAGCAGATCGATGATTCGCACTGCATGGTCGTGACAATCACGCAAGTAGAGGCGCGTACTGTCATTGATCAATGGCATCGTGTCACGAATGAGTGAATTTAGCGCCTCTCGCGCCGGCCATATCGAACGCCGCAAGGAGAGTACATCGCGCCGGATTTGATACATGTCCGACGGAGTATCCTCGTCATAGCTTTCCAATACCGAGTCTTCAATTATGTCAATTCTATCGGCGAGCGACGTCAGCAGAGGGAAATAGCTGTCCACAACCGCATCGATGATGGCATACATGAGGTAATCAGATTTCTCTTGACGTATTCTGCCTCTGCCCTTGCGTATTTTCTCGCGCACAGAATCAAGGCAATCCTTTGGCACCTCTCTGAATGTAAGAACGAAGTTCTTCCCGAGAAACAAGCTCAGCTGCTCAGTCTCAACTTCATCTCTATCAATTAACATGCGCGTGACCACGAAGAGATGCTCTTCGTACTCTTCCACTTTGGATCGCTGGTGCACATTGACGATGTCGTCGACAACTAACTCGTGCAAGCTGAATACCTTGGCAAAATTCTCGATAATCAATCGAGCATCGGGTCCCTGTTCCATCGGATCCACGTTGACCCAGGTGACCGGCCAGTTGGCAAATAGAACTATCAACTCGCTCAATTCATTGACATCTTTTTCGATGAATCCATCGGGTCCATATGAGATCACATGGATGACCGGCAAGGCTACATTGGAGCCCGGTCTGCTCACATCGACGAGCGTCCCCGGCATGTTGAATTCGGCGGTAATCCGCTCATGGCGGCGTCGGGTGGTCATGTCAAGGATTCCTCGTAGGCTCCAGCTTGAATTCGCGCACATGCCGACTCAATTACGAGCCCGGCGACACGTATTGTATCGGAGACCACAAAGCAGGCGCAATGGAAGCGTCGGTAACATAGAAACTTTTCACTATGGATATAAACCAAGCCGGTAGCGGACAGTTAGCGATCGGCAGGTCGTCATATGCCATCATATTCAGTATCACATTCCCCAGTTTGAATACCGGCGCATCGATTATTCATCAGCTATACCGCAAGATCAAGTACCGATACAACCCATGTATTGGCGCGCCATGGCACACTCGAGACTTTCTTCCAGGTTTCAATCTGGGCAGCACCGATGACAGATCGTCACAGAATGTTGCTAAAGCACTCGAACAGAGCGATATGACTACTTAATCTCGCTCGCCTGTACTATTCTTCTTTGTCCAATTCATAGAACAACAGGAGCATGATGATGAAACGCAAAGCTTCCGCCGAGTGGCAAAATGGCTTAAAAGACGGCAAGGGAACGATCAGCACCGACAGTGGCGTGCTCGAAAAAACGCAATACAGCTTCGGCACACGCTTTGAAGACGGCAAAGGCACAAATCCCGAAGAGCTCATTGCAGCCGCCCATGCTGGTTGCTTCTCAATGGCACTTTCCGGACAGCTTGGCAATGCCGGTCTCACCGCTGAAAGAATCAACACCACCGCGACAGTCAAGCTTGAAAAGCTCGACTCTGGTTTTGCAGTAACCGAGATTCATCTCGATGTTGCCGCCAGAATCCCCGGCGCCACCGAAGAGCAGTTCAACACCGCTGCCGACAACGCCAAAACAGGCTGCCCAATATCGAAACTATTCAATGCAAAAATTACGATGGATGCTCGGTTGGAAGCAACTGCCAAGGCCTAAAGCAATCAAATGAACAAAAAAAAGAGCGTTTCTGACGAGGCACGCTCTTTTTTTGCGTATATGAACTGTCACCGAGGATTTCCAGCCGCAAGAGTAACAATCGACGGAAGAGGGAGTTCTGACATGGAGCTGATTCGCTACCGAAGTTTGTTGTTTCTGACATGCTCTCTCTCCCATGATTTGCGACGCTTCGCTTATGCTGTCAGCCTGATGCCTGAGCTCGATTGCGTCATTCGGTGTGGTCCGAGCGATGGTGAGACGCGAGCAGGGTCTCACCATCGCTGGTCTCCCAGTGAAACTTCGTTACCATGCCGTTTTCAATGATGCTATAAAAGCGAGTCATATTTTAGACGTCCCATGCTTCGAACTTATTTAGAGATCCTTATCGGTGCAAACCTGAAGAAAGCTCGTTGCATGCATGCATGCATGCATGCATGCATGCTGTTGGATGGTACTACTGACTTAGCACATCCATGCACAAGCCATTCCAGAAGCATCTTGCCTGACGGCAAAAAAGACATCGGGGCGCATAACCGCACCCCGACAAATTCGCCAATCCCACGATCACATTACGACGTGGGTACCCCCCACACATTTTCTAAATCCATCATCTCTTTTTTGAGCTGATTTTTCGTACGCTTATCAGGACAGGAGGAAGCTTCCGACGACAGTCGCCACCACTTGCGGTGAGCGATACGAGTCGACTTTTCAGCTTCATCAGCACAAATATCACAGATTCGATCGAGGAATTCTCTTGCGATCTGAGCTTCCTCGCTGGAGTCGGTGGCTTTCGCATCGCGATAGGACTCGAAGTCGGAAGAATCGATTGCATTGCGCCCGTCTGCCCAGGACCATCTCAGGCTCAATACAATAGCCGGATGCACTTTCTTGATGTCCTCGCGGGCAACATCGGATTTTCGATTGGATCGTTTTGGAAAAAATTCGATTAGGCCATCGTCGGGCCAATCACCCTGCGGCTCGAACGCTTCAGTCCCGTCAGCCTGATAGACAAGGAAGTGCCCGGGAAAGCTGCTGACAAGAACATCGAAAAGATCAGTCCTTATTCGCGCCCACTTGTCGCGCGACAGGTGCTTACTGAGAGCGCTGGCGGAGCTGCTGAACGCGAGATCTATAGTGGCAATCGAATTGCATAACTTATTCTGACTGGGCTCGGCACAGCCGTAACGAAGCTCTCGCCAATACTGGCTGACCTCGCTCAGAATCATTGAATTTCGCCGCTCCAGGCTTCCCATAACCAGGTCTCCTTTGGTCCTTCCGCATTCCTATATTCCACGTTTAATCAAAAAAAATGCATCCGGGCACCAAATGGTCGACGCATTCATTCAATTCGAATCTCTTTTAATCGAACGGAAAACCAAGACAGCAGGCGATTACGGACTGAATCTATTCGCTGTTACCGAAGTCAAGGTTGAGTCGTTGCGTCAGCCAATAAAATCTTCGCGGCTGGGGGCGTGCCGAAACGTGCGCTTGTGCCCGCCGCTAGGTTCAAAATACATGTCTCTTGATCGCGGACTTGAACTCGATTAAACATGCTCTATGCCGGCGAGACGCCGGCGGTCCCAGTGGCTGCGCATTTGAACTATGGTCTGCATCCGAGATGCTCCACCACAGTCGCTGGTGCCCGCAAAAGCCCAATTACAGCGACGCTTGGTGGAACGTCTATGGTTAAACCTTATAGGCTTTCGTGCTCGGTCGAAGCGGGCGAAGCAGCCACCACGGTCGGCGCATACCATCCGGTCCCGGTGCCGGCCGGGTGATCTTCATCCAGCGTTTGTACACCTCATGAGCTTTGTTGGTATCGGTGAAAACATCGCCGTATTGGTCGCCTTCTTTGGCTTTCAGGACGCGCACTTTCTGGTGCCAACAGTGCATGCCGGAAATCGGATCGGGCTGAACCGGGAATGTGAGATTCTGGTGCACTCCGGCATCGTTCCACCAGACGCGCATACTATCCGGATCGCTCGACTGGAATGGTGAGACTCCGCGTTTTTGACGCAGCAAGTACTGCCCCGGAGATTTTTCGATCATATCAACGAGACTTGACGACCAGCGGTCGGTTCCTTGATCCTCACCGAGGCGCCACCTCCCCATATGATGAGAGCACGCCACTATGCTTGGCGCGATACTCTCAGTCACCCAGGTTCTGGTCACGAAGTAACCGATCTCTGTTTCGATCCTGACATTGTCCCCGGTCGTCAGACCATGCTTCTTAGCGTCGTCGGGATTGATCCAGAGCGGATTCGAATGCGCGATTTCATTGAGCCACTTGGCGTTGCCTGTGCGGGTATGAACTAGTACCGGCAGTCTGAATGTGGGAATCAGACAGTAATCGAACTTTTCATGCTGAGCGCCGCCTTCGTCGATGCTGCTCAAGATGCCTGCTTTTTCAACATGGCTGCGAGTGATGCTCGGCGCCGCGTATTCCGGCCAGCCCCAATCGGAAAGGGTACTCGAATAGATTTCCAGTTTTCCTGATGGAGTAGGAAATCCTCTCCGCGGGATTCCATCGACTTTCACCCCGATGAGTTTGCGGCCCTCTTCATCGCCTGGCTGGGGAACAGGCACTATGTTGATCGCTTTGAGCTTCGACCGATCCTTGTAAATCAACCCGGTCGTTTCGTCGGTAACCGAGTCTTCCAACTCTTCTTTCGTGAGCTCGTCTTCATGGATTTGATAAACCGAGTTTTGCACTTCGAAAGCGCCGAATCGACGCATGTACTCGAGCGGTTTCATCCCTTTGGCCTCAGCGGCTTCATTCAAACCGGGCACGCTATTCTCGAATATCCATTGATAGTATTCGTCGACCGATACTTTCTCACCGGGCCGATATGGTGATTCGAAATGCTTGCGAATTCCGAGCGATCCATCAGGATCGATGCGCCAGGAGAGTTCGATCCAGAATTCGTTTTCTTCCCAAACGTCACCGGGATTGCTACCGAGTGTGGTACCAGACGGTCCCCCCATTCTTTCCTTAGCAACTTTTCTGACCGGCTGGCGAAAACCAATCCAGGTCGCAGCCTGTGTTTCATAACTATGCAAGTCGTGCCTTTCGGGACCCAGTCCCATAGGCAGAATATAGTCAGCAAACCAGGCTGTTTCATTCCAAACTGGAGTAAGTGCGCAGTGAACACCAACCTTCGATTCGTCTTTCAAGACATCGATCCAGCTCATTCCATCAGGATTTGTCCAGACCGGGTTATAGACACGGGTAAAGTAGACATCGAGCGTATTCCGTCCTTCCTTCAAAAGATGCGGAAGTAAAAAACTCATCTCGAAAAATGCTAGAGGGAACTCCTTGGGCCAGGTCACTTCGTTCCAATGCTCAGGATGCACAGGCATAGTCATCGGCTTAGGCACGAATTTATTCCAGGCGTTCGGCGAGGTACCGCCAGGCGTGGCAATCGATCCCGTCAAGACGTTGAGGAAAAACAGACACCGTGCTGTTTGCCAACCGCCAAGGTTACCCGCGCAAGATGCGCGCCAGGTATGAGTCGAAAATGCGGTGCCGGCGCGCGCAATTTCATCGGCGATGTCATAGATTGCCTGCGCTTTGACCCCTGACTCTTGGGCTGCAAACTCAGGAGTGTATTTGCTGTACATGTCTTCGAGAGTGACGAGGAAGTTGCCGAAAGTCGGGGACTTATCAGGGGCATAGACCTTGAGATACTCTTCCCAATTGACCCAACGCCGGACGAAATCTTTGTTTATTCTCCGAGTTTTTATCAACTGATATGCGATAGCTAGAAGCATCGCTGGCTCACCACCTGGGTAGCAGGGAAGCCAATAGTCAGCATGCGAAGCTGTGTTTGAAAGGCGCGGATCAACCACTGCGATTTTCGCGCCCTTCATCTTTGCTTCGATGATGCGCTGTGCATGAGGATTGAAGTAGTGTCCCGATTCGAGGTGAGCGCTGATAAGCAAGATGAATTTCGCGTTGGCATGGTCCGGACTCGGACGATCGATACCCATCCAGAATGCGTAACCGGCACGTGCACTGGACGAGCAAATGTTCGTGTGGCTGTTGTGTCCGTCCACACCCCACGCGGCAAGAACCCGCTCGGTAAAGCCGTCTTCTCCGGGTCGCCCGACGTGATACATCACCTGGTCGCGGCGCCCTTCTTTTATAGCTTCTCTAATGCGTGACGCGAGCAAGTCAACGACTTCGTCCCAGCTCACTCGCTCCCACTGCCCGCTGCCTCGCGGTCCCTTCCGTTTCATCGGATATAGAACTCTTTCAGGATCCTGAACCTGATTAATGGTGGCAGGACCTTTGGCGCAGTTGCGCCCGCGCGAGCCAGGATGCTCAGGATTGCCCTCGAATTTGCGAACCTCAAGAGTTTTCTTATCGACGTAAGCGAGCAATCCACAGGCGGCTTCGCAATTGAAGCAGACGGTAGGCACCAGCATATACTCTCTAGCGACCTTCTTCGGCCACGCTTTCGGGTCCCACTCGGTCCAGTGGTCCCACTTCTCCATGGGAGGAAACAGTGCGAGTTCTCCCACTCGTCGAGAACCAGGTGCGCTCGTTGCTTTCGATAAATCAGCACGCACATCGCCAACCTTCAAGTGCGTGTCCATGGTCGCACCATCATGTTGACAGTTCTTGCAGGCGACACCATTAGTGGTGCCGGTCTGTTGCTTGCGAGCCTCATCCAGATCTTTTACAAATCGCCATCTCGCAGCCAGCCGCTTGAGCCAGGAGCCGAACGTCTTTGGTCTTTGATTGGCAGAGGTCATTTTGTGTTACCTGCTGGAGTTTTAACTCAAACGAACCGACTGCCCCGCCATCACGAAACAATGCTCGTAGGCAAGCAGTCCGGCCAGTGCCAGACCTGCAATCAGCAAGTCGATCGGGTACTGATGAGAAGCGAGATAAGGGAGTGGCAGAAAGACAAGGAGCAGCGGTAAGATGGTACCGCAGGCAATATTGCCCCACCAGAATGTATTTTTATAAGGTCCCTTGATCATCAGGTCCACAGCCCGTTGCTTGGCTTTAGAGCTATGTTCCGTCAGCACTTCTCCGCCTAATGTAATTCCGAGATGAAGCATGAGACAAACGACGATAACCGACCGAGCGAACTCCGCAACTCCAGCACTCTGTCCCATGAATCCAGCGGTCGGAATCACGATCGCGGCGCCGGCCAGGACAGCTTGCACCAGCAAATGCAGTGGCAGAGCGGGATTTTGCCAGAGATCTCGCCCCTTGGCCTGAGCGAATAGGAATGCCGTGTAGACGGCAGTCATTACAGCGACCGGCATAGTCAAATGATAAAGCCAGACGGACAGATCGCGTGCACCAAGGAAGGTGGCAGCAAGATTGCCTATCAACAGCACGGAATAAGCGAGAATGATGTATGAGCCGATTGCAAGCCAGGACTTCCATTGTGGTCTGACTAAGATGTACCAGAATCGCTCGGGACGATCCAGATCAGCGATAAGCAAAATTCCGGTCACACCGAGATAGATGAAGGCCAGAACAGGCGCAACCCAGACAAGCCAACTGGGCATCGCGGCGGGTATCAAATTGAGTTGAATGCCTGTCCAAAACATCCAGGCAAAGACGAACACACCCGAAGAAATAGACTTGGTCCACAGGTACAGACTGACATACTGAGCCCAGGGTATATCGTGATGAACGTCATAGGCAACCTTCGCTCCTGTCACCGTACTTAGTGCCGAAGACAGAGAAATTCCCGATGGTTTGTTGTTGTCGAGAACCGCACCATGTTTTTCACTACGCTGCATCGACCACATATAAAGACCGGACTCGTCGTGCGTTTGCACATCCGGATTGAGCACCGCTTCATCGGCACCGATGTAAAAGCATTTGGGATCGGTATTCTTTTCAGGTTTGCGCACCTGCGTCTTTTCCCGACCAATAAGCTCGTTGACCTTGGATAAAGGGTCGTCAAGGTCGCCAAAGATGAGCGCCTCTTCGGGACAGACGACGACGCAAGCCGGCTCTAGTCCGACATCCAGTCGATGGGCGCAAAAGTTACACTTTGCTGCGGTTCCGTTATCAGGATCTATATGAATCGCATCGTATGGGCAAGCCGCGATACACGCTTTGCAGCCTATACAGGCATCCTTATCGAATTCGACGATGCCGTCCGGTCGCTGAAACATAGCGGTAACCGGACAGATATGGACACAAGGAGGATTGGCGCAATGATTACAGCGCAACACTCCGAAATGGCGTTGCGTATTTGGAAAACTTCCCTTCTCAACATACTTGACCCAAGTTCTGTCGACGCTGAGAGGAACTTCGTTTTCGGATTTACAAGCGGTTGTGCACGCATGACAACCGATACACTTTCTTTGATCTATGACCCAGGTAAAATTCATGGAACGATATGGAGCAATTGAATCGGTGCGGTTTTTGATTGTATCGACAACCAAGATAGCTTAATTCAAAAGACAAATGTCCAGATTGTCCAAAATTTAGATTGGCGACAACATCGGACTTAGACAAGAAGCAGTATTTCGCCCTTCGTGCTGTAAATCAAAAAGCGGGTCCTTTCGAACCCGCTTCTATGGAGACGACTATCTGCATTCGGTTGCCAAAGCCCGTGAGGTCCTTAGCTAAGGGCTATGTCTATGTCTCGAATGTCCAGTCTTACCTTCTGAAGATCGAAAGTATTAACATCCAAATCTCTCTTCAGTTGGTCCAGACGCGAGCTGTATTGATTGTTATCGTTGCGACGGTTGAGATCATCGGTATTTCTTACGATTGAATCTCGGCTTCTAAGCAGATCCGATTCTTTGTTGACCAGAGTCATCCTGCGATTCTTCAGTGTGTTGTAAATAGCAGGGTCTGATACAGCAGCCATAGCCGGGTTTTGAAGCAAAATCAAACCGCCCAAAACGATTGTTATAAGCGTAATTCCAAGTTCTTTCATAATTCCTTTCTCCCCTCGGTTTGTTACTCCTCAGGTATGGCAAAGAGAATAACAATTAAATTGGCATTGCAGAAGTGCCACTTTTATGTTCAAATACCAGTCCACTTAACACAATATAGGTCAGCATGGACTTCCCTATCAATATAAGTACGACCAGCGACCATCCCCTCCACCGCCAGATATACGACGAGGTCCGCCAGGCAATACTTTCGGGACGACTGCCCAAAGGTAAGCGCGTACCGTCTACCAGAGAGATGGCGAAGTCTATCGGTGTGGCGCGGGCAACAGTCACCCTGGCCTACGATTACCTTTTGAGCGAGGGCTATTTCGAAGCATATAGAGGTAGCGGGACTTACGTCTCCCGACACCTGCCCGATGAGCTGATTGAAGCCGGTGAAATCGGGACTATTGGCGAGGTGCTCGAGACTGACCAGAGCTCGACAATGCCGAGACCCCCATCCATTCAACGGCCAAGACAGCTGTCGCAATATGGTAAGGCGCTTCAGTCGAGAAATTGGCTGGGTTTTCCAGACCACGAGCCCGAGATCCAATTCACTTTCGGAAGGCCGGACATGGACGAATTCCCCATGCGAATCTGGAGCCAACTATTGTCTAGACATTGCCGCCAACGCAACCTCAGCCTTCTGGATTGTCCCAGCAGAGCCTCGGGTTTCGAACCGCTTCGAAGTGCGATTGCAGATTACCTGGCCAGAGCACGTGCTGTTGTTTGCGACAAAGAGCAGGTTATCGTGGTCAACGGCTCGCAACAGGCGCTTGATCTAGTCACCAGAGTGCTGGTCGATCCGGGCGACACGGTCGGTATCGAGGAGCCCGGCTACATTGGCGCCCAACGCGCATTTCAAGCGCAAGGCGCCCATCTCGCACCAATCTTCGTCGATCAGGGCGGCGTTCGAGTCGACTATTTAAAGTCTAGATTCGATGTGTCGACTAACAGCAGTTTGAAACTTTTGTACGTCACGCCCTCTCACCAGTATCCGACAGGGGTATCCTTGACGCTTCCGCGGCGTTTGGATCTTCTGTCATGGGCGGTGCGCACCGGGACGATTTTGATTGAAGATGACTACGACAGCGAGTATCGATATAAGGGAAAACCAATTCCCGCACTCGCTGGTATTGATAGCGGTGCCTCGGTAATTTATGTAGGAACCTTTTCAAAGGTACTTCTGCCGGCGCTCCGCCTCGGCTATCTAGTAGTGCCAAAAGATCTCATCGACGTATTTTCTCGAGCAAAATGGCTGATGGATCGACACTCTTCACTTATCCAGCAACAGGTGCTCAGCGACTTTATTTTGGAGGGACATCTGGAGCGACACATTCGCAGGATGCGGGCAATCTATAGCCAACGCAGACAGCTTATGATAGATGTGCTGAATGGTTTATTCGAAAAATCGGTCACAATATATGGTGAGAATGCCGGAATCAACATGCTGGTCAGACTGAAGACCGAAGTTCCTGACGACGTGCTGGTGGAGCGCGCTCGCAACCTCGGCGTAGGTCTCGTGAGCACGCGAAATATGTATCTCGGTGACGCACCTCGCGGAGAATTCTTGCTTAACTATGGAAGCTTGAAGGAAGAGCAGATTATAGAAGGATTGACGCGATTAAGATCAGCAATGGCCGATCGAGACGAACTTTTACCCGTGGAAAGCAGGTTTTGAAATCTCGCGCTGTTTTATTTGGTTTAAACCCAAAACAGGATCGGTTTGAACACAGATTTTGAGCTAATCTTCATTCAGTTTGTTCCAACCGCTGCGACAAGAATGGCTACTCATCACGGTCGGCTCAACGAATCAAGACATACCCGTCGATCTCAAACGCTCTTTTTGATCGCACAACTCCAGACCCAAGCCATGATGAGAGGCTGAAATAACAGTCGAATCCAAAGCAAAGCTACAGGCAACTCTGGAAATAGCTCGCTGTGCACAGCCATGTGAATATTGGCGGGGAAGACGGCAACCAATAACGCTATCAATCCATAGCCAACAGCCCTTCGCGTCAAGGCGACGTGCACGCCAATGCCGCCCAAGATTTCGAATATACCGCTGACGTATACAAGTTCTCGAGGATAAGGAAGATAGGGCGGCATCACCCTCATGAAGAGATCAGCTTTGGTAAAATGCAACACACCGACGCCAATGAAAAAGGCCGACAGAATAATGCGTGATATCGTTGTGCGGATGTGTGGCGAAGTGTTCACAGTGGTAGGTCCATTTATTTTGCGGATCAAACTGCAAGATTAGTCTAAGTTTACGATATTATTGGCGTTGCCGTGGCGAACAGCGCTCTAATCGAAGGAGACTCGTAATTATGCGTCCATCCAAACTCTCACGCAGATGGCTATTGATTGCTTTGACTACCGCCTTGATGCCGCTTGCGATGTTGTCGCAGTCGCCAGGCACTGCCAGAACCGCAGAAGTTCTTGACTTGCCGTCATGGAGTGACGGCGCTTCAAAAAAATCGATTGTTGATTTTGTCGAAGCGGTTACGAAGAAGGATGGTCCAGATTACGTCAAACCGGAAGAACGAATTGCTGTATTCGACAATGACGGCACATTGTGGTGTGAGATGCCAATCTATCCGCAGGTCGTTTTCTTGATGAACCGAGCGAAAACTATTGCAGCAACAAAAGGACCAGAGATTCAAAATTTGCCATTAGTCCGTGCCGCCACCAGTGGTGACATACAAACACTGACTTCTATGGGTCCGAAAGGGACTCAAGACCTTGTCAATATTTTGCATCCGAACCTGACGGTAGGTGAATTCGAAAAAATCGTAAGCGAGTGGATAGCCACTGCTAAACATCCACGTTTTAATCAACCATACACGGATTGCGTGTATCAGCCAATGATTGAGGTGATCGCTTATCTGAAAAAGAACGGCTTCACGACCTACATCGTATCCGGCGGCGGCACCGACTTCATGCGACCATGGACAGAAAAAACTTACGGAATTGTGCCGGAGCATGTGATCGGCAGCACCTGCAAACTCGACTACTCAAGCTCAGACGGAGAGCCGAAGATAATGCGCTTGCCGGAAATTGATTTCATCAACGATAAAGATCGCAAACCAGTTGCCATCGAACGTGCAATTGGACGCCGCCCGATAGCTGCGTTCGGCAATTCCAACGGCGACCAGCAAATGCTCGAGTGGACCGCTGCCGGTAAGGGCAAAAGGTTGGCCCTTCTCGTGCATCATACGGATTCTAAAAGGGAATATAAATACGACAGGGACTCGAAAGTCGGACGGCTCGACAAAGCTCTGGACGAAGCCAACGAAAAAGGGTGGACTGTTGTCGACATGAAGAACGACTGGAAACGAGTGTTTGCATTCGAGAGTGATTGAAGCGCGAGTTATTGATGAATGGCGAACAGAAAAGACGTATAGCGAACAGATACGAGATAATCTCGAAGCTTGGCGAGGGAGGAACCGCCACTGTTTATCTGGTACGCGATGAAACGTTGAATCGCGATGTTGCGCTGAAGCTGCTGAACCCAGACCTCGTCAAACCGGAATCGGCACTACGTTTTCAATCTGAAGCAAAAACGGCGAGCACTCTGGCCCATCCAAATCTCATCAACGTGTTGGACTTCGGAATCGCCGACAACAATGAGATTTACTTGGTGATGGACTATATCAAAGGAATCACGTTGGCCGAATTCGTAGAACAAAATGGTCCGATGCCGATTGAAGAGGCTATCGAGATCTTTATTCAGGTCTGCGATGGAATCGGACATGCTCATAAGCAAGGCATTTTGCACAGAGATCTCAAATCAACTAACGTGATGCTTACAGAGCAGGACACACACACACGAGTCCTCGTTCTCGACTTTGGGTTGGCGAAACGCACCGAATACGGTAGCATCACCAGAACGCGAAAAATAATCGGAAGTCCTTTGTTCATGAGTCCCGAGCACGCATCAGGTCACGAACTCGATGGTCGTGCGGACATCTACTCGCTAGGCTGCTTGATGTACTACACTCTAACGGGTGTGTATCCAATACAAGGCGATACTGCCCTAGATACTATTTTCAAACAGTCGACGGAGAGCGCTCCGACTCTGAAGCAAGGAATGCCGGACAAAGAGTTTTCTCACGAGTTGGAGACAATTGTCGGCAAATGCCTCAAAAAGGACAAATCGCAACGATACAGCTCAGTGCAGGAGCTCCGCACTGCACTCATGTCGATGCTAGAACCAACACAGATCGAACAACAGCAAAGCGATCTCAGCGATTCCTTGCCCCGGAAATCGACACTACAACCAGTTTCAACAACTCTCCTCGGACCGGCAGTCATAGCCCTAGTAGTAGCGATAGTGGCAAGCACATTGATACTCTTCAGACCCAATACGCCGCCACCACAAGTCAAAAAGAGAATAATTCCAATTTTCAGCGGATCAGATTTCAAAACAAAAAAATGGGATGACATGCACTGGAATGACGGAATCGTCTGGTCCAAGCGCTGGGATATTTCCGATAATGACCTGACCGAATCACAACTGAAAGATATCCAGTACTTAAGCCTCTTTGCAGAGCCAATCACAGCTAAAGGATTGGCTTCGATTTCGCATTTGCCACTGAAAGGACTTTACCTGAAAGAAAATCCGCTTATTCACGACAAGGACCTGCAAATTGTTAATCAGATGCGCACGCTCGAAGTGCTTTGCTTGGACGCCATCGGAGCTACGGATGTGGGAATCGCACAGCTCAAAGACTTGAAGAACCTTCGTATCCTGAGTTTAGCAGGCAACGACGTCACCGACAGAATATTTGAAACGATTGGCACTTTTCCCAAGCTCGAAATTCTCTACCTCGATCATCTTCAGAATGTTAACGGTTCTGGTCTAGCTCATCTAAAGCGGCTACCCCGCCTCCAGAAACTGAATTTGGAGGCCGACCCAAACCTTCGTTCCGAATACCTAGAATTGCTTGGTGAGTTAAAAAGCTTGA
This sequence comes from Candidatus Obscuribacterales bacterium, assembly GCA_019746975.1. GTDB lineage: Bacteria > Cyanobacteriota > Vampirovibrionia > Obscuribacterales > Obscuribacteraceae > JADYXR01. The sequence goes on from JAIERK010000021.1 coordinate 113,710, forward strand.
AGGAACTGTATCTCTGCAAGACACGCTGCAACGGCAATGTTCTCGCGAAGCTCACAACCCTGCCAAACTTAAGCGAACTCGATGTGAGATTAACAGACATACAAGACAAGGATGTGCCACTTTTCTCAAAGATTACATCTCTCGAACGTCTATATCTAGACAACAGAAAAATATCCACCAAGGTCTTCAACCCACTCAGGCTTCAAACCAAGTTCAAAGTAATAGAAAAGGAGCACCTACCGGCGGATCGTTTGAACACAATGCGGGGCGACTAAGATACAAAGAGAGAGACCATGCATGCTGCAGACGATGGCTGTATGGATGGATGAAAACGAATTCGAAGGAGCGTCCATTATGACGGCGAAAAAACAGTCGGAAAAAGATCGCAAGGCAAAAGACAGGGATGCTGCCGTAGCCGACACGATACTCAGACAGATTGACAATGCAGGAAACAGTGCCACCCTGCAAGTAGAAAATGCAGAGATTCCATTTTCCAATTTCGACAAAGTCCTCTGGCCAGGCGATGCAGACCACAAGCCAGTCTCGAAGCGCGACTATGTCAGGTATCTCTATGTGGTATCAGAGTATCTTTTGCCCCATCTCAAGGATCGCCCGATCACTTTACTTAGATATCCCAATGGAGTGGACGGAAAACGCTTTTTTCAAAAACATTGGGAGCACAAGCTGCCTGAATTTGTCGAAACTGTAGACCTTTTTTCCGAACACAATAATGCAGATGTAGAATTCCTACTCTGCAACAATCTGCCAACATTGCTTTGGCTCGGTCAACTCGCAGACCTCGAGCTGCACACTATCCACACGCGTCTCAGCGCAGAGCCGGATGGGCATGAACTCCCACGCACCTTTACTGGTAGCGTCGAAAATATCGACAAGTCGCTGATGAATTTTCCAGACTTCGTGGTGTTGGATCTGGATCCATACATGTATAGCGGCAAAGAATCTAAAGGTGAAGAGCCGGAGCTGCACGAAGCGGCGTTCAAGAAAGTTCGCGAGATAGCTCTTATACTCAAAGAAACGCTTGATCAGCTAAAGCTGAACACCTTTGTAAAAACATCCGGACGCACAGGCTTGCACATCTACATTCCAATTCTTCGCAACATCGACTACGACACTGTAAGGAAGGTTGCAGAGGCAATTGGCAGACACCTGGTGAATTTACGACCAAACGAAGTGACGATGGACTGGGCTGTGAAAAAGCGCACTGGAAAGATTTTTTTCGACTACAACATGAACGCACGAGGAAAGACGCTGCCGTCACCCTATTCGCCTCGAAATTCCAAACAAGCGACTGTCTCCGTGCCAGTTGATTGGTCGGAGCTTTCGAAGATCTATCCGACAGATTTCACAATCTGGACGGTACCAAAGAGATTGGAAAAGAAAGGTGATATTTGGACAGACATTCTTGATGAGAAAAACGATTTAGAAAAATACGCATCAGCGCAGAGTGCATCAAAAGGCAGTGAAACAAAAAAGCGATCGAAGTGAGATCTTACCTCGGTGCGCTTAACAGAACCAGCGTGCCAACCGGAATAGCATTGCATGCGCATCGCAACGAACGCACGACATGCATCGCATCGAACACATGACCTGGCATCGACTCGAACGCATGGCATCGCATCGCAATGAACAATGCGACGTTCACTCAGACCGCACCACTTGCTTACAGACTGAATGTACTAGAGAATCAATTGGTTCTCGTACAAACCAATTCTGGGCGATCAATTCTTGTGGAAGGCGGACAGGTTATCTACGCGCCGACAGATTACGCAGCGCGAAGAGCATTGATCGATCAACGGATACAATTGGAATGCGACGCAGGAAGATTGACCAAGCGACAGGTGAAAGACCTGAGAACCGATTTGGTCGCGACCCTGGAGCTTAAACGCAAAAGAGATGGCTCTCTGTAAAGCGCCAACATGCGTTCCATTGAACGCAGACTCAACGAGGCTGAGCGAAGATCTACAGGAAGACATCGATTTCACCAACAGAAGAAGAGCGAACATCGGCTTGAAAGTAGACTGGCCACTTCACGGAGTTACAACTCGACCGGCACGAGCTCTTAGTGAAAATGAGAAGGCTGTTTCGCCTGCTTGCTCAAAAAGATCTGCATAGCGATTAAGTTCCTTCGCCAACTCTGGCGATCGTAATCCTAGTGTTTTTTCTTTGAATTTTAGATGCTCGTGCGCCAGCTCCCTGGCCTCTTCAAGCTTGGTCTGAGTGAGCAAATTGTAGATCAGGAAATCTTCGACGTCATACTGATTTATCGGCGTGATTGTCGTTCCATTGACAGCAACGCTGGTTTCACAGGCGCGACGGAAGGAACTCTCCGCTTTGTCGAATTTCTTCAAGCTAGTGTACGCCATGCCGACCTCTGCCAACGCATCGGGAAGATCCTTTTCAGGCGGTGACTTTCCACGGCTTTCGAAAATGGCAAGCCAGTATTCGTATTCTTTTATTGCGCTCTGCCATTGTTTTAAACTAAATTGAAGTCTTGAATAGAGAAGAACAATGGGCGCATCTGCGTCCGGAACACCACCGCCTATCCTTCGTGCTTGCATACCTTCTTCGATAAGGCTGGCAGCAAAGGCACGCTCAGTCTCACTGGGATGGTCGACAGTCAAGATGGTGGCAATCCGATAAGTTCGCCCAATGATGTCGTTCGCAACCGCCTTATTACTATACTTCTGGACGGACAAGGCGATGAAATGCAGAACCGCGGCTTTCTTGAAATGCGATGAAGCGTTGAGGCTCTCCGCGAGATTTGTAATCTGCGAGATTTCTTCTTTTTTGAGCCGCGCTGCCATTGCAAAAGATCGACAACTTTCCACGGCAGAACCGTACTTCTTCTGCCCCCAGAGAACAAGCGCCTGATCCGCCATTTGCTTTATCGCCGGCTTCTTCAATATTCTCGCCGGCAATTCGTCATCCCGAAAGCCGCTTTGACTCTCAATCGGGGAAGTCTTAGACACAGTTGGTTGTGGCGCTGAATCATTAGCTGCGATCGCATCATTTATCACCAACATCAAACAAATGACATAAGCGACTCCGAAGACCCGACCCGCAATTCGCAATGGTAGGGAGCTGAAATTCTTCAACATAGTGCGCGTGAGCAAACTTGATCTCCAAATAGGTCACTGAGCTCGTCTGAATGCTGGGTATAGGGCGAGTAGTGTTCAGTCACTGCATTTTTCATACTCAGTATAGATGAATAGCGATTCCGAGCACTCAAACTGCCCAAAGTGTAGCAGGCCCGGACGTGGAACGCGTCAAGGAAGCATCACACAATGGCTGGTTTTATGTTAGTGCGATTTCGCCGACGCCCTCCCCGATAATTACGATACGAGCACGATCTGTTTCGACTGCGGCAAACGGTTGGTCTCCGGTCGTGCCGGCAGTCTTACCCAATGGATATTCGGCGGCGCCGTGTGCTCATGCAACAAGCCCGATTTTTTAGCGAATCTCCAGCCCCAGACTGGCATCAGGCGGTTTACTTCAAATCCGAGTCATT